>SYIF01000133.1 GCA_005798855.1 Actinomycetota bacterium | reverse complement strand
GCTTAAAGCGCTTCGCCCAATACGTCTCGCGGGCAATGAAGACGGGGATGTTGTTGACGAAGGCAACGCCAGCGGCAAGTGCCTGCTCAACGTACCACTTCGTTGCCTCCTCCGAACCGACCGGGAGGTACGAAACAATCACGTCGGCCTTGGTGTCCTTGAGGATCTGGACGACGTCGGCAGTCTCACCTGGCGCCTTCGTGATGACCTCAGACAGGTACTTGCCAATGCCGTCGTGCGTCATGCCGCGATGGACCTTGACGCCCGTCTTTGGCACCTTGGAGAACTTGATCGTGTTGTTCTGGCCCGAGAAGATCGCGTCGGAGAGGTCCTTGCCGACCTTCTCCTTGTCGACATCAAACGCTGCGACAAACTCGATGTCGCGGATGTGATACCCACCCAGATTGACGTGCATCAGCCCCGGGACGGTCTCTTTGGGATCGGCATTCTTGTAGTACTCAACGCCCTGGACGAGCGAAGATGCGCAGTTGCCGACGCCGACGATGGCGACGCGGACCTTGCCGTCCGAGCGACGACGAACGCGATTCTGGGGTGTAGACACGTGGTAATTCCTCCGGTTGATGTGGATCTGTGGGGCTCGTTGGTGATTTAGAGTTGGCGCAGAACGTGACGAGCACGCTGCACGACAGTGATGGTGGAGAGAACGGCGAGCAGGATGATGCCCCACGGTAGAGCGCCGAGAGGAGCAAACAAGATTGCCGCCGTGATCAACACGACTCGCTCGGCACGCGCCATCACGCCATACGTGCCGTCAAGCCCAAGCGCCTCGGCGCGGGCACGAAGGTACGACGTCATGAACGAGCTAGTTAGTGCGGCTATGACTGCGATCAGGGCAATCTCATTCCCATCACGCGCGAACACGAGCGCGATGGCGCCGAGCATGATCGCCTCGGAGAAGCGATCGAGAATCGAGTCGAACATGGCGCCACGGGGGCCGGCTTCGCCGCGGGCACGCGCCACGGCGCCATCGAAGATGTCAAGGATCGAACCAACGAGGAAGAGCACGCCACCTGCGATGTAGGCCTCGCGGTACACGAGCACCGCGGCAATCGCATTAAGGACAAAACCAGCCATCGTGACTTGGTTGGCCGTCACAGGAATGTGCGTGATGCGGGCCATGATGCTGGCGATCACCCGGCGCGTACCGTCTGTGTATTCCTGCTGGAGTCGCTCTACGCCCATGGCTGAAACATACGACGAGCACCAACGTCTCACTGTCCATTGCTGACGAGCGGTCGGCAATGACCGACGAGCGGTTGACTAGGCGCGTTGTGGCAGCTGATCGCCACCGAGCGGCGAGGCCGGTGTTGACATTCGCGTTGTGCGTGCATGCGTGAGCGTGGGGATTCGCCCTCGGCTGACAGCGAAGGCGAAGAGCAAGGCAAAGAGCGCCACGAACGCACCGACGGCGGCGTCAAGGAACCAGTGGTTCGCGGTTGCGATGATGGAGAAGAGGACAAGGAGCGGGTACAGCGCCCAGATTACTCGCAGCAGCGGGTGGGAGAAGACGAGTACTCCAGCGCAGCCAATGATGACCGCGTACGCCGTATGTAGCGATGGCATTGCCGCATAAGGATTAGCAAACCACTGCACGATGCCAGAACTGTGGTTGATCGACGTTTGCTGCAGCGTGTCGATAAACCCGAGTCCACCGAGCATGCGCGGTGGAGCGGTTGGCAGCAGGACGTAGCCCAGCAGTGCGGCGAAACTCGTCCCAAGCAGCGCATTGCGAATGAAGTAAAAGGCGTGATTGCGGCGGAAGTAGATGAACAAGAGCAGTGCGTACGTGATCGTGAATTGACAGTTGAAGTACGTCCAGTTGGCGATCGTCATGACCAGGCTGGGTGCGTTGATGGCCCAGACTTGGACGCCGCGCTCCCAGTCAATACCGAGCACCTGCTGTGCTCGTATGACGTCGAGGGCGTTGCGCATGGCAAGGTAGCGGTCGCTCTGGGCCAAGGTTCGTGAACCCTCATAGGCCACATAGAACGACCAGAAGATGGCGAACTGGAGCCAGAAATCGCGCCAACCACGGGGCAGAAAGCGCCCAATGCGGTTAACGGCGCGGCAAACGGGGTGAACGGTCGGTGTGCTCACAGAGCAATGGTACCGGTCAACACACGCGCGTGGGTAATCGACGGGTCGGGATTACCCGCCGATTTGGCTCATCGAGCGAGCGCTACGAACGAAGCCTGCCTCGCCGATCTGATGCTTCATGCGCTTGGCTTGGACGGCCTGGCGCACAAGCGTCTCGATTTCGAGATCGGTAGCACCGGCTCGCAGGGGTGTGCGAAGGTCGGTCTCCTCCATCGCGAAGAGGCAGGTACGCAGGGCGCCTTCGGCTGTGATGCGGATGCGATCGCACGAGGAGCAGAATGGCTCCGAGACAGGATTGATGAAGCCCATCTCGCCTGCTCCGTCCGCGAAGGCCCAGCGTTCAGCGGTGGACGAGGAAGCCGCGGGTACGCGTACGAGCGGGTAGACCGTTTCGATTGTGGCGCGAATCTCGGCGCCGGTGAGGACGTCTTCTTTGCGCCAGGTGCGGTCGGCGTCGAGCGGCATAAACTCGATAAAG
This sequence comes from Actinomycetota bacterium, assembly GCA_005798855.1. Taxonomy (GTDB): domain Bacteria; phylum Actinomycetota; class Thermoleophilia; order Gaiellales; family F1-60-MAGs149; genus F1-60-MAGs149. The sequence continues at coordinate 3,088 of SYIF01000133.1, read as the reverse complement.
CGGACGGTGTAGGGCTTGCGGCGCGCCAGTTCGGCGAAGGCGATCACCTCGGGCTCGGTGAAGCCGCGCATCGCGACGCAGTTGACCTTGATCGGGCGCAACTCGGGGTAACGCTCCGCCTCCTCCAGCCCTTCGAGGACGCGATCGAGCATGTCGCGTCGCGTAATCTCGGCAAAGCGCGAGTGATCGAGGCTGTCGAGCGAGACGTTGATGCGGCGCAGGCCGGCATCGACGAGCGGCCCGGCGAGCGTGCGCAACGCGACTCCGTTGGTCGTCAAGGCGAGATCCTTGAGGCCAGGCACCTTGACGAGGCGCTCGATCAGGTCGGGGACGTCACGGCGGACCAGCGGCTCGCCTCCCGTTAGACGCACGTGGCTGACGCCCATCGAGGCCAGAATCGTGGCGAGGCGTTCTATCTCCTCAAACGACAATACTTCCGTGCGTTGGAGCCATGGCAGTCCCTCCGCAGGCATGCAGTACTTACAGCGGAAGTTGCAGCGGTCGGTAATCGAGATACGAACGCTCTCGATGTGGCGGTCGAACGAATCGGTGAGCGGTGTGCGCATCTGGTTAGTGTAATGGCGCGTCGGACTACTGCCCAGCGAACGGCACACGTTCGACATACCGCAGGTCGCGGGCCGGGTGGCCATTCTGTGGAAACCCGGCAATCCAGACGGCATCGACATGTGTCTCGCACACGGCTGTTCCTGCGTGTATCCGAATCTTCTCGTGGGCTGCGGCGTAGGTTGCAGCCTCTTCGCCGTAGGCCAGAGTCAGGTGCGGTATGAACGCATGACGATGACAATCCTGGTCGCACGCGCAGAGGCTCGTGCGTAGGGACAGCAATTCCTCGATTCCCTGCTGGACACCGAGCCAGGCGACGGGACGGGTGGTCGAGGGAAACTCATCGAACCCTGCGCAGGTAACGGAAAAGGGCTTGATCGCCGTTGCGGCCTCCCGGATACGGTCGGCGAGTACGGGTGCATCGCGGCGACCGCGCAAGAGGGCGTAGAACAGGGTGATATGTCCCGTGCGCGGATCTTGCACCCGGACATCGTCGTCATCCACATCGGCTGCGATCGACGACAACAGCTCGCGGGCCGAATCGACGCGAACCACAACTCCCCAATACCACCGGTGATGAGCCACCGTTAGTGCTGCGAACCGTCTGCCGGCGGCTCCTGCACGGTGAATGGATCCCAATCGAGTGTGGCGTCGCCACCTGCTGGGGGACGGCTCGTGCCGTCCATCGTGTCCTCGCCGTCGTCGATCACGGGCGGTGTGGGTGGCATGGGGAAGAGCTCTTCGGAGGCTTCAGGTTCGCCGCTCGGCTCGTCGATCAGGCCCGTCGGTGCTGGGAGGTCGAGTTCTTCGAAGGCCTGGTCTGGAGCGGGTTCTGCGACGGGTAGCGCAGGTGGGGCCACGCTCGCCGGCGCGGCCTCCGCGGGTGCAGCGACGTCTTCGAAGGCGGCGTCGGAGTCGGGGTCCCGGGCGCGCGTCGCCTCTTCTTCGGGCAGCGCAAGCTCGCCGTCCTGCGTGGGGACGATGCCGGAGGCCGGTGCGGGAGGTGTCGTCAGGTCGCTACTGGCCTCGTCTGCTGGGGGCTCTTCGTCGCGCTCTGGACCATCGATGCCCCAGATTTGCTCGTCGTTGTATTCGAGGCCCGGTAGGTCGTCGGGGCTCCAGCCGTAGGCGCCATACCAGGATGGCGCTGCGGGCCAAGGGATCATGCGCGAGCCGACGTGCACGAGCGAAACTTCGGGAGCATCGCCGCGCTCGAGGGCGAGTCGGTTCTCGGGGCTGACGTAGACGGTGTTGATCGTGCCGTCGGGCTTGCGTAGTTCGATGGCCTCGGTGCCAAGCCCGTGCTCATGAGAAAAGAAGCAGAGGCCTGGGAATCCGGGTGCGATGGTGGCGGGAGGTGCATGGTCGGCCAGGCGGTACTCGACCCAGAGGATCTCCCACTCGACGGCGTCGAGTTCGCCGGCCACGGTGCGCAGTTCGCGGGGCGAGGTGAGTGCTGGCAGCGTGCGGCGCAAGGCGAGCAGGCGAGCGCTGGCGGTCTGGAGGTGGTCGGCGGCCTCGGGGTCGTCGGCGTTTGGACCATCGCTCGTGGTGGTCTCGCCCGTGAGTGTCGTGTGGCGTGCGGCGAGGTTCTCGAGACGGTCGAGATGAAATTCGCGAGCGGTCCAGATCGAACCACCGCGGCGGCGGCGACGCTGCTCATTGGAGCGCGCACGGATGCGGAGCACAACCAGCACAATGCCTCCGAGCAGCAAGACCACGACAGCCCATTGCCACCACGGTCGACCACTGCTGCCACTGGCGCCTGTGTCATCCGCATTCTTGTTCGGCTTCGTAACGGCGGCTGCATAGCTCGTCAGCGCGCCAACCGGATCGGTGGCGGCAACCGCACCGGTGTCGGCGACGGCCTTGCTGATGCGGTCTTTTGGGTAGCTGAGCGATGCTCCGCCGAGCTTGCCTTTGGTGATCAGGCCAACGGTGGCTTGTGGGTCCTTGGCCTGGAGTGCCTGCGCGAGCAGTCGGGCAGAGCCCGTGGCGTTCGCAGCGCCCGCAAGCGGCCGGGCGAGCACGACCAGGTAGAAGGAGGGGTTGGCGGCGGCGACGGCGGTGAGGGCTGCGATGTCCGGCGTCGGTGACACGCTCGGCTGCACGAAGGCGTGGCGTGCGGTCATTGCGGTGGCAACTTGGGCGGCGCTCAGCCGGGCGGCGGCCTGCGCGGACGTCGCGGAGATCGTTAGGGTCAGGATCAGCGCGAGGACTGGGACGAGGCGACGCATACCGTGATGGTACTCGCTGGAGCGGCGGAGTGGGGGTTTTTGATTCGCCGTAATGTGAATTATCACAAAAAGAAAACTTGATATTCAGCCACTCAGGTAATAGAGTGTGGTCACGCGCCACTCCTCGGCGCCTGCACATCCATCCCCCTCATCCCATCTTCACGGAGGCTTATCTCTTATGGGTCGCGTAATCGGAATCGATCTCGGTACCACCAACTCGTGTATGTCCGTTCTCGAAGGCGGCGAGCCGTCTGTCATTGAGAATGCCGAAGGCGGCCGCACCACGC
>SYIF01000132.1 GCA_005798855.1 Actinomycetota bacterium | reverse complement strand
CCGTCACATTCGGTGGCGGCAAAGCGATGCAATACGGCTCGCCCGGAGCATTCGGGTCGGCCGTAAAGACGTTGGCCTCAGCCCAGCCCGCGAAGACGCGCCCCTCAACCTCGGCGGCCTCGTAGCGCGTGCGCTCTTCTAGTTCTGCTCGGCGATCCATAGGTTTGGGAGTGTAACGAGGTGGTGCTGATCGCCCCTCCGCCCCTTCCCATAGCGTGCCAAACCGTTGTACCCTGTCGGAAGAGTCAGGAGTTCCTCATGCGCCGCATCACATTCACCTTTGCCTTGCTCGTCTTGGTCGCAGTCCTCAGTGCCTGCGGCGGCGGTACCTCGACAACACCCGGTGGCACCACCGGCGATAGTGAAGCGGGCAGTAGCGGAAGCGATGCCGCTGCGCCGATCAAAGAGGGCGGGATATTGCGAATCGGGTACACCGATCCTCCAGACGGCATCAATCCGTTCGTAGGCTCAAACCAAGTTTCGTACATCATCTTTCAGGAGATGTATCCCGCGCTCGTCCAGTACGACGAGGACTACAAGTTGACAGGCGACTGGGCCGAGTCGTGGACCGTCTCGGACGACAACCGCACCTACACCTTCTCGTTGCGTCCCGGCGAGTGGTCGGATGGCACGCCGCTGACTTCGGCCGATGCGGTCTGGACTTTCGAGACGGTGCTCAAGTACAGGGACGTCTCGACCGGCTTGACGGCCGGCTACATCGACGGGGTCGAATCTGTCGATGCGCCGGACGCCCAGACGCTGGTGGTTACCTACGCAGAGCCGAAGGCGACCGCGCTCGCCAACCTGCAGCCCTTCTACATCCTGCCCAAGCACGTCTTCGAGAAGCACGTCGGCAACGGCGGCAAGGGCCTCGATAAGTGGGACATGAAGGCCGAGGGCGAGCTCGTCGGCGGCGGCCCCTTTACCGTCAAGGTCTACGACGAAAAGGGCACCACGCTGCTTGAGCGTAACCCTGGTTACTACGGACCCAAGCCCAACCTCGATGCGATCGGCATCTCCGTCTACCAGAACCCCGACGCGATGGTCAGCGCCTTCAAGGCCGGTGAGATTGATGCGATGGATAAGGTTCCCGTCACGCTCGTCGATCAAGTTAAGGCGATGCCGGACGTGCAGGTTGTCGAGGGCCTCGTCCCGGACGTCGTCAACATCGGCTTCAACGCGAATCCCAAGAAGACGAACCACCGCGAGCTGCTCGACCCTGTCGTAAAGAACGCCATGGCCCATGCCGTGAATCGCGACAAGATCATCGAGACGGTCTACAACGGGCGTGCCGCACCAGCCGCCAGTATCCTCACCCCGATCGCCGGCGACTATCTCGATCCCACGATCAAGCCGGAGGCTTACGACCTCGCACTCGCCAACCAGTTGCTCGACGACGCCGGCTACACGAGGGGCACAGACGGCATCCGCACGACGCCCGAGGGCGAGCGGATGAGTTACGAGGTGATCCTGCCGGACGACATCGAGGGCCAGCAGCGCAAGTTCGAGATCATCCAAGAGGACTGGAAGGCGATTGGGATCGAGACCGTCGGTAGCCCGATGGACGGCAGCGCCGCCTGGGACGTGATGATGGCACCCGACGGCAAGTACCTCGACTTCGACATCCACATGTGGTCGTGGCTCGGCTACATCGATCCGGATTTCATGCTGATGACGGTGATGTGCGACCAGTTCGGCAACTGGTCAGATACGGGTTACTGCAACCCCGAGTACGACGCCCTCTACGCCAAGCAGGCCGACGAGATGGATCCGGCCAAGCGCATCGAGATCGTGCACGAGATGCAGCAGATCCTCTACCGGGACCACCCCTACATCTTCATCGCGCAGTCCGAGTTCATCCGCGCCTACAGGGGCGGCTGGACGGGTATCACCCCGCCGTACCTCGTCTACGTATCGAAGCTCGCTTGGAGTACGATCGCGCGCACCGCGGACTGACCGAACTTAGATGCTCGCGCGCTGGACGCGCTCGAGCCAATCGGCGACGAGCGCCCGGAACAGCTGCGGGCGCTCGATCCGCCCGATGTGATGCCCACCGAGGTCGAGTCGCGCGAAGGTGCCCCGTGGGAACTCAGGTAGCAGCGCCTGCTGCGCTCGCCACCCCACGGTCGCATCCTGCGCACCAGTGACGATCAGGCTCGGCTGCTGGAATGGTTTCGTACCATCGGCCGCCGCGCCAGTGTGCACATACTGCGCGTTGAGGCGTTCCAAAAACGCGCGGTCACAGGCCCGATAGCCGGGCATGTCGTACGCGCGGATCTCGTCAAGCATGCGCTGCTCATGGACGACGAGTCCCTCGGGAATCCAGGCCTCATCGGCGGAAAGATCGTGGAAGAGCGACGCGTCCGGATAGAGCGTGACGGGCTCTGGTAGATCGCGCGAATTGTCTGCACCCGGCAGGTCGGGGACGAGCAGTGCTGCTCCCAGCAATCGCTCGGGAATAGTGCGCACGAGGCCGAGCGCTAGGTAGCCACCATACGAATTGCCGGCCACGGCGAAGGGTTTCCCACCAATCACCTGGTCGGCAATGGCGGTCACGATTGCCAGCATCTGCGCCTGGCTATGCAGCCAATCGGGTGCTGGCGTCGAGCCGTGCCCCGGCAGATCGAAGTAGATGCATTGCCAGTCGCCCTGCTCGGACACGAGTGCGTCGAGATCCGCCACGAGATAGGTGTGGTCTGCAGACCAGCCGTGCAGCATCAGGAGCGGGCGGCCCTCTCCGTGCACCTGAATGTCGATCGATAGACCCTGCACGTCGGTTCGCATCGACATCCCCACCCCTCGTTGCACTCGTAGACGAACTGACTCAAACAGTTTAGTATCTTCTCGTAGAATCAATCATCGTGACCTTTAGATACGCGATTACGACGTTCGGGCTCGTCAGTTTGCTCTTGGCTGGCTGTGGCGGCGGCGTCTCGACAACGCCCAGCAATGACACGACCCAGAGCACAGGCGTTCCCACGAGTAGCAACGATGAACGACCGATCGTTGAGGGCGGCATCCTCCGATTTGGCACCACGATAGGTCTCGACACGCTCAACCCCTTCACCTCGGTGATTGGCACCGCCGCGCTCTTTCCGCAGATCTACCCGACGCTCGTTCAATCCGACGAGAACCTCGAAACTACGGGTGACTGGGCCGAATCGTGGACCGTCTCGCCCGACGGCAAGGTCTACACCTTCACGCTCAAGGCCGGCGGCAAATGGTCGGACGGCAAGCCGCTGACTGCAGCCGATGCTGCCTATACCGGCAACCTCATCATCGCGCACGCGGCTGGTCCGACGGCGGTGCTTGCACCATCGCTTGGGCACGTTGTGCGACTCGATGCCCCCGACGACACGACGCTCGTGCTCACCTACGACTCACCTGTCGCATCGGCGCTTGACCAGCTCGAATGGTTCTACGTGATGCCGCAGCACGTGCTCGAGCCGTTAGCGGCAAACAACGCCAAGGGCCTCAAGCAGTGGGACCCGGGACGTTCACTGCCGATCGTCGGTGGTGGATCGTTCTACGTGACGGCCTACGACAACAAAGGCACAACAATCCTGACTCGCAACCCTGGCTTCTACGGCCAGAAGCCTCACGTGGATGCTGTTGGCTGGACGGTCTATCAGAACGCTGACGCCATGCTCGCGGCACTCAACGCCGGCCAGCTTGACGCGGTCGACACGATTCCAGCAACACTGGCCAAGCAGTACCAGTCGAACCGGAAGATCCAGCTTGTGGTCGGTGAGCCATCGACGCTCTACTACCTCGCCTTCAACTCGAATCCAGACAAGCCGAAGCGCCGCGAGTTACTGGATCCTCGGCTGCGCGAGGCACTCGCCCACGGTGTCGACCGGCAGAAGATCATCGATATCGTCTTTGACGGCTTTGCCGAGCCTGGCGCCGCGATCATCACGCCGCTGTCGAGAATCTACAACGATCCGAGCATCACACCCGAGACCTACGACATTGCCCTCGGCAACGAACTACTCGACAAGGCGGGCTACCTGCGCGGCGCGGATGGTGTTCGCACGACACCGACGGGCGATCGGATGGAGTACGAAGTGATCGTGCCCCAAGACGTCAACGGGATCGATCGCGAGTTCGAGATCATCAAGACCGGCTGGGCAGAGCTCGGCGTCAGTATCGTGCAGAAGTCGCTCGACGCGAGCGCAGCCTGGAGCGCGGTCACAGCGCCCGACTCGAAGTACCTCGAGTCGGACATCGTGATGTGGACCTGGACAGCCTATGAGGATCCGGATTTCATGCTTTCGGTGCCGACCTGTGCGCAGTACGGCGGCTGGAACGACACGGGGTACTGCAACCCTGCCTACGACGAGCTCTACGCCGAACAAGGCACCACTATGGACCCGGAGCAGCGCAAGGCGATCGTTTGGGAGATGCAGCAGATCCTCGATCAAGATAAGCCCTACATCTGGACTGCGCGTCAGCAGGTGCTCTACGCCTACGGAAGCAGATGGGGTGGCCTCAGCAGTCCCACGCTCTCAGAGACCAAGAGTCCCTGGATCAACATCTACCGCACGGAGTAGCGACACGCGAGGCGGACATGACAAGTGCGCACTTGTCATGTCCTCCCAGCATCAACGCTTCAAAGCTGATCGCGGCTCGTCGAGCCTGAAAGCCAACCGTTAAGCGAGCGGTGGGCCTGCGACCTTGACGCGCAGGCGCGACATTGGCGGGTCGGTGTAGGCGAGCGAGACCTCGTCGATGCGGATCGTCTCGAGCAGAGCGGGGTCGGCGCCAGCAAGCAGTGCGCGGGCCGCCGCATCACTCCGCACCACCTCGATGCCGGCCTCACGACCACGACCAAGGTTGAGGACGTGCTCAGCATCGCCACTGACCAGACCGACAGCAGCACCGATCGCGTTGGCGACATCGAAATCGGCTGGTCGCAACAACTCGCTGGCGCCAGGCAGCGTGGCTGGCAAGATCGCGCTACCACCACCGACGAGGACGACAGGGACGTCGCCGCGGGACAGCTTCATGCGATCGATTGCATCGGCGACCAGCAGATCTGCCGACGCCAGCACCTCGGACCACGTAGCGCCTCCGAGCAGACTCGTGTCGCCCATCGCGGCACGACCTGCCGCCACGGCGCAGTCCGACAGCGTCAGGACGTCGCCACCGAACACGCGCGCCTGCTCGGGCAGGCGATAGCCGACGCTCTCAGGCCCCAGCTCGCCCGCTGTGCCAATGATCGTGCCACCGCCGAGCGCGATTGAGACCACGTCTGGCATCCGGAAGTTCGTCTGCACACCGCCGAGCTCGACGCCAAAGGCCGACTCGCGCGGAAAGCCCTGGGCCAGCGCACCAACATCGGTGCTCGTGCCACCAACATCGATCACCAGTGCGTCGGCCAGCCCCGTCAAGACGCCCGCCCCGCGAATCGAGTTAGAGGCACCACCACCGATCGTCAGCACCGGCAAGGCACGCGCCTGCTCGACGCTCATCAGCGTGCCATCGTTCTGCGTCAGATACGGGGTACCGACAATGCCGTGCGTCGCGAGCGCGGCGACAAACGCGTCGATCACGCCACCAACGATGCCACCGAGCGAGGCGTTGAGGATCGCCGCGTTTTCGCGCTCGAGCAAGCCAATGCCCCCGACCTGATGCCCGAGAGAGACGGAGATCTCTGACCCAAGCACTTCGCGCACCAACGCTGCGGCCTCGAGCTCTTGAACGGGATCTTGCAGCGAGAACGAGCCAGCAATCGCGATCCCGTCGACACCGGCGCACTGCGCAAGCACGCCGCGCACCTCGGCCACGTCGAGCGGATGGACACGCCCATCGATCTCGACACCGCCGCGCACGATCCAAGAACCACCGTCAACGGCCGCGCGCAAATCCTCCGGGCAACCGGCGAACGGCTGCACCGACTGCGTGGCGGGACCAGCCAGCCGGAGCACGGCCACTCGGCCGAGCTCGCGGCGGCGCAGGATTGCGTTGAGTGCGTGCGTCGTGCCAAGCGATACGGTCGAAATATCGTTCGCGTGTGTGCCGACAACAGCACCGAGCGCCTTCGTGATGCCATCGATTGGGTCCTCTGTGGTGGGCGTCTTCGTGCGAGCGAGCAGCTCGCCCGCAGCACCAAGCAGCACGGCGTCCGTGTTCGTGCCACCAACGTCGATGCCGATCCGCAGCGTGCTCACAGGCCAGCCGCTTCGATCGGCACCCAGGGACCGTCATAGCCAAAGCGCTCTGGCCCAGCAATCTCGAGGCCGCGTGGCGTCCGCCAGACGTCGGCACACGGCATGCCAATCACCGTGACACGCTGGCCGTACCGGATCCGCTCGGTCGAGATCGCCTCGCCCGTGCCGGCATCGACGATGGTGATCAGATCCGGCGTGCACGCAATTGTGCGTCCGCTCTCAGAGGCGATCAGGTTCTCGTTCTGAACCTGGATCGAGACGACGCGTTCGGCATCCACGCCCGTCCCCTCCACCGTCACCACGCCACGCGCAAAACCGCCGCTCGTCAGGCGCTCAACGTCGACAACCTTGCCCGTCACCAACCGACGACCACCGGCCACCGCGAGTACTCCATCCACGCCATCGCGCTCCAAGGCTTCGCCAATCGCCAGGGCCAACGAGACCGTGTCGGGAATCGTCGCCTCTGGCACCGTGGCGGCATCCATGGGGTGGTCTGCCCCGGCGATTACGCCGCCGCTGACGAGTACGAGGTGGCGCGCAATGCGCTCATGCCAGAGCGCGTCGATCGGATGCGTGGTCATGACGTTGCCGCGCTCGTCGGCGAAGAAGGCGGGCGCAGGAGAGACACCCGCGATATGCATCGTGCACATGTCTCCCTCGGGAAACGCGCGACCCATGCCGTCGGCGTCGATCAGCGGCAGTCCCATGCGTGCACACCACGAGACGAGTTGCACACCGTTGCCACCACCAATCTCGGAGGCCATCAGCGCCGCGACAGGCCGTTTGAACCACCGCTCAGCCGCCTCGCAGAGCAACCGCCCCTCGTCGCCCGAGTCGAACTTCTCGATGCAGACGGTTGGCGCACCCCAGCCGCCGACGGGCAAAACCAAGGCGTCGTCGGCGAGTTCCTCGGGTCGGATCACCGCAACAGGACCGCACTCCGCGATCGCAGCCTGCGCGATCATCAGAGGAATTCGAATATCTCCACCCCCACCGGTACCAAGCACAGCGCAGCCGTGGGCGTAGCGCGCGATGTTGCTGAGGTCCAGTTGCACCGTCAACGATTTTCGCACACCCGTTTCGCCTGCGCAGACTCGCATGCAAATAGTGACAGCGCCTGACCGTACCGTTAGACTCTCGGCAACTTTGGGAGGAAGTGCATCATGAGGAAGCTACTCGTAGGCATTGTCTTGTTGGTCACTATCGTACTGCTCGCGGCCTGTGGCGGCGGCGAATCGACCACGCCTGGTGGTGGCGGCGACAGCGCCACAACAGGTGGCGTAGAGACTGTAGCCATCAAGGAAGGCGGCATCTTTCGTATTGGCACGATCTCGAACCCTGACTCGATGAACCCGTTCGTAGGCTTCTCCGCGCTCTCGTATATCCTCTGGACCGAGACCTACCCGACGCTTGTCCACTACGACGCCGACTACAAGATCGTGGGTGACTGGGCCGACTCGTGGACCACCTCGAGCGACGGCAAGGTCTGGACCTTCAAGGTCAAGTCCAACGGCTCGTGGTCTGACGGTAAGCCGATCACGGCTGCCGACGCTGCCTTCACTGGCAACCTCGTGATCAAGTACGGCGAGGGACCTGCCGCCATGATGGCGCCGTTCATCTCGCATTCCACCAACTTCGAGGCGCCCGACGCGACGACGCTCGTGATCACCTACGACAAGGCCGTCGCAAACGTCCTGCCACAACTGCAGCAGTTCTTCGTCCTGCCGCAACACGTGGTTGAGCCGATCATTGGCGCTAACGGCAAGGGTCTCAAGAAGTGGGATCCGATGGCGGACGGCGCGCAGGTCGGTGGCGGCGCCTTTTACGTCAAGACCTTCGAGAAGAAGGGCACGACGATCCTCGAGAAGAACCCCGGCTATTACACGACTTCCCCACACGTCGACGCAATCGGCCTGACCGTCTACCAGAATGCCGACGCGATGCTGGCGGCACTCAAGGGTGGCCAGTTGGACTCGGCAGACACGGTGCCTCCCACGCTCGCCAAGCAGTGGTCGACCGATCCGAATTTCACGCTCCAGGTCGGCGAATCGAGCTTTATCTACGACATTCCAATCAACTCGAATCAGAAGAAAACAAACAATCGCGAACTGCTTGACCCACTGGTTAAAAACGCGCTCGACTTGGCCGTTGATCGCACCCAGATCATCGACACCGTCCTCAACGGCTACGGCACACCAGTCGCCACGATGTTCACGGAACTGTCTGCGCCCTACAACAACACGGACATTCCGATCCCGACCTACGACATCGCAGCCGCCAACAAAATCCTCGACGACGCGGGCTACAAGCGTGGCGCCGACGGCATTCGTGTCGGCCCCGACGGCTCCACCTTCGATTGGGAGGTGATCGTCCCCGAGAACGTCGAGGGCATCGATCGCCTGTTTGAGATCCTCAAGACCTCGTGGGCCGAGCTCGGCATCAACATCACTGCCAAGAAGCTCGACTCGACCGCCGCGTTCGAGGCAATCGGCGCTCCCGATTGGAAGTATCTCGACTTCGACCTGGCGATCTGGGACTGGGTTGGCTACATCGACCCGGATTTCATGCTGTCGGTCCTACTCTGCAACCAGCTCGGCGGTTGGAGTGACACGGGCTACTGCAACCCGGCCTACGACAAGCTCTACGACGAGCAGGGCGTCACGCTCGATCAGGAAGAGCGCAAGGCCATCATCTGGGAGATGCAGGACATCCAGAACCAGGATCACCCGTACCTCTGGGTTGCTCAGAAGCAGTCAATCTCCGCCTACTCGAAAAATTGGGGCGGACTCAGCGAGCCGTTCTTGATGGGCATGTCGAAGATTCCGTGGGACATCATCCACCAGAACGGATGATCATCAACCGGCGCGCAACTGAAGGTTTGTAGATGCGCGCCGGTTGGTCCTACGTTGGTCGTCGTGCGCTGTTTGCACTGATCACGGTTTTTATCGCGATCAGCCTCAACTTCGTGCTGTTTCGCCTTGCCCCGGGCGATCGCACTTCTGCCCTCCGCTGCCAAGGCTGCACGCAAGAGTTCAAGCAACAGCTCCGCGCCGATTTTGGCCTCGACAAGTCGAAGCCTGAGCAGTACGTGATCTATCTCAACCAGACGCTGCACGGCGACTTTGGTCGCTCGTTTGTCACCGAGCAGCCTGTCACCTCCGAGCTCTGGCAGCCCATCAAGAACACACTGCCCATGATTCTTCTCGGCACGATCATCTCGATCATGCTCGGTGTCACGACGGGTGTGATCGCAGCCTGGCGACGCAATACACTGGCCGATAAGGGCACCGTCTGGGGTGGCATTCTGTTCTACAGCCTGCCAACGCAATGGCTCGCGCTGATGCTGATTCTCTATCTCGCGGGTCCACTCAACCTGCCAACCAGCGACATCGCCGACCCGTACCTCGCCTACAACAATGCTGGTGCTTGGGCCGAATTCGTCGACCGCCTCAAACACATGATTCTGCCCGCGGCCACGATTGGGCTCGTGCTGTTCGGCGAGTACACACTGATCGTTCGTTCCTCGATGCTCGAGGCGCTCGGCGAGGATTACATCCTGACCGCGCGTGCGAAAGGGCTCTCTGACTGGGAGATCATCACCAAGCATGCGCTGCGTAACTCGATGCTGCCGATCGTCACGCTCGTGTTCCTCTCGCTCGGCTTTATCTTCGGGGGCACGATCCTGATCGAGTCGGTGTTTAACTATCCGGGCATTGGCCTCCAGATTTATGAGAGCGTCGGCAACCGCGACTACCCGATGCTGCAAGGCGCCTTCCTGCTTTTGACCGTGGTGATTATCTTGATGAACTTTCTGGCCGACCTCCTCTACTTCAAGCTCGACCCACGGGTGACTGAATGAGCGTTGTAGATGCCCCAATGACACCGCTCGATGAGGTGCGCAAAAGCCCGTCTCGGCTGCGCTCCCTGCTCTCGTTCCTGCGCAAGCACCCACAGGCTGCGATTGGCTTCGTGATCTTGATGCTGTTCGTGTTTGTCGCCATCTTCGGCCCTTACTTCGCTCCCTACGGCGAACGCGAACAGGTCGGTCCGATCTTCGGGACGCCCTCGAGCGCACACCCACTCGGCCTGGACGACGGCGGCATCGACATCCTGTCGTTGCTGATCTACGGCGCGCGCGTGACACTGATTGTCGGGTTCGCGGGCGCCGTCGTCGCGATGCTCGTAGGTGGATCGATCGGCATCATCTCAGGCTACTTCGGCGGCAAGATCGACAACGCACTGATGCGCACGACGGACTACTTCCTCGTGCTCCCCGACCTCGTGCTGATGATCGTCGTCGCCTCGATCTGGGGTCGCAGCCTGCGCAACATCATCATCATTATTGGACTGATTTACTGGACCTATATGGCACGTCTGATCCGCGCGCAGGTGAAGGTCGTACGCGAGCGAGCCTACGTCAAGCGCGCCCAGGCGCTCGGCGCCACCCACACGCGCATCATTTTCCGGCACGTGATTCCCCAGATCGCACCACTCTTGCTCGCACAGACGGTGCTGATGGTGGCGCTCGCGATCTTCCTCGAGACGGCGATCTCGTTCCTCGGCCTTGGCGACCCCTCCGTGGCGAGCTGGGGCAAGATGATCGAGACCGCGTTCTCGCGTAGCGCGATCTCGTACGGCGCTTGGTGGGCGATCGCTCCGCCTGGCATCGCCGTCGCCCTCGTGATCATGGCCTTCAACATGGTCGGTACAGCCGCTGAGGACTCGCTCAACCCACGCCTGCGCGTGAGCCATCTGGCGCGACGCCACTTCCGCCTCCGCCCACTGCCCGACAAGGAGCCACCGAAGTGACTCCCGTCCTCGTGATCGAAGGCCTCCACGTCTGGTTCGAACTACCGAACCACAAGGAATTGCACGCGGTCAAAGGCATCAGCTTCGAGCTTGAGCCGGGCGAGCGGCTTGGCCTTGTGGGCGAGTCGGGCTGTGGCAAGACGACTGCCATTCTGGCGATGATGGGCCTCTTGCCACCGACCGCGAGCGCGGCGGGCAAGATCATCCTTGACGGCGATGACATTCTCGCGGGCGGCGACACCACGATGCGCCCGCATCGCTGGAAAGACATCTCGATGGTCTTCCAGGGCGCCATGAACGCCTTCGATCCGGTCAAGACGATTGGCTCGCAGATTCAAGAACCGATCGTGAAGGCCAAGCTCGCCGAAGGCAAGGCGGCGCGTCTGCGCACAGCCGAATTGCTCGAACTGGTTGGCATCTCTGGCTCGCGCCAAGATCGCTACCCCCACGAGTTCTCTGGTGGCATGCGGCAGCGTGCAGCAATCGCAATGGCACTCGCCTGCGACCCCAAGGTCCTGCTCGCGGACGAACCAACGACCGCACTCGACGTGATGGTGCAGGCACAGATTCTCAAATTGCTCGTGCAGCTGACGGATGACCTCGGCCTTGCGATGATCATGGTCACCCACGATCTGCCGCTCGTCTCGCAGGTCTGCACGCGCGCGGCTGTCATGTACGCAGGCGAGATCGCCGAGATCGGCACCACGCACGATCTCTACCACAAGCCGCTGCACCCGTACACGCGCATGCTGTTCTCGGCAACCCCAGACCTGCTCGCTGAGCAGACTGTGCGTTCGATCCCCGGAGCCCCTCCCCGCCTCGATCAGCCGCTCGTGGGCTGCCCGTTCCAGCCACGCTGCGACTCTGCCCTCACGGTCTGTGCAAGTGAGGCAGCACCGTTGCGTACCGGCCCGGACGGCCACCGCGCGTACTGCCACCTCAAGGACACCGCATGACCGAGCCGCTGCTCCAGGTTGACGATCTCGTCGTGCACTACCCTGCTGGGCGCAAGCGTGTCGTCCATGCTGTCGATGGCGTTTCGCTGACCGTCGCCCCCGGCGAATTTGTTGCTCTCGTTGGTGAGTCGGGTTGCGGCAAGACGACCACGGCGCAGGCAATCATGCGGATGGCGAAGGTGACGGCCGGGACGATTACCTACAGTGGCTGCGACATCACGACCTTCTCACAGCGCGAGATGCGCCCGATTCGCCACGAGATGCAGCTGATCTTCCAAGACCCGTACGAGTCGCTCGATCCGCGCTTCCGGGTCCGTGACACCGTCATCGAGCCGTTGCAGATCCATGGTGTAACCGACAATCGCGAAGAACGTGTCCGTGCCGCCCTCGAGCGTGCCGGTCTGACGCCAGCTGAGCTGTACATCGATCGCTACCCACACGAGTTGTCGGGCGGCCAGCGCCAGCGCGTCTCGATCGCCGCCTCACTCGTGCTCGAGCCAACAATGTTGCTCGCGGACGAGCCGGTCTCGATGCTCGATGTCTCCGTGCGCGCCGGCATCCTCGGCCTGCTCGAGGAGCTGCGCAAGAGCGGCCTTGGCATCCTGATGATTACCCACGATCTGTCGACGGCTGCCCACTACGCCAATCGCATCTGCGTGATGTACCTCGGCCGCGTGGTCGAAGAGGGCCCGGCCCATGAGGTGATTCGCAACCCTCAGCATCCGTACACGAAGGCGCTCGTCTCGGTTGTGCCTCAGCCTGACCCTGATCGCGCGACGAAGCCGCAGATTTTGCAGGGCGAGACACCGAACCCCGTCAACGTTCCCAGTGGTTGCCGGTTTCATCCGCGCTGTCCTGTTGCCGAGGCTCGCTGCCAGAACGAGGACCCGCAGTTGCGCCCCGCCGGCGGCGATGGCCAGCAAGCCGCCTGCCTGCTGATCTGAGCGTGACGGTTCGGCGCGAGACCGGCACACCGGTAGGGGGAGACGCTTCGTAGACTGCCTCGGTGACGCTCGATCCACACAGCCTGCTCAAAGACGTCTTCGGGCACGACGCTTTCCGGCCTGGACAGGAGGCCGCGGTGCAGGCCGCCATTGATGGCCGCGACTCGCTGGTCGTGATGCCCACGGGCTCTGGCAAGTCGCTCTGCTATCAGTTGCCGGCACTTGGCTCGCTG
>SYIF01000131.1 GCA_005798855.1 Actinomycetota bacterium | reverse complement strand
GGCCGAAGCCAGAGCGCTTGACGCCGCCGAATGGCAGCTCGGGCGCATCTGCACCGACGAGGTTGACGAACACCATGCCGGCCTCGATCTGGTCGGCGACACGCATGGCCTGGTCGGCGTCGGTCGTAAAGAGGTACGAGCCGAGACCGTACGGCGTGTCGTTAGCAAGGCTAATCGCTTCGTTTTCGTCAGCGGCGCTGAAGACGATCGCGATCGGACCAAACAACTCTTCGTGGAAGACGTCGTTACCGGGCTTAACGCCCGTCAGTACGCCAGTCGAGAAGAAGTTGCCGTCACGGACACCACCGACGAGCGTGGCACCACCAGCGACGGCGCGCTTCAGCTGGTCTTCGAGACGATCAGCGGCCAGCGTCGACGACAGTGGACCAATCGCGCAGTCATCAGAGGTCGGGTCGCCCGACTCGACAGCCACCATGGCGTCAACGAACTTGCCAAGGAACTCGTCGTGCAGGTTCTCAGCAACAACGAAGCGCTTGGCTGCGTTGCAGGCCTGGCCCGCATTGTCGACACGTGCTGCGACGGCCGACTCGACGACTGCGTCGAGGTCGTCAGCCGAGAGCAGGATGAACGGGTCGGACCCACCAAGCTCGAGCACGACCTTCTTGAGGTTGCGACCAGCGATCTCGGCGACGGCTGCGCCAGCACGCTCCGAGCCAGTCACGGACACACCCTGGACGCGCGGATCGGCGATCAGCGTCTCGATTTGGCTGTTGGTGGCGTAGATGTTGACGTACGCGCCAGCGGGGAAGCCGGCGTCGAGGTACATCTGCTCCATTGCAGCAGCGGATTCGGGGCACTGTGGTGCGTGCTTGAGTAGCACGGTGTTGCCGATGATCAGGTTCGGGCCTCCGAAGCGAGCGACCTGGTAGTACGGAAAGTTCCACGGCATGATCCCGAGGATGACGCCAATCGAGCGACGCTTGACGAGCGCGGAGCCTTCGCCCCACGACAGTTCGACGGATTCGTCGGCCATAAACTTCTCGGCGTTGTCGGCGTAGTACTCGTAGATGGCTTGGCAAAAGTCGATCTCGCCGAGTGCCTGCTCGCGCGGCTTGCCCATCTCACGAACGATGATGTCGGCAAGCTCTTCGCGGCGCTCTGTGTGCAGGTCGCCAACTTTGCGGACCATTTCGGCGCGCTCTTTGACGGTTGTGGTGCGCGACCACTCGTCATGCGTCTTCTGTGCGAGCGCCGTCGCTGCGACGAGCTCGGCGTCGGTAATCGTCGGATAGTCCTTGATGTGCTCCCCGGTGGCCGGGTTGATCACTGCGTAGTCACTCATCTTCGCTCCCCTTGAAAGATCGCCCGTCGACCGGGCCGGTATCGCGAAAGCCTACCCGAGTCGCGATACCCAAGCGAGTCCTGACGTAATGGAGCAATCCGGATTCAACCGACTTTGGAACCCGATCCCAATTTGGTCTCTCTCGCAATCACGAAACTCGCCAAACCACACGGAGAAGGAGGGATTCGAACCCTCGCTAGAGGTTTACCCCCTAGACCCACTTAGCAGGCGGGCGCCTTCAGCCACTCGGCCACTTCTCCAGAGTCGTCGAGGATACCAGTCACGTGCGGTCCGACCCGTCAGAAGGAGGGATTCGAAAGCCGTCCGATCACCACCCCACGGGAGAAGTCCAAGCCTGGGTGGCGCCGCCGACGTTGCTGCTCGAGGCGGGCAGAGTCCGACTCGACACCCCTGATCACCAATCCGGCCCGGATAACGCGCAGCACACGCCGGCAACCCTCGCTAGAGGTTAACCCCCTAGACCCACTTAGCAGGCGGGCGCCTTCAGCCACTCGGCCACTTCTCCAGAGCCGTCGAGGATACCAGTCACCCGCAATTCGACCCGTCAGAAGGAGGGATTCGGCGGACATGACAAGTGCGCACTTGTCATGTCCGCCCTATACACCCCCTCTGCGAGTTCTTGGCACGCCTCAACCGCGGGCTTGCCACGACGTTCGCTAGCGTCTTTTGGTGAGCACTATCGCCAAGCCGGATCGACCGAGTTCGAAGCGGCGCGCTGCGTGGCTGACTGTCGCGTTGACGGCGTCGAGCTTCGGCGTCAAGGGCCTCGTCGCCCTCGCCACCGGCTCGTCGGCTGTCTTGGCTGAGACGGCCCATTCGTTTTCGGATCTGCTCGCGGCGGTCATCGCGCTCTTGGCGGTGCGCGCTGCCGATCGGCCGGCCGATCCTCAGCATCCGTTTGGGCATCAAAAGCTCGAGCACGTCTCGGCGGTCGTCGAGGGTCTCCTGCTGGTCATCGTGGCGGGCTTTGTGGCGGTGCAGGCGGCGCGGACGTTTGGCAATCCGGTCGAAAACTCGGGTCTCGGCATCGTGGTGATGATGGTGTCGGCTGGCGCGAGCTTCTTTGTTGCCCGTCGCGTTTCGCGCGTCGCGAAGGAGGCGCATTCGGCTGCGCTTGAGGCGGATTCGGCGCATATTGCGGCGGATGTCTGGTCGAGCCTTGGCACTGCGGCTGCGCTCGGCATTATCGCGGTCACCGGCTGGGTTGAAGTCGACGCGATCTTCGGTATTGCGGTGGCGGGTTGGGTGGCGATGACGGGTGGGCGCCTTGCCCTCAATGGCGTGCGCGTGCTCGTCGACGAGTCGGTTTCCCAGGACGACCTAGACGTCATTCGCGATGCGCTCGATGCGGCAAAGCCGGCTGGCGTGCTCAGTTATCACCGCCTGCGCGCGCGCCGCTCGGGGGCCACGCGTCATGTCGATGTCCATGTCGTCGTCGCTGCGGATATGACGGTGAGTGCCGCGCACTCGATCACGGATCAGATCGAGGCGATGCTCGAGGAGCGCCTACCGGCTGCCGATGTGGTCGTGCATGTCGAGCCGGCTGGTTCGGTGCCGGAGCCCGACGCCGTCGAGTGAGCAGCGGGGCTTAGCCCAGTGTTCAGCCGAACCTAGTGATCCGAGTGTCAGGCAGCCCAGTCGAGGGCGTCGCCGTTGTCCTGCTGAAACCATTCGCGGACTGGTGCGTGGTGGTGATTCGCGGTGGGCTCATCGACACGCAGGTAGTCCATTGGCAGGTAGTCCCGCAGCGGCATTTGCTCTTCGAGCGGTGCATTCTGTTGACGCAACGCTAGGTGCTGGGCAATCGCGTCTGTGAATACTGTCTGAACGTAGTGCTCCGACGACACGAGTTCCTCCTGCTCGCGTACCTCAACGCAGCGAATGTATCTTATGGGGTCACCGGAATGACACCCGTTCGGACTGGCGGCGTGCCGGCATCGCGTTTAGGCTCGTGTCGTGCGCGTTTTCGGGATCATCGTTGGTGCCCTGATTGCCCTCTGCGGGATCACCCCTGTGCTGGTTGGCGCGGGCATCGTTGGGTATGTCAAGGATGGCACTGGCATCGAAATTCCGATCAAGGGGTTCGAGGCTCCGAAGCGCGCGGTCGCAATCGTCTCGCCGACGTTTAGCTTCAAGGCCAGCGATTTGCCGTCCGAGGTGAGCGACTCGGCGATGCTGCTGACGATCACGCCGCCACCCGGTGAGGGCCCACTCTTTATTGGTCTTGGTCCGGCCACTGCCGTCAACAGGTACCTGCGCCGGGCTTCGATAGCCCGTGTCGAGCAGACCGATCAGGGGGCGAATGCTGACGGATCTGCCACCGCCCCTAACCCACAGGATGCGTTGCAGGATGGCGTGCCGGTGAGGCTCGTGCTCGACCCTGGCCCGCGCACGAGTGTGCCGCCGCCCGCGACCCGCAAGTTTTGGACGCGCACGGTGACGAACGACAGCGGCGAGATCACCCTCACGGCTGCTGATCTTCAGGGCACCGACTCGCGTGTGGTTGTGATGCGCGCCGATGGCAAGCCGGGGATCGCCGCGGAAGCCTCGTTGCGGTTTCGGATCCCATTGTTGATGACGATCGGTTGGATCTCTTTGATCGTTGGTCTCGTCACGATCGCGATTGGCGTGGGTCTGATCCTGCTGATCGCTCTGCGCAAGAAGCAGCCGGCCGCAGCAGCACCGATCGTCGCCACGGGCACCACGACGCCCGCAGCCGAGACACCCTCGCCAGCAGCCACAACGCCCGCAGCCGAGGCACCCTCGCCAGCAGCCACAACGCCCGCAGCCGAGCCGCGTCCCGCGGTCGATACGGCCTTCCCCACCGCGCCCGAGGATAACGCTCCCACACATTAGCGATTTCGTCTACCCTCCCGAGTGGCCGTGCTAGGCGGGGAGTTTGCGGTTCCCTGTATCGGCAATCCGCTCTAGCCGGGCACAACTCCCTTTTTCGGGGGTGACAAGGAGTACGGGGTACCACCAGAAGCGTTGATGGTCAGGTCCCGCGCGATCGGCAATCTCGAACCGTGTCAGGGCCGGAAGGCAGCAGCACTCAGAGAACCCGCTGGTGCGCCGCGGTTCAGCCTGATCGGAGTGACTGGCTGGTACACCGGACAGCCCGGTCGCCAACAACGAAGGGTGCACGGCCACTATCAACCCCCGCGGGCCTCGCGCCCGCGGGGGGCTGGTAGGCTCACACGGTGTCTGCGCTTTATCGTCGTTATCGTCCGCTGGATCTTGCCCACGTGGTGGGTCAGCGCCACGTTGTCCAGACGCTGACGAATGCGATTGATCACGACCGTGTGCGGCATGCGTACCTGTTTGCTGGGCCGCGTGGCACGGGCAAGACGTCGCTTGCGAAGATCCTCGGCAAGTCGCTTAATTGCCAGAACACGGAGGGTCCGTCGACGGCGCCGTGTCTCGAGTGCGAGTCGTGTCGCACGATTGCTGATGGCACTGCGCTCGACGTCCTCGAGCTCGACGCAGCCTCGAATCGCGGCATCGATGACATCCGCGATATTCGCGATCGCGTCAATCAGCAGCCGGTGCTGGGTCGCTATCGCGTCTACATCCTCGACGAGGCCCATTCGCTGACGACGGACGCGGCCAACGCGCTCCTGAAGACGCTGGAAGAGCCGCCG
>SYIF01000130.1 GCA_005798855.1 Actinomycetota bacterium | reverse complement strand
CGCTGGTGCCGCTGGTCGACCTCGACTCGATCGCTGCCGGCGGCGGCTCGATCGCCTACGTCGACGCAGGCGGCGTGATTCGCGTCGGCCCGCAATCCGCCGGCGCGGATCCCGGCCCTGCCTGTTACGGACGGGGCGGTACCGAGCCCACCTCGACGGACGCGCAGGTCATGCTCGGCCGCCTACGCCCCGAACGCGGCCTCGTCGGTGGCGGTCTCACCCTCGATCCCACACTCGCACGCACCGCGATGGAGTCGCTCGCCGAGCAGGTCGAGATGACGGCAGAGCGGGCCGCCCTCGGCGCCCTGCAAATCCAACAGTTCGGCATGACACAGGCGATCGAGGTCAACTCGGTCCGCCGCGGCTACGACCCACGCGACTTCACGCTCGTCGCCGCCGGTGGTGCCGGTCCGCTCTTCGCCTGCGACGTCGCCCTCGAGCTGGAGATCCCGCGCGTGCTCGTCCCGCCGCACCCCGGCATCGTAGCCGCGACCGGCCTGCTCGCAACCGACCTGCAGCACGAGTTCGTCGGCACCGATCGTCAGGCGGTCAATACGCTCGACGCGCCACGACTCAGCACCAAGTACGACGACCTCGTCTCCGCGGCCGTGGCGCAACTCGACGCTGACGCCGTCCCCGAGGATCGGCGACTGATCCGCCGCCTCGCGGACTGCCGCTACTCCGGACAGGGCTACGAGGTCCGCTTCGACACCCCCGGCGGCGACCCCTGCGATCCGGGCTGGGCCGATGCCCTCGTCGACGCCTTCCACACGGCGCATAAGGCGGAGTATGGCCACCGCTTCGACTCGCCCGTCGAGATCATCAACATCCGCGTGATCGGCATCGGCCGCATCGACGAGTTGACGTGGCCCCAGGCCACGGTCGGCGACGGAGACCCTGCGGGTGCGATGATCGAGACGCGCGACGTTGTGTTCGACGTCGACGGCGACGCCGTCACGGCGGCCACGCCGTTCTATGAGCGTGAGCTGCTCGAAGCCGGGGACCGCTTTGCCGGCCCGGCGGTCATCGAGCAGTACGACACCACCACCGTCGTGCCGCCCGGCTTCAACGTCGAAGTCGATCGCTACGGCAACCTCGTCATCGACGTCAAGCCGCGAATCAAGGCACGCAAGGAGAGGGGTGGCGATACGAGTCTGGCCCAGCCGATTCTGATGCGCGTCATCGGCGGCGCTTTCAACGCCATCGCAAAAGAGATGGCGGGTGTCCTCTACCGCATGTCCTACTCGTCGATCATCCGGGAATCCGAGGACCTCGGCGCGGGCCTCTTTGACGCCGAGGGCAACAACATCGCCGAGTCTGACTCGACCCCGATGTTCATGGGTGCGATGCCGAAGATCGTCAAGGGCGTTATCTCACTGCTCGGCGACGACATCCACGAGGGGGACATCATTCTCCACAACGATCCGTACCTCGGCGCGACACACTCGCCCGACGCCGCGATCGTCATGCCCGTGTTCCACGAGGGAACGCTCGTCGGCTTCACCGGCGCTTCCGCCCACCTGCTCGACATCGGCGGCGCATACCCCGGCCTCGCCATCGACCTCGTCGACAACTGGTCAGAGGGCAACATCTACCGGGCCGTCAAGCTCGCCGATAAGGGCGTCTGGCAGGAGTCGCTGTTCAAGCACATCCTCGAGAACACTCGCACTCCAACTTCGAACCGCGGCGACCTTCAGGCGATGATCGCGGCCTGCGAGCTGGCGAAGCGGCGCTTCGAGGAACTCGTCCGTCGGTACACCCCCGAAGCCGTCTCCGAGGCGTCCAACTACTGGATGGACTACTCCGAATCGATGCTGCGCAGGGAAATCGCTAAGGTCCCCGACGGCGTCTACGGGCCGGAGATCGGCTACCTCGACGACGACGGCCGCAACCGTGGCCAGCAACTGCCGGTGCAGGTGACCGTCGAGATCAAGGGCGACCGGATGATCGTCGATCTAACCGGCTCCAGCGACGAGGTTTCCACCGGCTACAACTGCCCCTACGAGGGCACGACCATCTCCGCGATGACGTTTATTGCACGGATGATCTTCCTCGACGAGGCGGCCTTCCCCGTCTTCGTGCCCCAGAACGAGGGCATGTTACGTCCGGTCGAGGTGATCGCGCCGAAAGGCTCGATCTTCAACCCCAACTACCCGCGGGCGTGCTTCGCACGCTTCTGCCAGGTGCAACGCGCGGTGGACCTCGTGCTTCGCGCCCTGGCGCCGGTTCTGCCGAACCAGATCACGGCCGGCAACTCCGCCGATCTGCACTTCATCTCCTACTCCGGCTACGTCGAGGCGGAGGGCGAGTACTGGGTCTATCTCGAGGTCGATGAGGGTTCGTACGGTGGACGCCCCGACCGCGATGCGATGGACTCGGTCGACAACCTGATCGCCAATACCCGCAACAACCCGATCGAGGAGCTCGAGTGGCGTTTCCCGATGCGGACCGATCGCTACGAGCTGCGCGACGAGCCCGCCGCGGCAGGCAAGTGGCGTGGTGGTATCGGCATCGTTCGCGTCAACACGTTCCTCAGGGACACGATCGTTACGTGCGAAGGAGAGCGCCACGAATCCGATCCACCGTGGGGCATCTTTGGTGGCCACGAGGGCCTCAACAGCTCGCTCGTCCGCAATCCCGGGCAGGCCAGCGAGGAATCTTGGCACAGCAAGGTGACCGGCTCGCAACTGAAGGCTGGCGACAGCCTGCAGATCACCGTCCCCTCGGGTGGTGGCTACGGCGATCCGCTCGATCGCGATCCAAATCTCGTTCGCGATGACGTGCTCGACGAGTTCACCACGCGCGATCGTGCGGCGCAGGACTACGGCGTCGTGCTCGTCGGTGAGGGCTTCGACCTCGCCGTCGATCTCGAGGCAACCACCACGCTACGCACCTCCCGGCGCCAGGCGTAACTACCCCAACCGACCGACCGAAAGAGAAGGACCATCATGGAACTACAGGAGATGCTCAACAAGATCTTCTCCGACGACTCGGAGCTGTATCAGGCACGGGGCTTCCAGCGCCGGATCGGCTTTGGTACGCGCCCCGCGATCCTCAACATCGATCTCGCCAATGCGTGGACGCGTCCCGACCACGCATTCTCGTGCGACAAGATGGACGTCATCATCCCCGCGATGGAGCGCCTGCTCGACGCGGGTCGTGCAAAGAACATTCCAATCGTCCACACCACGACCGCGTATAAGAAGACGACGCGCGGCGAGTGGAGCGACATGGGTCTCTGGCACAACAAGATCCCGGTCGACATTCTCGAGGAGGGCTCGTACGAGGCCGACATCGATGAGCGTCTGTTGCGCGATAGCGATCTCGTGATCTGCAAGAAGCGCGCCAGCGGTTTCCATGGCACGTACCTGCAGGGCTTTCTCAGTGCGCACCGCGTTGACACGGTGATCGTGACGGGCGTGACGATGGCGGGCTGTGTGCGCCACACCGTCGAGGACGCGATTGCCTACGGCTTCCGGCCGATCGTGCCGCGCGAGTGTGTTGGTGATCGCGTGGCGGGCGTCGTCGAGTGGAACCTGTTCGACATCGACGCTAAGTTTGGCGACGTGATGGGCGTCGACGAGGTCATCACGTACCTCAACGGCATCGAGCACTTCGACGGCAACACTGTCGTCAAATAGCGCTGCCATGGTGTTTGGGGGGAACCACTCGTCCCAGCGGTTCCCCCCAAACACCATGCTCGTTTGACTGCCCGAGGCAGGATCAACACCACAGGGCAGCGAATCTGAAGCACCATGGGTAGATACCCGATGCGTAGCTTCGCTTCTCTTCTCTCTCTCAGCCTCGTGCTTGTCGCCGGCATGCTCGTTGCCGGCTGCGGCGGTTCAGTGTTAGGCGACACCGAGACGGCGACGGAGGCAAAGGCTGCTGGAGCCTCTTCGACCGTCGAGGCAGCCCCCGTTGAGGCTGTCGCAGAAACGGCTGTCGCCGCGAGCGAGATGACCGTCGCCGCGAGCACCGCCGACAACGTCGGTGCCTGGTCGACGGTGGACGCCAGTGCGCAGGCCTTTGCCGCCAGCCTTGATCAGGCGAACCAGAGCATCGCGTCGTGCCATACCGATGCTGCTGCGGGACAGGATTTTGAGAAGTGCGCTGGCGATACGTACACGGCTGTCGCAATGGCGGGCACGACCATGTTGGATTCGATGGCTTCCGTCACAGACGAGACCGACGGCTCGTGCCAAGAGGCCCTCACCACAATGAGCGGTGCGATGCAGACGATGGTGACCGACTATCAGCGCGCTGTCACCACGACCGATTTGACGAGCGCCGAGACCCTTGATGCTCGCCTCGGTGACGACGCGCAGGCGTATGCCGAAGCGGCACTCACTGCCGCTAGTGCCTGCTCGAGTTAGCGCGGGTCGTTAGAGCGGCGAGGGTGCGCCAGCCGCGATGCGCAGCCGCGGCTTGACCGTCTCGGCAAAGCGGCGAATGTTCGCCTGGACGAGGTCGTCGGGCATGCCGACCCAGCCGAACCGGAAGATCAGCGTGTCGCAGCGCAACGCGTCGAGGTGCTCCTGCAACTCGGCCACGCAGCGGTCGGGGCCGCCGAGGATGAAGCGCCCGCCGGCCTTCAGTTCCTCCCAGTCCTGATCGAGCGAGTCGGCGTCTGGCATGACCTCGTCCTGCCCCCACTTGACGTACGCCTTGTACTTGGCCTGCAGGTAGGTACGGGCCTCGCGCTCGGCGCTCTCGTCGTCCTCACCAACGTAGATCTCCTTCATCACGGGTAGCTCGGTCACGACCGGCAGCCCCGCCTCGGCCCGCGCCGCGTGAAACATGGCGGTCTGGCGCACCAGCTCGGCGAGGTTGGCGTGCGGGTTGACGGTCCACGTGTCTGCAACGCGCGCCGCCCGGCGCACGGCCTGATCGGCGTTGGCCGCCAACCAGATCGGCGGGCGCGGACGCTGCATCGGCAGCATCGCGAGACGCTGGTTGTCGAGCTTATAGCCGTGGCCCTCCGCAGTCACCGACTCGCCCTCGAGCAGGCGCTTGACGACGTCGAGCTTGTCAAGGAACACACGCAGCTTCTTCTCCGGAATGCCGAAGGCGTCGAACTCCTCCAGGCGATAGCCGAGACCGACGCCGAGCACGAAGCGCCCCCCGGTGATGGCGTCGAGCGTGGCCGCGTTCTCCGCGAGCTCAACGGGGTTGAGCAGCGTCAGCAGGGCGATGTTCGAAGCGACGCGCATGTCACCGGAGTCGGCTGCGATCCGCGCCAGCAGCGGCATCAGCTGGGCCATCTGGAAGACCTCGGTGAGGAAGTGCTGCCCGGCGGAGACGAGGTCGAAGCCGAGGTCGCGGCACAGCGCGGTGTGCGCCACGGCCTGGTCCACGATCGTGCGCGGCGACACGGAATCCGGCTGCTGCACGTTGAGGAAAATGCCGATACGGGGCTCGCTCACGGCCCGTGCTCCTTGGTCTGCCGCGGCGGGATGCCGGGGTGGTTGCAGCATAGGCCAGCGGCACCGTCCGATTCATCTCCCGCACGCGCAACCCGTCTCGGCGCGCGGCGGCCGGATCAGCCGTCGATCACGCGGCGCTCGCCGCCCGGCACCAGCGCCATCACCTCGATCTCGATCATCAGCTCCGGTAGCGCGAGCGAGCGCACCTCGACGATCGTGTCCGCCGGGTAGGGCGGTGTGAAGTGCCGCTGGCGCAGGTCCATGATCTTCGGGAAGTGCGCCATGTCGGTCAGGTAGATCGTGACCTTGAAGATGTCCTCGAGGCCTGCCCCACCGAGGCCCAGCACGCGCTCGATGTTCGCGAAGGTCTGCGCGGCCTGTGCGTCGAAGTCACCAGCACCAACGATCTCACCCTGCTCCGAGATCGAGGCCTGCCCGGACAGCACGAGGACATTGCCGAGGCGGTAGCCGAGCGAGATGAAGTACGGCGCGAACCAGTCACCGTCGGTGGTGAGGCGCTGGGCGGTGGTGGCGTCGAACATGGTGTCTCCTAAGCGTCGTGGTGACGAGAGCCAACCGTACCGCGGCGACTGTGTCAACTGCGCAACGGCCGCTCCGGGCGGGCAGGAGGCGTGTCTCGGTAGCCGAAGATCCGGAACATGCCCGAGTTCCACGATCGCACGCCCTCGTATTAGGAGCGTCGCCGCGCCGTGCGTCGATGCCGAGCGACCCTGCTCGCCGTGCTGACCGTGGCGCTGACCGTCGGCGGCGTCCTGTTCCTGCGCACCCAGGTCGAGGACGGCACGCGCGCGAACGCGGCGACGGCCACCGCCGCCGCGACGACTTCGGAAACCGTGCCGACCACGACCGTGGACGTCCCCGCCGAGCCGGCCACCGCGGTGGTCCCGGAGCACGTCGGACCGCCCTCGGATCGCACCCGCCTGCGCCTGATTCGCAGGGTCACCGGCGATATCGCACCGAAGTCCGTGGCGGCGAGCGGCGCGGGCCTCATCACCGCGCAAAACATGATGTACCGGCATTCGGTAACGGTCTACAGCGCGCGCACGATGAAACTGGTCGCAACGATCTCCGACTCCGTGAAGCTGGCGCAGTTCGGCATCAAGGGGCATCCGGGTACCTCGCAGGGCGCGCCGGTGGAGGCCGCCTTCTCGCCGGATGGGCAGTACGGCTACGTCTCCAACTACTCGATGTACGGCGCGGGCTTCGGCCCGGAGGGCAGTGACACCTGCACGCCGGAATCGGGCTACGACGACTCGTTCCTCTACCGCATCAACATGGAGAGCCTCAAGATCGACGGCGTCTATCCAGTCGGCTCCGTGCCGAAGGTCGTCAAGGCCACGCCGGACGGCCGCTTCGTACTCGTCGCGAACTGGTGCTCCTGGGACCTGTCGGTCCTCTCGGCCGAGACCGGCCGCGAGCTGCAGCGGGTGCCGATCGGCCCGTACCCGCGCGGCATCGTCGTCTCACCGAAGGGCAATGCCGTCTACGTCGCGATGATGGGCGGGACGAAGCTCGTCCGCGTCGACCTCAACACCTGGAAGACGCGCACAATCGAGATCGGCGCCGGCCCGCGCGCGCTCGAGTTCTCACCGCAGGGCCGCTACATCTACGCGACGCTGAACTCCGAGGGCAACGTCGCCCGCCTCGACCTCTACACCGGCCGCGTGCTGCGCGTCCAGACCGGTAGCGCCCCGCGCAGCCTGGTGATGTCCAGCGACGGTAAGGCCCTCTACGTCGTCAACTACGACAGCGGCACCGTCTCCAAGATCCGCACCCGAGACATGACCGTCACGCAGGAGCTCGACGCGTGCGTCCGGCCGATCGGCGTCACGTACGACGCGCATCTGGCCCGGGTCTGGGTGGCTTGCTACGGCGGCGAACTCCTGGTCTTCAACGACCGGTAGTACGATTCACTCATCCCGAGGGAGGCACCATGGAGACAGTCGCATTCACCCGTATGGAAGACGGCACCGCCGAGGACTACGCACTCCTCGATCGCGCCGGCGAAGAGCACATGGCTGGCATGCCGGGACGCCTGATGACTGCTCTTGAGGAGTTGAAGGTGTCGTACTCGGGCTATCAGGTGACGCGCCACGAGCACTCGCTGCAGTCTGCGACCCGCGCGTATAACGACGGCAAGGACGAGGAGTACGTCGCGATGGCGCTGCTGCACGACCTCGGCGACGAGCTCGCACCACTCACGCACGGCGAGATGATGGGCGCGATCCTCCGCCCCTACGTGCGCCCGGAGCTGGTCTGGATCGCCAAGCACCACGGCGTCTTTCAGATGTACTACTACGCGCACCATTCGGGCGGCGACCGCAATGCTCGCGATCGCTTTAAGGACAACGAGTGGTACGACGCCTGCGCCGAATTTTGCGAGCAGTACGACCAGAACTGCTTCGACCCGACCTTCGAGAGCCTGCCGGCAGCGTTCTTCGAACCGATCGTGCAGCGCGTCTTTGCCGAGCCGCGCTATCTGACCGGTGCCGAGTTGATCTAGACCGGTTCACGACACCGCTTCAGTTGGAGGGCAACGATGCCCAGACCTACCGGTGAACATGCTAGAACTGTCCACCGCCCGGTCGCTATACTGAAGCACGAACCCCCGTACTAGAAGAATTCGTGGACGATTACCCGCTCTTGCACTTGCTTTGGTCGATGTTGATGATCCTCGGCTTCGTGATCTGGTTCTGGCTGCTAATCACAGTCTTCAGCGACCTCTTCCGCCGCCACGACATCTCCGGCGGCAAGAAGGCACTCTGGTTGATCTTTATGATCATCACGGGCCCGATCGGCATCATCATTTACCTGATCCTCAACGGTCATTCGATGGCAGAGCGTCAAAACGCGGCTATCACGGCTGCGCAGAAGGACTTCGACGATCACGTCAAGACCGTCGCCGGTGGCGCAACCGGTCAGATCGAGCAGGCCAAGAAGCTGCTCGACTCAGGTGCCATCACACAGGCTGAGTTCGACGTGCTGAAGGCCAAGGCCCTCGCGTAGCACGACCGCGCTGACGCGTCAGGAAACCGGCGTGTCAGCGCACTCTTACTCGCTCCACGTGTGATCGCGCATGTGCGATCGCTTCCGGCAGCGACGTAAACAGATGATTCTCCTGGCGTAGGCTTTCGACCCGCCGACCACCAATCACCGCCGCGCCCGCATGGCCACGACAGACGGCTAACACATACCGCGCTGCGTACTAGATGATGAGAGCAATGGAACCACCGCCCGAACACCCCACGCCGACGCCCCGCAGCAGAATTCCGCTCGGGCGCGCAGCGTTTCTCGGCACCGTTGCCGCTGGTGTCGGGGGCATTGCCTTGCTCTCGCGCTTTGGTGGTGGCGTCGGGTCGTCACTCGCAAGCCTCGGCGACAACCTTGGAGTCGCGGCAATCGTGCCGACCGGTGGCTGGCGCATCTACAACGTCCAAGACCCGATGCCGACCTTCGACCCCGCGACCTACTCGCTGACCATCGACGGCAATGTCGAAAACCCCGTCACGCTGACCTGGAGCGACGTTCAGGCGACGGAGATGGTGACGGAGGTGTCCGACTTTCATTGCGTGACGGGCTGGTCCGTCTACGACGTCCGCTTTCGCGGAATCAAAGCACAGACGATCCTCGACCTCGTCAAGCCGCGCACAGAGGCCCAACACGTCAACTTCCAGTCACTCGAAGAGCCGTACTTCGACCAGTTGACGATGAAGCAGTTCAAGCTGCCTAACGTGATGCTCGCGACCGAAATGGACGGCAAGCCACTCACGCGACCTCATGGTGCGCCGATGCGACTCGTGATCCCACAGATGTATGGCTACAAGGGCGTCAAGTGGCTCAGCAAGATTACGTTCGAGAACGAGCCGACGCTCGGTTATTGGGAGACGCGCGGCTACGACGCCGATGCCTGGGTCGGCAAAGATGTCTCCCACTAGTCCGAGCACAGAGCAGCCACGACTGATCCGTCGGTTCTCAAGGCCTCAATTGCTTGCGCACCTCGTCGTCGCGATCACGTTCTTCGCGATGCTCTGGACCGGCGCCTGCCTCTATTCGCCCGCACTCGCCGAGGTGATGAACCGCCCCTCCGCCAAGTACTGGCACCTCGTCTCGGCGATCGCACTCGGCGTCGGCCTGTTGGCGATCATCATCCTACGCCCACGAGCAATCGGCCAAGTCGTGCGCGAAGTCGACACCTTCGACGAGAACGATCGCCTCTGGCTGCGTGGCGGAACAAAGCGCCTGTTCGATCACACGGGTGCACCAGAGCAGGGCTGGCTCAACGCCGGACAGAAGCTCTTTACTTCCGTGACGAGTGGATTGATGGTCGTTCTCACGATCACCGGCTTGCTGCTCTGGCTCGGCGAGCAGAACACGACGTACCGTTTTGCCGGTACCGTGGACGTTCACGACCTCGCCACGCTGCTGATTATCGTGCTGACTTGTGGCCACCTCTACCTGTCGCTGATCAGCCCCGCGACGCGCGCGGCGACCCGCGGCATCGTGACCGGCAGCGTCGATCGGGAGTGGGCCAAGCAGAATCATGCGCGCTGGGTCCGTGACATGGAGCAGCGAAACAAGTAGAATCGTCCTGACTGTACAGTCAGGATCCTGTGTATGATCCTCTGCAACGTACGGCGACGGAAGGAGGCTCCATGATCGACTGTGACATTCATGTTCAGATTTCCAAGCCCGAGGAGATCATCAAGTTCATCGATCCCGCCAAACGTGACTGGTTTCGGAACCAGGCGTACACGCTCGGGCTGCCGGCCTACCCTTGGAACCACTCCTCCTCGTGGTATCGCAAGGACCTCCAAGTCGACGAAAACGAGTACCCCGGTGCGACACCACAGGCTGTTGCCAAAGACGCGCTCGACGACCAGGGCGCCGATATCGGCATCCTGACCGCCGATGACGCACTCAGCGTTGGTCTGATGGAGAACGCCTACAGTGCCGCCACGCTGGCGAGCGCCCACAACGACTGGTTCCGCGAGGACTGGTTCCCCGTCGACGACCGCTTCCGCGGATCGATCATCATCCCAACGCAGGACCCAGCAGCCGCCGTCGCCGAGATCGAGCGGTGCGCCAGCGACCGCCGCTTCGTCCAGATACTGCTCCCGAGCGCCAGTGAGCGTCCGTACGGAGATCCACGCTACCTGCCAATCCTCGAGGCCGCCGCGGCACACGGCTTGGCTGTCGCAATTCATTCCGGCATGGAGGGGATGGGGCTCGCCCACCAGTCAAGCGGTGCGGGTACGCCAACGCTCTACATCGAGTGGCACACGATCGGCTCGGCCTGTTCGATTCAAGCACAACTCGTCTCACTCCTCGCCCACGGCACATTCCGACGCATTCCGGATCTCAAGGTGCTGTTGATCGAGGGTGGCGTTGCCTGGCTACCCGGCATGCTCTGGCGCCTCGACACGAACTGGCGTGGTCTGCGCGACGACACCCCCTGGATGGACGAGCCGCCGCTCGAGACGATGAAACGCCATGTCCGCTTCGCAACCCAACCGCTCGAGTACACCAACGGCAACGACGAGCTGCTCTGGCAGATGCTCGCCGCCGTTGGTGCACCCGACATCCTCTGCTACGCGTCCGACTATCCGCACTGGGACGGCGACGAGCCGAAGTGGCTTGAGCAGCGGATCCCCGAAGCCTGGCGGCAGGCGGTGATGCATGACAATGCAGTCGCCTTCTACGGTAGCCGCCTCGAACTTCCCGTACTCCAATGAGTGCGTGGCATGACATTGCCGCCGAGGCGGATGTAACCGTTGGTAACCCGGCGATCGCGCGCATCGGTGGTCGTGAAATCGGCGTCATGCGCGATCCCCGCACGAACGACCTGATCGCCATTCGCAATCGCTGCCCGCACTCGGGGGCGCGGCTCTGCCTCGGAACCGTTGCACAGCGCATCGAAGGAGAGGTCGGTGGCGACTACCAGCTGGTCGACCGCACCGTCGTCGTCTGCCCGTGGCACGGGTGGGAGTTCGATGCTTCCACCGGTGAGTGCATCGAAGACCCTTCCTTCCGCGTCGCGGCATACCCCGTCCGAGTCGAGGACGGTCGCGTGCTGGTTGAGGCGTGAGCCTCCCCGCGGT
This sequence comes from Actinomycetota bacterium, assembly GCA_005798855.1. Lineage (GTDB taxonomy): Bacteria > Actinomycetota > Thermoleophilia > Gaiellales > F1-60-MAGs149 > F1-60-MAGs149. Next base: position 6,024 of record SYIF01000130.1, on the reverse strand, counting down.
CGAGGTTCGCACCGCATTTCCCAACGCGATCGAGGTTCGCACACCAGTCTGGATCCCACTGCCCGACGGGACGCGACTGCATGCCAAGATCTGGCTGCCCGTTGATGCCGACGAAAACCCGGTTCCCGCCATCATCGAATATGGCCCCTACCGACTGACCGACGGCACGGTCGCGAGCGACGAGCAGGAGATGCGCTGGTTTGCCGGAGAGGGCTACGCCGGCATCCGTATTGACATCCGCGGCACGGGCGAGTCGACCGGCCTCTGCCCCGACGAGTACACCGAGCACGAGACGCTTGACGGTGTCGACGCGATCGCGTGGATCGCCGCGCAACCATGGTGCACGGGCGCCGTCGGGATGACGGGCTACTCGTGGACGGGCTTCAACGGCCTGCAGGTCGCGGCGCGGCGCCCACCCGCGCTGAAGGCCGTCGTTTCGGGCTACTCGACCGATGATCGCTACTCCGATGACGTCCACTATCGCGGTGGCCTGATTGACGCGATGGACATGCTGCACTGGAGCGTCTGCATGCACGGCTGGCAGGCGCGGCCGCCCGTCCCAGCCATCTACGGCGAAGGCTGGCGCGAGGCATGGCTGGAGCGGATGGAGCTCGAGCCGTGGATCGCACATTGGATGGCGCACCAGCGCCGCGACGACTACTGGCGCCATGGCTCGGCCTGCGAGGACTTCGACAAGATCGAGACGCCGATCCTCTGCGTGGCTGGCTGGACCGACGGCTACACCGACTCGGCCTTCCGCGTGCTCGCCGGCGCCAAGGGTCCGCGTAAGGCGATCATTGGTCCGTGGGGCCATAACGATCCGATCCATGGCCCGCCGTCGCCACGCGTCGGCATCCTCGCGGAGCAGACACGCTGGTTCGACCGTTGGCTGAAAGGGATCGACAGCGGGATCGACGGCGACGCGATGCTGATTGCGTACGAACAGGATCCTGTTGAGCCCGCACCCCGCTTGGCCGACCGGCCCGGTCGCTGGATCGCCGAGGAGACGTGGCCGTCGCCCCGCATCGAGACGCGCGAGCTCGTGCTCGGCCATGGCACCCTCGGTGGCGACTCCGGCCAGAGCCAGGTCTTTCCGATCGAGAGCGTGCAGACCGTCGGTCTCGACGGCGGCTCGTGGACGGCCGACGGCAAATCCGACGACCTCCCGCTCGACCAGCGCGGTGAGGAGGCGCTCAGCCTGTGCTTCACCTCCGATCCGCTCGACGCGTCCTTCGCGATCCTCGGCCATGCCACCGCGCGCCTCGCGATCACCGCCGACCAGCCAACCGCGATGGTGTCGGTACGGCTCAGCGAGATCGCCCCGGATGGCTCGTCGCTGCTCGTCACGCGCGGGCAGCTGAACCTCTGCCACCGCCACAGCAACGACCGGCCCGAGGCCGTCCTGCCAGGCGAGGAGATGGCGATCGACGTGCCGCTCGATTCGATCGCACACCGCTTCCAACCCGGCAACCGCATCCGCATCGCGATCTCGCCCTGCTACTGGCCGTGGGCCTGGCCGTCGCCCGTGTCGGTCACGCTCGGCATCCGCAGCGGCACCTCATCGCTGCTCTTGCCCGAGCGCCCCGCCAGCCCCACCGACGCGATCATGCGACCGCTCGACCCACCCTTCGAACCGCCGATCCCCGAAATCGAGATGCTGCGCCCCGGCTCGGGCGGCAGCCGAACGCGCACATACGACCCAGCGACGGGTGTCACCGAGACGGCCTTCGACTGGGACATCGGCGGCGCGTGGAAATACGAGAACGGACTCGTCTGGGAGGACTCGTCGATTACGACGATGCGCATCAAGGACGACGATCCACTGTCGGCCGAGGTAATCGTCGAAAACACGAGCCTCTACGAAGACGGCGAGCTGACCGTCGCCATCGTCGCCCACAGCGAGATGCGCTGCACGGCGAAGGACTACCTCGTCTCGTGCACCTTGACGGTGCAGGAAAACGGCGCTCCACTGTTTGACCGCACATGGGATTACGTGTTCCCACGCGATCACAACTAGCGCAGCCCCGAGGGCCAAGGTCGGGCCAAGGACAATCAGGGTCCGCTCGTGATCCGGGGAGGACATGACAAGTGCGCACTTGTCATGTCCTCCCAGAGCGCTCCGTGACACCGTCACCATTGTCCGAGCACTCGCCATTTGCTCCCGAGCCGCCTAAACTTTTTTCCACCAAAGAGGAGGCACCATGAGCGACGAGCAGTTTCCGGCGTACATCGGTATTACGGATGTCACCACCCAGTCCCACGACCAGATGCTGGTCGAGGCGTTCATGGAAGGGCAGCACTCGATCATGGCGGACGAGCCGAAGGGCTTCGACATCGGCGACCCACCAGACCTGATCGGCCAGTCGCGTGGCTGGACGCCCGTCCACTATCAGCTCGCTGGGCTGACGATGTGCACGTCGATCACGATCACCGTGGTGGCACGCGACCAGGGCTTTGCGTACTCGAACCTGCGTACCAGCATCCGTTCGCTGATCGACATTCGCGGCTTCTTCTTCGACCTGCACCTGCAGCCGAAGTTTGAGCAGGTCAACTACGACCTCTGGCTCGATACGGATGAAAGCGACGAGCGCATCAAGGAGCTCGCAGATGAGTCGGACCGCCGCTGCCCCCAACTCGGCATCTTCCACCTCGCCAAGATCCCCCTGCGCGTGCGCTGGTATCGCGAACAGACGGGCGCGCTCGCATACGAGCAGCGCTTTTTCTTGGACGGCGAAGAGCCAGAGACGCGCCTGCTGCGCGAAGGCGCGGCGCTCGAAGGCTAAGTAGGGACAATCAGGGTCCGCTCGTGTGCGGGGGAGGACATGACAAGTGCGCACTTGTCATGTCCTCCCTTGGATCACGAGCCGACCCTGATTGCGTTACATCAGATACCAGTCGAAGAAGCGCTCGAGGCGACGATAGAAATGCAACTGGGGGTCGTGGCGCAACAGGCCATGACCCTCCGTTGGATAGGTGATGTATTCGAACGTCTTGCCACCAAGGCGCCGTAGCTCGGCGACGAGTTCTTCTGACTGGGCCGGGTTGACGCGGATATCTTCAAGGCCGTGCGCGATCAGCAGTGGCACCTCGATGTTGACGAGCCGATGCACTGGCGAGCCGGCACGATACGCCTCGCGATTGCTCGACGGCGGGCCCATCATCCGCTCGAGGTCTTGCACGCCCTCGCGATCGCCCTGCGCCCACGACGAGACGATGTCGCAATCGCCGTACTTGCAGACACCGAGGCGATAGCGATGCTCGGGGTCGTCAGTCACTGCGAGCAGCGACATGTACGAGCCGTACGAGGCGCCAAAGATGCCGAGCCGCTGCCCATCGACCCAGTCGAGCGTGCGGAGGTAGTCGGCCGCCGCGAGGCAATCCTTGGTATCGCCGACACCCCAGTCGTTGTGATTGAGGCGCTCGAAGTCGCGCCCGTAGTTGGACGAGCCGCGAAAATTGATTGCCAGCCAGCCGTAGCCCTTATCGAGGAAGTACTGGGCGTGCCCATCCCACTCTTCGCAGTAGAGCGAGGTGGGGCCACCGTGCGGGTAGACGATCACCGGCACCGTCGCATCCGCCGCCGCACCAGCCGGGCGGTACAGAAAGCCGTGGATCTCGGTGCCATCGAACGACGTGTACGTGATGTCCTCGGGCTCGGTATGCGGAGCGGCCGAAATTGCGCGTGGCGCAGGTGCATGGACCTGGTCGATGTCGCCATTCGGATGCACAATCCGAAACTCGGACGGTGTCGCGTAGTCTGTGTACTCGGCGAGAATCGAGCCGTCAGCCGTCCAGTGCGGCGAGCCCCAGGTACCGCCTCCGGCAAGTTCGCTGACCGCGCCCGTCGCCACGTCGATCGTGACGAGGTCGCTGCGTCCGCGCCGACTGCGCGTCGCCACCAACCGCAGACCGTCAGCGTTCCAATCGATGCCACCGAAATCGCCAAGGTCGCTGGTCAGTTGCCGCGCGTCGCAACCGTCGGGGCGGATCAGATGCACCTCGTACCAACCAGAGCGCTCCGAGACGAAGGCGATCCAATCACCGTCGGGCGACCAGCAGGGGAAGCGGTCGGCCATCTCGGCAACACCGCTGATCGTCTTGACGGCGCCCGAATCGACATCGACTACACAGATCTGGCTCTCACGCAAGTCCTCCCGGACCCAGAAGACGTAGGCGACCGTGCTGCAATCGGGCGAGACACCGGCTCCCCACTCATCGCCGTAGTCGGAACAGCCGACGGTCAGGCGCCGCGGGAACGGGTCGGCGACATCGATTACGGCAAGGCGCGTTGTCTTGTCGTCGCGCTCGACGGAGATGATCAGCCGGTCGTCGCCAAGCCAGACCGGTGCGCCACCCTCAACCAGGCGACGCGCAGGGCCGCCCGCGGTGGGCACAACCCAGACCGCGCCGTCGTCGCCGTACGCCACCTGCGAACCATCAGGCGACAGTACCGGCTGCGTGTCCTCCCAAAACGGCGAGGGCACGCGGCCAGTCGTTAGGCGCCGTGGCGTCGGCTCGTCGAGGTCGAGCAGCCAGATATCAGAGGTGTCGCGGTCTTGAATAAAGACGGCGGTCTGCCCGTCGTCACCGAGCAAAAGGCTTCGCGCGCGCTCGGTTGCCACGACGCTCTCGAGGCGCCAATACGGTGGCGACGAAAGATCTTTCCGGACCTGCGAGGGAATGCCCTCAAAGACGTCAGTTGCAATCCACATCGGATTTGTCTCAGCCATCGCGCATGCCCTCCTCGAGCCCAACGATTGTCGCGGCGACAAGCCCGCCGAGCGTAGGAAGATCGTACCCGCCCTCTTGAACCGCCACGATTGGGAGTCCGAGCGCACCAATGCGCCGACCTGCCTCGTGATAGCCCGCAGGCGTGACGTTGAGTGGGCTATTGGGGTCGCCCGTGGCGGCGTCGACACCGAGTGCGAGCACGATCGCCTCCGCACCGAGCGTCTGCACATCCGCGAGGCACTGATCGAGCGCCGCCAACCACTCGCGGTCGCCACTGCCCGGGCTAAGGGGCACGTTGCGGTTGGCGTGCTCGCCGTGGCCCCCACCGATCTCGTCGGCCCAGCCCATCACATGCGGAAACCAGCCAGCGGCAGGATCGACGTGGATCGAGGTCGTCAAGACGTCGCCGCGCTCCCAGAAGATCTCTTGTGCGCCATTGCCATGGTGGGCATCGATGTCAACGAGGGCAATTCTTCCAGCCCCGGCTGCCCGCAGCGCCTCAACCGCAATCGCGGCGTTGTTGAGGTAGCACGAGCCGCCGTAGGCGCCGCGACTGACGTGATGCCCGGGCGGTCGCGTAATCGCATAGGCCAACGGTGCACCGCCGCGGACCAAGTCGACGGCCGTCAGCATGGCATCGACAGCGCCTCGTGCGGCAGCCCACGTGCCTTCGGCGATCGGCGTCATCGTGTCGAAGCAGTAGTAGCCCGTCCGCGCCCAGACCGCCTCCGGGCGGTGTGGGCTGACAGCTCCGAGCATCGCCGTGGTGGGAAACAAGTACGGCACGACGAGGTCTTGGCCCGGGTCGGTCGGCAGCCCCGCTTCGCCCCACGCTGTCCAGGCAGTTCGTAGAAAGTCGACAAGGTCGGCGTTATGGACCGCGAGCACGATGTCGTCGGGGTGCGCCTTGGCCTGGGTCAGCTGGGCTCCCTGCACCACGAGCGCATCGCGGATGATACCCGCGCGTTCGGGTCCTTCGTCATCAGGCATCCGCACCCCCAGCCAGATCTCTGCGCCAGGCGCGTGCAAAAGACACGCGTCGTTCCAGACGATCGGGAGGGTTAGCGCCATGTGGAAAGGGTAGGCGATTCGCGCCTAACGCCACCGTTCAGTCATCGCTAGCATCCACACATGGGCCTCCTTATCGATCCCGCTGACTCTGTCCTCGTCGTGATCGACGTGCAGGCCGATTTTCTGGCCCGTATCGAAAACGCGACCAAGGCCGGTCTGCTCGAACGCATCGCCTTCCTCGTGGAGAGCGCGCGCTACTGCGAGATCCCGGTGATCGCCTCG
>SYIF01000129.1 GCA_005798855.1 Actinomycetota bacterium | reverse complement strand
GGCGCTCGCCTGCGACATCCGCATCTGCTCCGAGAATGCCGTCTTCGGCCAGCCTGAAGTCGACCTCGGCATCATGCCGGGCTGGGGCGCCACGCAGCGACTCGCCCGGACGACTTCGATGGGTTTCGCCAAGGAGCTGATTTTTACGGGTCGCCGCGTCAAGGCCGAAGAGGCACTCGCGCGAGGTCTGGCGCAGCACGTCGTGCCGCTCGGAGAACTGATGCCCAAAGCGCTCGAGATGGCGCACAGCATCGCCGCCAAGAGCCCGGTCGCCGTTGCCTATGCCAAGGAGTCTACGAATCGCGCATTGGCTGGTGACCTCGCGACGAACTACATGGTCGAGGCCGACCTCTTCTCGATTCTCTTTTCGACCGAGGACGCGAAAGAGGGTCTGCGCGCCTTTACCGAGAAGCGCGAGCCGAACTTCCAAGGACGCTAGGAGTGGCGAGCCTCGAACTCGTTGGCGTCGGGACGGATCGGGCGCTGCTCGATCTTTTCGGTGATTTGACGCTGGAGTTGACGCCCGAGTGGTCGCGCTCGACCGACCAAATGCTGTCTGCGCTCGCGCTCGACCCGACGCAGCGTCGCGTGGTGGCGATGCTGGCCGGAGAGCCTGTTGGCTTCGTCACGGTTGGTCGCATTTGGGTGCTGCCAATTGATGACCCGACGGCGTGGTGCGAGATGGGCGTGCGAGAGCCGTATCGACGCCAGGGGATCGGGTGCCAGATCCTAGCCTGGGCGCAGGAGACGGCGCCGCTGATTGGTCGCTCGCGTCTCCAGATCCCGTGTCGAGGTAATCGGCCGGACGGAGTCGCGTTTCTTCAGCATCGCGACTTTACGGAATACGACCGCATGGCCTGTGTCGAACTGCCGCTCGCAGGTGTCGTCGCGCCACCGGTTGAGTTGCCCGACGGTGTCCGACTCTCGTCGTTGGCGGACGAGCCCGGCTTGCGGCAGAGCGCGTACGAGACAGCCGTCGAGATCTTCGCGGATCTGCCCGACCCAGAGCCCGTCTCGGCTGGCTCGTTTGAGGAATGGCGGATGCGCGATGTCGATGTCCCAGACGGTCCGCTTGATGGGTATTTGCTTGCGATCGCCGGCGACACGGTGGTGGGGTACTGTCGGCTGATGATTGAGGAGCGTGGCGCCGTCGTTGGGCATTTGATGACCGGAACACGACGAGACTGGCGTGGGCAAGGCGTCGCCAAGGCTCTCAAACATGCCGCAATCGCGTGGGCTCTCGGGCGCGGGGCACAGCGCATGACGGCCGAGAACGCGATTGGTAACGAGGCGATGCGGGGGATCAATCGCACGCTCGGGTTTCTGCCGGCGCCTGACTTCATCGAAATGCGTGGACCCGTCTGTGTCTGATCTGCTGTCGTTCCTGCGCTAGCCGCGCTCGGCAGCGAGCGCGACGCTGCGCGCCTGGATATCAGCCGTCGTCTCGATCGGCTCGCCATAGCCGCCCGCCAAGGTGACGACGAGCGGAATCGTACGGTCGCGGATCCAGGTGATCGCGCGGCGGTCACGCTGCTCGAGGCCTTCGACGGTGAGAGCGAGGCGGCCCAGGCGATCGCCCTCCCACGGGTCGGCGCCGCAGAGCAGGAACGCGAGGTCGAAGGGGCCGTGCGGGTCGAGGCGGGCGAGGGTGTCGTCAAGCAGGGCGAGATAGCCCGCGTCGCCGGTCTGGTCGGGCACGTCGATGTCGATGTCGCTTGGTACGCGTACGAGGGGATAGTTCTGCTCACCGTGGATTGACACGACAAAGACATCAGGGTCCTCGGCGAAGCAATCGGCGTTGCCGTCGCCCTGATGCACGTCAAGATCAAGGATTAGGCATTTACCGATGAATCCGTCTAAACGAATACGTTCAAGCGATATGGCGATATCGTTGATGAGGCAATAACCCCGCCCGACCGCACGATGAGCGTGGTGGGTGCCGCCACCGAGTGCAGCAGCAACACCGTCCGTCAACGCCGCACGTGTTGCCGCAACTGTCGAACCGGTTGCGTGCAGAGTTCGCCGGGCCAACTCGGGCGACCACGTCAGGCCGAGCGCTGCCTCCTCCCGTCGCGTCAGAAGCCCGTGCCGAATACGGCGAACCCACTCTGCCTCGTGTACGAGCAACGCATCGTCCCACGTGATCGGCGCGCCCTCCAAGACGTTAACGCCGGGCAGTCGTTCCACCCGCTCACGCACCAGCCGGTACTTCTCTTGTGGAAAGCGATTTGTTGGGGGCAGCGGAAAGATCCAACGGTCGTGTGTGAAGGCGCGCATCTGTTGCATCTTCGCGGTAGCGGCAGGAAGATGACGAACACGGGCGAAGGTCGACCCGTAATCGACGTGGGACAGGGTCCTGCAGGAGGCATACCTAGTGGAAAACGCACCGGCACGGTTGCTCGCGGAATTCGTGGGCACGTTCGCACTGATCTTCATCGGCGCGGGCTCGATCATGACGATGGCACAGTGGGACCCGACTGGCGGCGCACTCGTCGGGATCGCAGCCGCGCACGGCTTCGTGATCGCGGTGATGGTCTCCGCGCTCGGCCATATCTCTGGTGGTCACTTCAATCCCGCCGTCTCGACGGCTCTGCTCGTGACCCGGAAGATCAAGCCCGTTGACTGGGCTGCGTATGTCGTCGTCCAGCTCGTCGGTGCGACGGTTGCCGCGCTTGCTTTGAGCATGCTCTATGACGCCGTTGTGAAAGACAAGACGGGTCTTGGCACGCCCTCGCTGGCCGCTGATGTTACCTCCGGCCAAGGGCTCCTGCTCGAAGGTATCCTGACGTTCTTCCTCGTCTTCACGGTCTTTGCCGTGGCCGTCGATGGACGTGGTGCCTTTAAGATCGTCGCCGGTCTCCCGATCGGCTTCGTGATCTTCTTCGACATCCTGATGGGTGGACCGATGACGGGTGGCGCGATGAACCCGGCCCGTTGGTTCGGCCCCGCGCTCGTCTCGGGCAACTGGTCGAACGGCTGGTTGTACATCGTCGGACCGGTCGTCGGCGGCATTATCGCCGCGCTGCTCTACGACGTGATGATCCTGCGTCGCAAGGACGCTTCACCCGCGTGATCGGCATCAGGGGCGTCGCCTACGGGCGGCGCCCCGGCTTTGCCGTAGCGAACTAGAGCAGGATGCGCTCGAGCAACTCGGGCGCGCAGCCCTGCTCGAGAAGGCGGACAGCTTCGTGCAGGTCGGCGTCGGAGGCAGCGATACGCTCGGCGCGCTCGTTGTCGAGGCCGGCTCGCTCCAGCGTCTCGCGACGCCACTCAACGACAGCGTCGTTGATGGTGGTAACGGGTGCTTGCTGCTCAGAGGTCTGTGCCATATCCTAATCCTACCCGAACGTGTCCCCGGGACTGCCGCCTACCCGGATTGATGTGATTCGCGATACTTTCACGGCATGGAACTTATCGCGATCGAAGCCGCCGCAGCCCACATCGAAGAACGCTTCGGTAGGCCGCCTACTGCTGTGGTCCCAGCTCGTAACCTCCTGAGTGGCGTGGTCTTTGTCTGTGCCGTTCCGCAAGGCGATACGCTTGGTTGGGTCGTCATCGACGAGACGGGCGTGCCGCTGGTTGATGAGGATGCAATCCGGCAGACGGTGGAACTGACTGCGATCTGCGAGGCTGCCGAAGAGTCGGCTGCGGCGCTCTCGGTCGATGAGGCGATGCCCGCGCTGGCCGAGGCCTGGCGCATGGCTGGCGAACTGGGGGAGGCAGAGGCCGAGCTAGCGACCCACGCGACGTACCAGGCTGTTGAGGCGCTGCAGCCACTGGTGACGGGTATTCGCGTCGCCGATCCGACCTATCTCGACCGGCTGGCTGCCGCTGCCGGGTCGGTGGGCGATCGCTTCGATCTCCTCAAGGAGGCGGCGGGGCAGGTCTCCGCACGCCTGACCGGGCAGGGTGTCGATCCGCTCGAGCCATTGGCGCAGTCGTTGTGGGGCGCGATCCGCATTCTCTCGCGGGACGGCGCACCCGATCGTTTCCGGGAGGCTGTCGAGCTCGCCATGGGTCCGGCTGCCGCCTTCGCAGACGACGTGGTGGCGCAGTACCTTGTGCCGGTGACCGGCGACATCGCCATCGAGACGGAGGACGCAACATGAGTCGAGGGATTGAGGGACGTGTCGTCGCGATCACCGGTGGCGGTAGCGGCATGGGACGCGCGATGGCAATCGACCTTGGCTCGCGTGGCGCGAAGATTGCGATCTGCGGTCGCCGACCCGAGCCACTCGAGGAGACCGTCGAGCTCGTCAAGGCAGCAGGTGGCGAGTGCGCCTCTTTCCAGTGCGACGTGCGTGACCCCGAGCAGATCGACGCCTTCTTTGCGGGCGCCACGGCGGCCTTCGGTGCGCCCGACACGCTCGTCAACAATGCCGCTGGCAACTTCGTCGCCAACGCGATCGACATGTCGCCGAACGGTTGGAAGGCCGTCATCGACATCGTCCTCAACGGCACCTTCTACTGCTCGCGCGCCTTCGCGCTCGGCTTTTCGAATGCGGCGAAGGACTCAGGCTCGATCCTCAACATCATCGCCACCTACGCCTGGACGGGTAATCCCAGCACGGCGCATTCCGCGGCGGCCAAGGCCGGTGTCTGGAACCTCACCAAGACGCTCGCCGTTGAGTGGGCGCCGCTGGGTATTCGCGTCAACGCGCTCGCCCCGGGACCGACCGAGACCGAGGCGGCCTCGGCAAACCTCTTCCCAACCGAAGAGATTCGCGCGGCGATGACGGCTGGCATTCCGCTGCAGCGGTTTGCGACGCTCGAGGACATCACCGACAGCGCGCGCTTTCTCTTGTCGGACGAGGGTGGCTACATCACCGGCGAGACGCTGGTGCTTGACGGTGGCGAGAGCCTGTCGAAGGGGATGTTTTCGAATTCGCCGCAGACACCGAAGGGCTAGCGCCGACTCTACGCGCAGCCGGTCGCGACGAGGAGCGCTCGGCAGACTTCGCGCATGCGCGGTGGCGGCAGGGTGCAGATTCGTTCTTCGAACTGGCGGTGGTCGATCAGCGAGATGTTGTCTGTGGACAACACGCACGAGCGGGGCATGCCGTCGTGTTCGTCGAGTGGAATCTCGGAATTGAGACCACGCAGTCGTGTTGTGGCGGGAACACAAATCACGCGGTCTACATGGGGGATCGTCGTGTCGCGCATCAACACGAGGTACGGACGCCGCTTCTCTCCGCTCGGTCGCGCCCACCAGATCTCGCCGCGACTCACCACTCGTCAAGGTCCTTCTGTGCGAGGTCGGAGATGCGACCGAACTCTTGCTCCTCCGGACCCACGGGAAAGCGCGTGTATCCCGCGACGATCGCGGCGTCGATGCGTGCCGCTTCGTCCGCCTGCAGCCACATGTCGAGGGCGGCTTGAATTAGGTGCGTGCGCGTGCGGATCGTTGCTGCTGCGTCGGGGCTGGCGAGGTAGCGGTCCATGGCGGACAGCATGTCCTCGGAGAGGCGGACGCTGATGGGGCGGGCTGGCATCAGCGACGCGTGGGGAGTGTCATACGTTTCGTCATACATGACACGATAGAGGAACAACCGCACCCGAGTGTGGCGGTTTGACTCAGGCAGGCAGTGAGTAGCCTCCGTCGATGATCAGCGTTTGGCCGACGACCATCGTGGATTCGGCTCCCGCAAGCCAGGCAACGGCGTTGGCGAGGTCCTTTGGCTCGACGATGCGACCGGCAGGCGTGCGCTCACCCATCGCGAGCATCTCGTCCTTGTTCGGAAAGTTGTCGAGAGCGTCCGTGTTGACCACGCCGCCCGAGACCGCGTTGACGCGGATACCCATCGGCGCGAGCTCGACGCTGAGGTAGCGGACGCAGGCCTCAAGGGCCGCCTTCGAGACACCGACAAGGGTGTAGTTCTCGAGCACGCGAAAGGAGCCGAGCGATGACATCGCAACGATGCCACCACCGCCACCCGCCTCCATCAGTGGTGCTGCGCGTTGTGACAAGAGCATCAGGGCACGCGCGTTGGTGTCGAGCGTCCAGTCCCAGTGCTTCTCGGTCAGCTCCATCATCGGGCGGATCACACCCGAGGCGGCATTCGAGACGAGCAGGTCGAGTCCACCAAGCGCGGCGGCGGCCTCATCGACGAGCGCGTTGCAGCGATCGGTGTCGTCGATGCGGCCCTTGATCGCATACGCCGTGCCGCCGAGCGCCTTGACCTGCGCCAGCGTCTCCTCGGCGGCATCGCCGTTGCGCAGATACGAGAAGGCGACCGTGGCGCCGCGCTGGACAAGATCGAGCGTAATCGCACGGCCGATGCCACGCGAGCCGCCCGTCACG
>SYIF01000128.1 GCA_005798855.1 Actinomycetota bacterium | reverse complement strand
GGCGGCGGCGACGCGGGCGGCGCGGCGGCGGTGGCAGGGCCGGCGCTGATCATCCATCCGCCGAAGCGGGTGCGGCAGGGCACCACCGTGATCGTGCGCGTGAAAGTGCCGTACCGCGGGTGGCTCACGCTGCGCACGTACGGCGAGCGCGGCGGCCTCGTTGCTGTGGGCAAGCGCCGCCCCGTCGTGAAGGGCTGGCGCAAGGTCAAGCTGACGATCGGGCCGAACACGCGTCTCGGCACGCTACGGATCGTGGCCACGCACGTGCGGCCGCAGACGCGCGCCGTGCTCATCGCCGCGAACGTGACGCGCGTCGTCAAGGGGTGACGGACGGACCTTTGTACCTCGTCACGATGCGTCACAGCCAAGCCACCCAAAGCACACGCGCAGCGATCACTTTGTGCGTTTTATGACAAACTAAGCGGCTCGCCTGTGCCCCGCTGCCCCGTCAAGCTGCTCGAGCCGCGCGACCAAGTCGGCCAACTGCTCGGCCGAGCGGATGCGGATCTCGAGGTGTGCCCCGTCCTTCGTCGGTGTAACCCGCCCAACCATGCCAAGCGCCCGGAAACAGGCATCCGTCGCCGCTGCGGCGAGGTCATGGTCGAACCAAAGCGGTCCACCGCCCCCGCGCTTGCTGACGCGCCGTGCTGACACACCGGTGCGCGAGGCCGCTTCCACCTGCCGCACCGATAGACCCTCGACAATCGCCCGCTTGGCCAGCGCGCGCCGCGCGTCGTGGTCTTCGAGTTGCAAGATCGCGCGCCCATGGCCCTCAGAGAGTTCGCCGGCGATAATCGCATCCAGCACCTCATCGGGCAAATCGAGCAGACGGAGCGCGTTGGCGATTGCCGGTCGGCTGCGACCGACCTTCTCTGCCACCTCCGTCGGTGTCAGATCCAGCTCGTCGATCAAAGCCGCGTACCCACGCGCGGTCTCGATCGCGTTGAGGTCTTCGCGCACGACGTTCTCGACCAACGCCAGGATCAGCGTCTGTCGCTCGTCGGCACGGCGCACGATCGCGGGGATCGTCTTGAGACCCGCGAGGCCCGCGGCGCGCCAGCGGCGCTCGCCGGCGCTAATCTCATAGCGGCCATCCGGCGCCGAGCGCACGAGAATCGGCTGAATGATGCCGTCCTGCGCAATCGAGCGCGCGAGGTCGTCCAGCGCGTCCTGGTCGAAGGCCCGCCGCGGCTGGCGCGAATTGGGCTGTACCTGCTCCAGCGGAAGCGTGACGAGCGTCGGCTCGACACCCGCCGGGTCGAGCAATGCGGAAAGTCCGCGTCCGAGTCCATTAGGCCTAGCCACGCTCAACCACCTCCAGGGCAAGTCGGTAATACGCGTCGGCACCTGCCGAACGCGGATCGAACTGAGAAATCGGTCGTCCGTGCGACGGCGCCTCGGCCAGTCGGACGGAGCGGGGAATCACGCTATCGAAGACCTTGTTGCCAAAATGCTCGCGCACCTCGCTCGCAACGTCCTGCGAGAGGCGCGTACGGCCGTCGTGCATCGTCAGGAGCAACCCAGAGAGCTGCAGCTGCGGATTGATGCGCGCGCGCACCAACTCGACCGTTTCGAGCAGCTGAGCCAAACCCTCCAGTGCGTAGTACTCGCACTGCACCGGCACGATCAGCCGATTTGCGGCCGCCAAGGCGTTGACCGTCAGCATGCCGAGCGCCGGCGGGCAATCAACGAGGACGAATGGGTAGCGATCGTCGACCTCAGCGAGCGCTGTACCAAGCAGTTGTTCGCGATCATCCATGTCGGGTAGTTCGACGGCAGCAGCAGCCAAGTCGGGATGCGACGGAGCCAGATCAAGGTTGGGAATTCCTGACGGAATCACGATGTCGGCGATTGGGACGCCGTGCAGAACCTCGTAGGTCGAGCGGCCGCGCACGGGGCGATGGCCAAGACCCGTCGTGGCGTTGGCCTGGGGATCAAAGTCGACGAGCAACACACGCGCACCGGCCTCCGCAATGCAGGCGGCGACGTTGACGGCGGTCGTGGTCTTACCGACACCACCCTTCTGGTTAGCGAGTGCGTAAATGCGGGACATGCAGCAGAGGCTAGTCCGCGGGGCGGACGAGCGGTGCGCGCGCAATCGCATTCGATCGCCGAGGATACTGCTCTGGTGTCGAGCCAAGCTTGCGAATCACGACCTGCGAACGGTGTGCAAAGCCCGCCACGGGAACAACTTGCTCGACGGTACCCGCCAAAGCCTGTGCCGCTTGCTCGAGTTGTTCCGCGTCGACCATGCCGGCGTGAATGACGAACACACCACCTGGGCGCAGCAGGGGCAGACATAACTCAACCGCGACGGGGGGAGGAGCCAAGGCGCGAGCAACCGCAATGCCAAAGGCCTCCCGCCCAGCGCCATGGGCATATTCTTCGACCCGCAGGTTGACAACCTCAACCCGACCGCGCAACGCGCAGCGATCGACCACCTCTTGCAGATGCTCGCAGCGGCGGGCACGGCTATCAAGCAACACCCCGCTGAGTTCTGGGCGGTCGATCAGCAGCGGCACACCCGGAAAGCCAGCGCCGGTCCCGACATCAATCAGCGATCCGGTCTCGCCCACCAAGAGCGGCAGGCTGTTGCGGGCGTCGATGACGTGTTCGGCGAGCGCTTCGGGGCTCTTGTCCGCGACCAGCCGCTGCGCGGCGTCGGTAATCACATCGAGAAACTGCTGGAGCGGGTCGCGTTTCACGTGAAACGCCGCGGGGGAGTGGAGAGCTGTTTCACGTGAAACGGCGTCAGGCGGTCGGTAGCACGACGACGCAGCGTTGTGGCTCGCGGCCACCCGACTCCGTCGTCACATCTGTCCGCTCCTGCAAGACGAGATGCACGATCTTGCGCTCGGCGCTCGACATCGGCTCCAGCGAGACAGGCTGCCCTGTCGCCAGCGCCTCCTGTGCGGCTCGCTCAGCCGTCTCCCGCAATACCGACTCGCGGCGGCGACGATAGTCCTGCGCGTCAACCACAACCGGCGTCGCGTCCTCCTGGCCCCGCAGCACCATTGCGTTGACGAGATACTGAACCGCATCGATCGTGTGGCCGTGCTTGCCAATCAGGAGGCCAAGATCGTCGCCCTCGACATTGGCGACGAGCCCGTCTGGGCCCTGACCAACCGAGACTGACGCTTCGAGCCCAATGCCCCCACAGATCGCCGTCATGACTTCTTCGACGCGCTCGGCAAGTGGCCCCGTTGCTGCTGGCAGCGCGGGCGCGCTCGAGCGCTGTCGCGGTGGTCGCCACTCCTCGCGCTCTGCTGCTCGCACGGGTGCGGCAGGATCCATCGCCGGCACCACGGTCAGCTTCGCAAGCACACGGGCTGGCTCGCGGCCCACGCCCATAAGGCCGCGCTCGCCCTCCGACAAGACCTGGAATTCAATCGTCTCTTTGTCCAGCCCGGGATAGCGCAGCTCGAGCTCACGGGTCGCTGCCCAGCGCGCCTCGCCCACTGTCTCGCCCGCGCCTTCGACCGCTGCTGGGTCGTCAGCCATCAGCCGGCCTTCGGGCCATCGCTCGGCGGTTTTGCCGTTGATTTATTCGGTCGTTTTTGGCGCTGGGCCTTATTTCTCGGCGTAGTCGGTGTCGCCTTCGGCTGGGCTTCAGCAACCACGTCCCCCCCGCTGGCCGAGGCCGCCGGCTTGGCCTTGGGCTTCCTCGCCTTCGGCATCTGATTGGTCGGCTTCGCGCCGATTCCCAAGCGCGCCGCAATGCCGCCTTGAGTCTTCTTGGCGGGCTCCTCCTGGGCAGAGGGAGGGAGCGGTGGTGGGAACCAGACGCGAATCACCGCAGCCTGGCCGCAGGTCCAGAGGTTGGTCGTAATCCAGTAGATCAACAGGCCCGCGGGGAACTCTGAGGTTCCGAAGGGTGGGCTGACGATGAAGTACGCAAAGACGATAGGCAGAAACAGAAAGATGTACTTCTGTTTCGGATCGACCGAGGTCGGCATCAGCAGCGTCGAGCCCATCTGCGACAGCACGTAGATGATCATCAGTGGCCACAACGTCGTTCCCGGCAACGCGTTCAGCGATTCCGTGATATTTGGAATCCAGCCCCAGAACATTGAAAGATCGGCGCCGGCCTCGACCTCCTTCGAGATATCGACGAGCACGATGTACAGCGCAAAGAAGATTGGCAGCTGAACGATCAGTGGCAGGCACGAGCCGAACGGATTGACCTTGTTCTCCCGGTAGAAGAGCATCATCTCTTCGTTCAGCTTCTGGCGATCGTCCTTGTACTTGGCCTGCAGCTTCTTGATCTGCGGCTGCAGCGACTGCATCGCCCGGAACGACTGTTGCTGCTTGACGGTTAACGGGATCATCGCGATGCGGACGACCACAGTCAGGAGCACAATCGACCAGGCCCACGACACGCCTACCTGCTCGTGGATCGTTGTCAAGAGCCACGTCAGCGGCAGAACGATCGGGTCAAGGAGAGAGTAAAGAGTATCCACTAGCGTTGCCGTCGAACGGGGTCGACCCCGCCATCATTCCATGGGTTGCACCTGAGGATGCGCCATACCGCTAAAACCGGTCCCACAATCGGGCCTCGATAGCGCACGGCGTCGATGGCGTAGCGCGAACACGTTGGCTCAAAGCGACAGGTGCGCGTAGCCGGGGCACCGCCCGGCCAAAGCGGGCGCAAGATGTTCGCGTAGAAGCCGCGTACGAGGCTGCCGATCATGCCGCCGCCGTCCCGGTACTGCGCTCAATTAGTCCCGCAACTTCGGTCACAAGCCACAGAAAGCCCTGTGCTTCGACGGCGCTGTCGAGACCAGGCCGAGCAACTAAGACGATGTCCAAGCGCTTAGGCGCGGTGGGGTTCGCATCGAAGGCCTCGCGCAACTGCCGCTTTAACTTATTACGCACCACGGCACCACCGACCTTCCGCGAGACGGCGATGCCAAGCCGCGTCTCATCCTGCTCGGAAGGGAAGGCATAGGCGACAAGATGTCGGCTGGCCGCCGAGCGGCCGCGCCGATAGACCGCGTCAAATTCCGCCGAGCGAGTCAGGCGCCCCCGTCCCTGCGGCCCGCTCTCCATGCAGACCTAGGCCGACAGGCGCTTGCGCCCGCGGGCGCGGCGGCGGCGGATAACCGCAACCCCGGCGCGCGACGACATGCGCTTACGGAAGCCATGAACCTTGGCTCGCTTACGGACATTGGGCTGGTAGGTGCGCTTCATCTTCGATCCGGTCTCCGAGAAACGCGAATCATACCGGTCGAAGGGGTACCGCGGCAAACGACAACCACACCCATTCGCCCCAGCCGGCCTATTCTCGCGCAGCAGCTGCTGTTCTCCCCGGCTGGGGACAACTCTGGGCATAACCCTGTGAGTCGTTTGTTTTTCCCGCAAACAGCGGAGATCTGAGCCGGTTGTCGCCTTTCATCTACCTTGCGTTTCCTGCTACGGTCGCTGCTTCCGCAATGACACCCGCCACTCCCGACACATCTGCCTCGACGCTCTGGTCTGCCGTCTCGCTTGAGCTGCAGCTGACGCTCGCGCCGCCGACGTACAGCGCGTGGTTCGGTCGCGCCAGCGGCCGCAGCCTGACGGCAGAGATGCTCGAGGTCGAAGTACCGAACGAATTCGTGCGGGGCTGGATCTCTGGCCACTTCATGGATCTCGTCACGTCGGCGGCAGCGACCGTCAACGGCACACCGCTCGAAGTCTCGATCGTGGTTGCTGCTGAAGGCGCGCCAATTGCTGCTCCGGCCGCGCCGGTCGCAGCGGCACGCCTAGCAGCTCCTGCCGTGGCGATTCCCGCTGCTCCCCGCGCTGAGCGCGTGGCGCCACTCAACCGAGACGCGACATTCGACACCTTCGTGATCGGGCCGTCGAATCGCTTTGCGCACGCCGCAGCGCTCGCAGTTGCCGAGGCTCCAAGCCAGGCCTACAACCCGCTCTTCATCCACGGCCCCACCGGCCTTGGCAAGACCCACCTGCTGCAGGCAATCGCAGACTACGTCACCACGTCGACGCCCGATATGACCGCCTGCTACGTCACCTGTGAGGCCTTCACGAACGACTTCATTGAGGCCTTGCGCGAGAAGCGCATCGAGCAGTTCAAGAACCGGTATCGCACCTATGACGTCTTGCTGGTTGACGACATTCAGTTCTTGTCGGGCCGCGAGGGTATCCAGGAAGAGTTCTTCCACACGTTTAACACGTTGCACGAGAGTGGTAGTCAGATTGTGCTGTCCTCGGACCGCCAGCCCCGCGAGATCGCGCGCCTCGAAGATCGTCTCCGCTCGCGCTTCGAGTGGGGCCTGATGACCGACGTGCAGCCGCCCGACCTTGAGACGCGCATTGCAATTCTGCATAAGAAAGCATCGCGCGATGGCATGACGATTGACGACCCTGAGGTACTCGCTGCGATCGCCATGCGGGTGCAAACGAACATCCGAGAGCTCGAAGGCGCCCTGACACGCGGTGTCGCGTTTGCGATGCTCAACGGCGAGCCGTTGACGGTCGAACTCGTCCGCGATGTGCTCAGCTCGCAGTACCCACAGGACTCACAGCCTGTCACTGTCGAAAGTGTCCAGCGTGTGGTTGCTGAGTACTTTTCGCTCTCAGTCGACGAGTTGCGCTCGGAGCGCCGCACGCAGATGATCGTGTTTCCCCGCCAGGTTGCGATGTACCTAAGCCGCGAATTGACTGACATGTCGCTACCGCAGATTGGGCGCCTATTCGGCGGACGCGACCACACGACGATCCACTACGGACACGACAAGATCGCCAAGCGCATCAAGGAAGATCGCTCGCTTTACAACCTCGTACAAGATCTCACGGCCACGATTCGGCGGCTTGGCTAATGCAAATTGCTGTGGACAACCGTTCGGAAAACAGCGGGAGAACGCTGAGAGGGCTACGCGTTCTGTCCACAGCGACTAACGTCTCCAGACATCACCCCACGCGTCGTGGGGAAAGCTTTGTTGGTCATACCCAAAGCATCAACAGCCCAAACTGCCCTGAATCGCTGCACCAGAGCGGCGTTCTACGAGTTATCACCGTCATCCCCAGCCCCTATGGTTATGACGATAGAGAAAAGAATCTTACAATCATTACAATCGGGAACGTCGCTGTATGAAGATTCGTTGCAACCGAGAGCACCTCGCAGATCGACTCGCCCAAGCCGCGCGAGCTGCTTCGACGCGCGCCAATCTTCAGAGCGCTTCGCATGTGCGACTGACCGCTACGAGTGGTGAGACGCCCGTCGAGTTGGCAGCGACCGATCTTGAGATGACGCTCCGCGTCCCGCTCGATGCTGATGTTGAGCAAGAGGGCTCCGTGCTGTTGCCAGCAAAGATCGCTCCTGAGTTGATTCGCGCGTTAACGGGCGAAACGGTCGCGCTGTCGGCAGGCGAAGATGGTCGCGTTTTGGTCACCGCAGGCTCGTCGTTGTACACGCTCTACGGATTGCCTGTCGATGAGTTTCCTCAGTTGCCAGAGATTGACCACGAGCAGCTCTTCGAGACCGATTGCTCAACCTTCACTGAAGTCGTAAGCCGCGTGAAGCGCGCTGCGTCGCGCGATGAGAGCCGCCCCGTTTTGACGGGCGCCCTCGTTCGCTTTGAGCAGGATCGCCTGATCATGGCTGCGACCGATTCGTATCGCCTGGCTGTCGCCGAGGCACCGCTCACCAAGGCTCCGCCCGGGGCGCTCGAGGCAATTATCCCAGTCAAAGCGATGGAGGAAGTCGTGCGGCTCGCAGGCTCCTCGTCGAGTCCGCTCAGCGCGGCAATTGGTGAGGGCCTGGTCACCTTTGGCATCGATGGATTGTGGCTCAGCGTGCGTCGCATTGAAGGGCAGTTCCCCAACTTCACTGCGCTGCGTCCTGAAGGCATCGAGCACTCGATCACGATCGCGAAGGACGAGCTCCTCGAGGTCGTCAAACGCGTCGGCATCGTGGTGCGCCAGAACACACCCGTCCGCGCCGAACTGTCGACAGGCACGTTGAGTCTGTCCGCGCGCACCGCTGACGTCGCGGAGGGCACCGAGTCGATTCCTGTCGCCTATGACGGTGCGGAGACGATCGAGATCGGTTTCAACCACGAGTTCCTTCGCGACGGCATCGAGAGTGTGCCGGGCGATGAAGTGAAGCTCGGGCTGATCTCCTCGTTGCGTCCTGCGCTACTTGAGAGTGTGGACGGCACGTTCTGGTACGTGATCATGCCGATTCGCATCTGAGTCGATGCGCGTCGACCTGCTTCGGGTAGCGGGCTTCCGTTGTCACTCCGAGGCAGAGTTACGGCCGGCCACGGGGGTCACTGCGATCGTCGGGCCGACCGGCTCGGGCAAGACGTCGCTGCTCGAGGCTGTGCACCTCGCAGCCTCTGGGACGGGTCTGCGGTCGACGGCGGACGGGCGCATGATCCAGGAGGGCGCCGACGAGCTCGGCGTGCGCTTGGAGGGCGAGGCCGGTGGCGTACCGACAACGGTGCGCTTGCGCCTAACGAGGGGAATTCGAACCATCGAGCTCGATGGCGCGGGGGTCGATGGGCGACCGCTGCGCGAGCGCTGGGCTGCCGTCACATTTATTCCGGACGTGCTCGATTTGATTAAGCGCGGGCCAGCGGTACGGAGACTCGCCATGGACCGCGCGATCGAGAGCGCGTGGCCGCGCTTTGAAGAGCACGAGCGCGCGTACCGTCAGACGATGGAGCAGCGCAACGCGGTGCTTCGCCGTGTGCGCCGTCGCGAAGGCAACGAAGATGAGTTGGACCCTTGGGATTGGCAATTGGCCGATACGGCTTCGCTCATCATCGTGGCGCGCGAACGACTCATCGAGCGGCTGGCGCCGCTGTTCCGCGAGCGGGTGACAGCCCTTGGCTCACCACATGCGGCCGCGCTGACCTATACCCCCTCCGTCGTCGGTGAGTCCTCCGCTATCCTCGCGCTTCTGCAAGAACGCCGCCGTGAGGACATCGACCGACAGACCACGGGCATCGGCCCACACCTGGATGATCTTGTCGTCGAACTCGATGGGCGCGATGCCCGGCGCAGCGCCTCCCAAGGCGAGCAGCGCACGCTGGTGCTCGGGTTCCTGCTTGCGCAGGCAGCCTTGGTTGCCGAGGCCCGGCAGGAGCAGCCACTGTTGCTGCTTGATGACGTCTTATCGGAGCTCGACCGCGACCGCCGTACGCGTCTGATCGCGACCGCACGGGATCATGGGCAGGTGTTACTGACCGCCACCGGTGCGGACGGGGTCGACGACTTGGCTGATCAGGTCCACGTCTTGGCGATGCGGACATGAGCGAGCGACGACGCGATCCGCAGGCGGCCATGAGGCTGCCCGCGCCGATCGGGACCGACATCCGCGGCGCGGTGCCGCCCGACCTCGGCCCTGTCCGGCGCGTCCTCGGCGTCTGGAACGAGACGGTTGGGGCAGGCCTCGCGCGCTTCGCTCAGCCCGCGAGGATCACCCGCGAGGGAGTTCTCATCGTTCATGCCGCCGACGCCAGTTGGGTGCATGCGATCACGCTCGAACAGCGCACGATTCTCAGGAAGATGAAGGAGCAGCTGGCGGGCGATGCGCCTGTAGAGCTCCGGGTCGAAATTGGCCCGGTCGACACGCGGCTCCCGGAGCCGCCACCGGAGCCGACGCCAATCCAGCCAGCGGCGCAGAAGAAGGCTGACGAGATGGTTGCTGGAGTCGACGATCCACGCCTCAAAGCAGCCCTCAGTCGAGCGATCGCCCGGTCGCTGTCACGGGGCTCTGAGTAGTTTGTCTCGAGGTGTCTAATCCGGCAATTTCGCGCGGGAATTGCGTGGTTCGTGACGAAAGGTATAAAATCCCGAAAAGCGCGTAACGATGCGGCTTTCCCCGGGGATCCCTCTGGTAGAGTTAGGGGTGCGTTCACCAACCGGTGAACACCCAGGAAGAAGCCCTTGACCGAGTCCTACGGCGCCAGCAATATCACCGTCCTCGAAGGTCTCGAGGCCGTGCGCCGACGCCCCGGTATGTACATCGGTTCGACGGGCGCTCGCGGCCTCCACCACCTGGTCTGGGAGGTGCTCGACAACGCAGTTGACGAAGCGCTTGCTGGATACTGCACCGAGGTCACGATCACGCTGCACACAGACGGCTCGGCGACCTGTATGGACAACGGGCGCGGCATTCCTGTCGAGATGATGGCGGACCAGGGCATGTCCGCCGTCGAAGTGGTTCTAACGAAACTACACGCCGGCGGCAAATTCGGCGGCGGCGGTTACAAGGTCTCCGGTGGCCT
>SYIF01000127.1 GCA_005798855.1 Actinomycetota bacterium | reverse complement strand
CGGAGCGGGCGGCGGAGAAGGCGCGGATTGAGGCGGAGCGGGCGGCGAAGGCGGCGCTGGTGGTGGAGGAGAAGGCGAGGCGTGAGGCGGAGCGGGCCGCGGAAAAAGCCAAGCGCGAGGCGGAGCGGGCGGCCACTGTCGCGGCCAAAATGTCGAAATCTGAGGGTAGCGGGGTCTCCGCTGCCGCAGTCACGGGCGCCTCCTTCTGAGTCGTCGCGGCCGGCGGCCGGACCGGCACGTGGCACCATGAACCCTAATGGAACGGGTCTGGATGTGAGCGTACCGCGCAATCTTGCCCGTATCGGGCAGCAGACACTGATTTACGGTGCGGGTTCGATTGCCGCCACGCTGCTTGGCATCGTCTTGTTGCCGCTCTACACGAGCGAGCTGACTCCCGCCCAGTTCGGCGATGCGGAACTAGCGCTGCGTATCGTCCTCGCCGTCGCGATCGTGGCTCGGCTCGGCCTCGTCAACTCGTTCTTCCGCTTCTTCTTCGACTACGAGGATCCCGAGCGCCGGCGCCGCGTCTTCCAGACCGCATTCTGGGCATTGCAGGTGACGACGCTGGTCTGGGCGCTGATTACAGCGCTCGCCTCGCGCGCGCTCGGGCAGTCCGTCTTCACGACGCCAGACGCGGGTCAGGATCTTGTCCTGATGATCGCGCTTGGCGTCTACGTGACCGTCAACTACGAGTTGACGAGCGCGCTCTTTCGCGTGCAGGAGCGTCCGGTTGCCTACAGCGTGCGCACGGTCATCAATCTGATCGCCACCGCGCTGTTCTCCTACATCTTTCTCGTGCACCTGCACATGGGACCCGTCGGCCTGCTGCTCGGCGCCTACCTTGGACAGGCGCTCGTGTACCTCGGCGTTCTCTTTGAGCAGCGTCACTGGCTCGGCTTCGGTCTCGATCGGCCATTGCTGCGAGACATGCTCAAATTTGGTGTGCCTCTGATGCCGGCGGGTGCCGCGATGTGGGCCGTCACGCTCATCAATAGGCCAATCGTGCTGGCGGTCTCGACGCCTGCCACGCTTGGTGTCCTCGCCGCCGGCTTCCGCATCGGTACAGGCGTGTTGCTCCTCGTCAACGCCTTCCAGCTGGCCTGGCCCGCGTTCGCCTATTCGATTAAGGATGACGGCGAGGCCAAGCGGACGTACGCGGCGGTTATGGGGCTCTACCTTGCTTTCATGGGCTGGGCGGCGCTGTCGGTGGCACTCCTCGCGCCATGGTTCCTGCGGCTGCTGACGACTGAGCCATACTGGGGCGCGGCCGCAGCGATCACCCCGATCGCGATCGCAGGGCCGCTCTACGGCGGGTACTTTATTGCGGCGATCGGCGTGGGGCGCAAGAAGGCGAACCAGTTCAACTGGGTCGTCGTGGCAGCCGCAGCCGCGATTGAGGTAATTGCGCTGCTGCTCCTCGTGCCGCCGTTCGGGGTTGCTGGAGCGGGTTGGTCACTCGTGATCGCCTATGGCTCGATGTTTGCACTGATGCTCTGGCGCGAGCACCGGGTCTTCCCAGTGCCGTATCCGTGGGGGCGCATTGCCCGTATTCCGGTGATCCTGGCGCTGGCCTTGGCGGCTACGTACCTCCTTCCGGACAGCGGGGCCGGCGCGCTCGCGCTGCGTATCGTCGTGGCGGCGGCGATTCCCCTTGGCTACATCGCGATTGGCTTCCTGACGCGTGCCGAGCTGGATCGGGCACGAGCGATCGTGACCGGCCTGAGGACCCGTGGCGGCTCTGCACCTCCAGGCGACACCGCCGAGCCCGTGCCCGACGAGGAGCCCTGACCATGCCGGGTATTCTCCGCCTGTGACAATCCGTGTCCCGATTGCCAGACCTGCGCTCGGAGCGGAGGAGATCGCTGCCGTCACGCGTGTGCTCGAGAGCGGCATGCTGATCTCGGGCGCGCTCGTCCAGGAGTTTGAGCAGGGGCTGGCCGAACGCTGCGGTCGTAAGCACGCGATCGCCGTTGCCAACGGCACGGCCGCGCTCGAGCTCGCGCTGCGCGCGCTCGACATCGATAGTGGTGAGGTCTTGGTGCCAGCGATGTCGTGGCCGAGCCCGGCACACGTCGCCGCCTGGGTTGGCGCAACGCCGCGCCTCGTCGACATTGATCAAGCCACGTGGAATGGCGAAGCGCTTGGTTTGGCAGCGGCTCGAACGACGGCCACGACGGCCGTGATTGCGATCGGCCAATTCGGCGTACCGGCGGACCAGCCCGCCATCGCCGCGGCACTGCCCGATCTGCCAATCATCGAGGACGCAGCCTGCGCAATTGGCAGCACGCTGAATGGCCAGCCTTGCGGCTCGTTCGGCGTCATCTCCTGCCTCTCATTCCATCCACGCAAGGTCTTGACGACGGGCGAGGGCGGGGCGTGTCTGACCGACGACGACGCTCTCGCCGACCGCCTACGCGTCCTCCACAACCATGGTCAGAGCACGCCGGGCGTCTTCGTCGAGCCTGGTCCGAATGCGCGCCTGACGGAGATGCAGGCGGCGATCGGCCTTGTCCAACTTGGGCGCCTCGACGACATGATCAGTCGGCGCCGCGAGATCTGCACGGCCTACCGCTCTGCGCTGCGGGCGCTTGGTATCGAGTTTCAGCAGCATCCGGCTGGCGCGGCCGTCAACGAGCAGACCTTTGGCGCTGTCGTCCCACCTGGCCTTGACCGCGATGCGTTTGTTGCGGCGATGCAGGCTCAGGGCATTGGCGCGGGCATCCTCTCCTACGCCATGACGCGCATTGGCAGCCTTGTCGAACTCGGACAATCGGCTCCAATCGCCGAGGACATCGTCGATCGCGGTTTCGCACTTCCCGTGCACACAGCGATGAGCGACGAGGATGTTGCGTCCGTGATTGCGGCGCTTGCTTCTGCGCTGGGTTAGTTCGGGTCGTACTCGAGCTGGTCGAAGTAGCGCAGAGCGATCCGCCCCGAGCGGACGCGGGCCTGTGCCGTGGCAGCCTCGTCGTCGGTCAGCTCGCCGAGGGCGCGGCGGATGCCGAGCCACGGCAGGTTGAGGTCGTCCTGGTAGACGATCGTCGAGATGCGGGGGTTCAGCTCGAGCACAGCGTCGCCAATCAGCTGCAGGTTGAAGAACCCATCGAGGGCGAAGCCTGCCACGAGCGTTTCGGCGACCTGCATCAGCTCGGGCGCGTCGAGCGTCTCGAAGCGCATGGCGAGGCCGGCACGCATGGCCTCACGCGTCTTCGGGTGCCCGAGCACGATTCGGCCGGTTTCCGCGTAGCCGTCGACCGTGCGTTCGAGGCCGGTGACGAGCTCCATCACGAGAAGCTCGGTCTCGTCGTCACCGAGGATGCGTTCGACGTCCTCGAGCCGCAGCGGCATCGCGCCGGGCCGCTCGTGCAGCAGCTGGTGGCGGGCGTCGACATTCGTGGAAATGACGTGGAAGCCACGCGAGCCCGCCGCTACGACGGGCTTCATGCAGATGTCACTGCCCGGATAGCCGAGCTCGCGGGCGGCAGCGGCCACCGCAGCTCCACCACGCACAACGCGGAAGGCCGGGGCGCGCACGCCGAGTCGCTCGCACAGCTCGAGCGTGGCGTGCTTGCTGTCGGCCGCACGCACGGCCGCGGGCGTCGAGCAAATCAGTGCGATGCCGGCCGCCACGAACTCGGCGCGTAGCTCGGCCAGGCCCGCGAGGTCGAACGAGGCCTGGGGCAACACGACGCGAGCGCTCTCGCGCTGGGCCAGCTCGAGGATCGCTGGGCCGAAGGCGGGGTCCGAGCCCTCGGGCACGGTGCTGAAGGCGTCGCAGTGGAAACGCCCGACGTTTTCCTCGCGCAGGTCGGTGCCGACGATGCGCACCGGGCGCTCGCCGTTTTGCTTCAGCGCGCGCAGCAGCGCAGCCGAGCCGGGCGAGCCGACGGCGGTCACGAGGATGGTCAGCGGCTCGGTGCTCACAGGTCCAGGTCGTCCCGGTGCAGGTGCTCGAGGCGGCGGGTGCGATCGCGGTCGAGGAAGGCCTCGGCCGTGGCGGCCATCCCGTTTGTGCCACCCATCCAGAGCACGGGGTGGATCAGCAGCTGTAGCCACGGGAAGCGCCCAGCAGCCAGATCTTCGACGGGATCGCCGCGGCGCCACGCCTGGTTCGAATCCGAGCGGTAGGTCCACACGAAGTCGCTGGTAAACCGGGACTCCATGACGTTCACCCAGCCCGGCACGGCGTCGGCCATGTAGGCGGGGTCCGGGTTGTGCCAGGCCATCACGGGGTCAAAGCCCAAGTCTACGACCGGATCGGTGTGCGGGTGCAGGGCGTGGTGGCCGACCCAGTGGCCGAGATCTCGCAGCCGCGCCACCGCAGCAAGGCCAGCGGGTGAGGCAAGGTTGTAGAAGATGCTGCGCGTCATCAGCAGGTAGGTGGCACGAATGTGGTGCGCGTGCTCAAGCTCGGCCATCGCAACGGCGTCCTCGAGCGACACGTCAATGTCGTGGCGCAGAAACAGCATCTGCTCGGCCGGTTGCTCGACTGTAAACGGGCGCAGGCGGTAGCGCCCGGCTTTGATCGCCTCAAGCAGCTCGACGTAGCCCGCCGGCGAGAAGTCGCTCATGCGCTGCCCGTCCGCTCGCGCTTCAACTGCTCCGTCCATGCGGCCATTGCTTCGGCATCTCCCATGGGCTCGATGATGACGTGCAGAGCGGCGAGCGCCGCCTCTGTCCGCGCGTCGAGCTCGGCATCCGAGGCGGCTGTCATCAGCAGCACACCGAGCCGTCCCGAAGCCGACCAGAGCGGTGGCACGATCTGGCCGGCCTGGTGGAAAAAGCCGACGTCGTGCACGCCCGGCAGGTCGGCGACTGTACCGGGGTCGGCACGGGAGATCCGCCCCGGCGCGAGGGGGATCACAAAGCGCGAGTGGCCGAAGGGCTCTGCGGTCGGGCGCGGCACGAGGCTTGTGTGGCTGGTCTCGCCGAGTGCAGTATCAAGGACGGTCTCCATCAGGTCGACGCCAACCACGAGTCGCGCCAACTGTGCGTCGCTGCCACCGCCAAGGCGCGCACCACACTCAATCATGCGGGCCCCGTCGTCACCGAAGCGCACCTGCGCGTAGACGGGTGCGGCGTCGATACCGATCGCCATCGTCGCCTGACGCACGACGTCGATGATCGTCGCCACGTCCTGATCGGAGCGGCCGCACGGATACCGGTGCGCCATGCAGATACCGACGGCTGGCTCGGGCGCGAGGTCGCGCAGCGTCACGCTGACTGGGTGGAAGACGCCGCCGAGCACGAAGGCATTCACGGTGTACTCGCGGCCCGACAGGTGCTCCTCGACGATAAGCTCGCCTGTCCGCGATTCGCGGATCGCGTGCTCAACGGCCGCTGCCACGTCGCCTCGCGACTGTACGTCGCTAACGCCGCGCTGGGCGGCGCCGTCGGTCGGCTTGATGATCACGCGCAGGCCCAGCTCGTCGTACGCGGCCAGCGCCTCATCGAGCGTGCGCGCAGCGGCGAAGCCAGCGGAGGGGACACCGTGGTCGCGGTAGAGGCCGCGCTGCACAAGCTTGTCCGTCGCGGCCAGCGCCGCCGAGACCGGAAGACCGGGCAGGCCAAGCGCCTCGGCGAGGCGCGCACCCGGCACGACCGCCTGCTCCGATCCCATCGAGCACACGCCGATCGTCTCGACACCGGCTGCCTCGAGCGCAGCGATCGTGCCAGGCACGTCGGAGAAGTCCTGGTGGACGAAGACATCAGCGGCCGCCGCAGCCGGGCGATCGGTCCGACCATCCACAACGCACGTCGTCAACCCGCGGGCCCGCGCACGCTCAACGAGTGGTCGCTGCGAGAGCCCGGCGCCAAGAACGACGAGGGCCGGGGTCGTCACTTCGCGGCGGAGCCAGCCTCCGCGCGGTACCACTCAATCGTGCGCAAGAGGCCCTCATCGAGGTCGACCTTCGGTTCCCACTTGAGCAGCTCGCGTGATTGCGTGATGTCGGGGATGCGGATCTCAACGTCGGTGTACTCGAGCGGCTTAAAGACGACTGGCGACTCCGAGTTGGCAAGGCGCTTGATGCGCAGCGCGAGGTCATAGGTCGTGCAGACGCTGCGGGGGTTACCGATGTTGAAGGACTGCCCGATCGCCGCGTCGTTCTCGAGGATCTCGAGGACCGCGTCGGCAATGTCGTCCATGTAGCACCAGGCGCGAATCTGGGCACCGTCGTTATGGACGGTGATCTCCTCGTTCGCGATCGCATGGCGCACGAAATGGTGGATCGCGCCGACGCCGATCTGGTTCGGACCGTAAATATTGAAGGGGCGTACGACTGCGACGGGCACGCCGTACTCCTCGAAGTACGCATGCAAGAAGAACTCGCCCGCCAGTTTCGAGACCGCATACGACCAACGGGCCTCGCCGACTTGGCCACCCGACATCTCGTGCGTCTCTTCAACCTTGTAGGCGTGGCGTCCAAAGACCTCACTTGTCGAGAAATCAACGAGCCGCTCCAACTGGCTGCCAAGACCCTGTGCGACCTCTGCGACATTCGCGGTGCCCATCAGGTTGACGCGCATCGTGCGCACCGGGCTCTTGAGCACCGTCGCCACGCCGGCGATTGCAGCCATATGAATGATGTGCGTGGCATCCGCGGCCGACTTGCGCAGGAGTTCAAGGTCGAGAATGTCGCCCTGAACTAAGGTGATATTCGGGTGCTGCCCGAGATCCGTGTGCTGCAACGCGTTGTTGTGCAGGTTGTCGTACAGGACAACGTCGTTGTCGTCTGCCAACAGCCGCGCAATCGTCGTGCCAATAAAGCCGGCGCCGCCCGTCAGAAAGAATTTCTTGCCCTTCAGCACGTGCGGAGTCTACCGGGTTGGGCCGCTCTGCTGCTCTAGCGGGTGCGCCAGTTTTCGGTGACGAGGCCGGGTACGCGTCCAAAATTATTAGGATTCGACGTCACGACGATGGCTCCGCGCGACAGAGCGGTAGCCGCGATCATCAGATCGGGAACGCCAATCATTGTGCCGGCCTTTTGGAGCATGACGGTGAGGATGCCGAAGGCACGCGCTGCGCGATCATCGAAGTTGAACATCGCGATTGGGTGCAGCATGAGATCGACACGGAAGTGTTCTCGCTGCGAATCGCGCGACCTGCCGACGACGACCATCAGTTCGCCTCGCACAATGCTGCAGGTCGCGAGGCCTGCGGGGTCGTGGGCCTGCATCCGCTCGCGCACCTCATCGTTGCCGCGTAAAGCATCGACAAAGACGGAGGTATCGAGGATGCGCTTCATGCGTCGGGCGTGCCGTCCCAAGGTTCAAGCGGTGAGTAGTCGGGCCAGTCAGGGACTTCGAAGTCGGGGCTGCTACCAAAGACGGTTTCGAAATACCCAGCTGGCCATCCGGCCGTCACCGAATCGGTGACCACCTTTGCCAGATATCGACTGAGTGGGAGTTCCTCCGTCTGTGCACGCGCGCGCATCGTGTCCGCGACAGCATCAGAGACATAGAGGTGCAGTTGTGGCATGCGCTGAACATATCACATAAACACATAGCCACATAGTCCTCCGGGTCATGACAGGGCCCGAGGCCGTACAGCACGCTTACGCCAATCCGCGACGGCGATAGACGTTGAGCATCCGCTCGGCGATTGCCGTGTGGCCGTGCACTGCCTCAACGTAGGCGCGCGAGGCGTGGCCGATCTCGGTTAGCTGCTCAGGCTCGCGAACGAGACCCCGCAGAACTTCAACCAGCGTGTCCTTGTCCGCGTTGACCAGAGGGATCTTGGTGTCGAAGGCGGCCTCGGTTGCGGCGACCGCCTCGGGGTCGAGACGGACGATGCAGGGCTTGCCGAGCGCCATCGATTCAATCGAGAAGAGGCCGTACCAGCCGACGTTGAGCTGGTCGATTACGAGGTCGGCCGCGGCGTAGCGCAGCCGCGCCTGATCGTTTGGCGTGTTCTCGACGAGATCGAGCTCGATCGGAGCGCCCTCGCTCTGCAACGTGGAGACCGCCTCGAGTACAGCCTCCGTGCCCTTTGAGCGCCGTCGCGATGGTGCGTGCACGATGCGAATCGTTTTGCCAGGGGTTGGCACAGCGGGCTGCCAGGTCTCGAGGTTGATCCCGGGCGGTACGACGTCGTAGTCGGGCCAGTCGGCTGCGCGCGGCGCACGCGGCAGAATCGCGTACGAGCCGACGACGGCGGCGTCGGCATGGCGGAGTGCGTAATCCCATTTCGACACGGGTGCGTCGCGGAGGTCCGAGCCCCAGAAGTGGAAAACGCGACCCTTTGCGAGCCGGCCCAACAGAGGCAGATTGATGCGCTTGGGCACGATCGTGACGCCAAAGTGGAACTGGAAGATGTCGTAGTTCGGAATCGCGCGACCCAACGCGTAGGCCTGCTTGGGGAGATTGAGCGCGAGGTTGACCGGGCCACCACCCTGCCGCAAATGCAGGTTGATATCGGAGCCGTCGCGAAACGGCTGACGCGTAAAGACCATCAGTCGACTGTCACAGCCAAACTCGTTCAGTCCGGCACTCAACGCCTCAGGCCCACCCGCGATATTGAGGGGCGCGTGGAGAATGCGGAGGCGGTCAGTCATTGCAGGCGAGTGTACGGCAGGTGGTGGGGTGGCGGGATGTCACAAAGGGGTCAAACCCCTTTGTGACGTCGGCGTGCCACTCGGGTTGCCGTACACTCGGGCGGATGACCGACTGTCTCCGCATCCTCCTGATCGCCTTCTACTACCCGCCGACCGGTGGTGGTGGCGTCGAGCGCACGCTGCAGTTCTCGCGGCGTCTGCCAGAGCTAGGGATCGATGTGGAGATGCTGGTGCCAACGGACGCCAAGTGGCTGGCCGAGGACCCGGCCTCCGTCAGCCGTATCCCTGCCAACGTTCCGGTGCATCGCGTGCGTTATCGAGGGCCGTCGCTGCGACAACTTCCCGCCGATCGGATTCGCAACGCGCCAACGCCTGCGCGCAAGCTCGCCGTGCGCGCAGCGCTTGCTCCACAGCGACTGTTTCTCCCCGACGCCAATGCGCCGTGGCTGGCCGATGTCGTGCCGGCCGCACTCAAGCTGCTCAAGACGGGACGCTTCGACGCGTTCATCACCACGGCGCCCCCGAACACCCTCGCCGTCGCAGGACGTATGATCCGTGCCCGCACGGACGTGCCGTGGATTGCAGACTGGCGCGATCCCTGGCTCACCCACGCCGATCTTGATGTGTCGCGCGTGGAGGTTCGTGTCAAACAGGCTGCGATCACGCGACTCGCCCGGTGGTGTGTTGGCGGCATGGACGCAGCGAGCGTCGTCAATCACGCCGAGGACGAGGTGCGCAGCCTGCGCGCCGATCTACCACTCGCGGTAATTCCTAATGGCATCGACCTCGACGAGCTCGCTGCGATCGAACGCCGACCCGACGCTAATCACTGCACCTTTACGTACACCGGATGGTTCTTTGACGATCGCTCGCCGCGGTATCTACTGCAGGCCGTCGCCGACCTCATACGCGATCGGCCAGAACTGCGCGATCTGATTCGCCTGCGCTTCATGGGGGGGTTCCCCGATACCGACCGCAGCCGCATTACCGAGCTCGGCCTCGACCCTGTCGTTTCGATCGAACCACCCGCTTCGCATGCCGCCGCACTCCAGGCACAGGCCGACGCTGACGTTGCGCTGATTTTCAGTGCGCGGATCTTCATGCAAGATGCTGGTGGGCACGGGGCAAAGTTTCTACCTGGCAAGGTCTGGGAACTCCTCGCCTGCGGCCGACCTGTATTGGCGATGCTACCGCCCCACGGAGCAGCAGCACGCGAACTTCGGGCCGTTGACGCTGCGATTGTTGCTCCCGACGATGTCACTGGTACACGCGCGGCTGTGGAGCAATATGTAGATCAGTGGCGGGCAGGCACATTGCCAAGTCCGTTGCTCGCCGACGATATCCGCACGCGTATCTCGCGCCAAACCCAGGCCGAGACACTCGCTTCGCTGGTCCGTGTGACCGTCACGCGTTGAGACGCCGGCCGCACTGGCATGCCGCGCACGCGCTCGAGCGAGCGAAGCAACGCCGTTAGCCCCGCTTGAGCCGTCGCTTCACGGGACCAACTACGAGGCCAGCCACCTGTACAGCGCCTGGCTTCGGGTCGCGGATGCTGAAGACAGGTTCCTCGATGATGCCCGCAAGGGGTTTAAAGATACTGCCGAGGCTCTCGCGTCCACCCAAGCCTTCCTTGAGGTGAGGCACTGCGGCAACCCAGCGCCGACCGTCGTGCCGCGGCCCAGAGATCAGGCGGCCGGCGGGCTCGCCACAGGCGCTGCGATAGCAGAGGCCAACGAGGTCGACACCGCAGCGTCGTGCGAGCGAATGCCATTGCCAACTGCGGAGGTTGATCTCGATCAGGCGGTACGAGCCATCGCGCGGGTCGTGCTTGAATTCGATCTGCGTGATGCCATCGAAGCCACTGGTGCGGAGTAGGGCGTCGGCGTAGGCGACGGGTTCGTCGG
The DNA here is from genome assembly GCA_005798855.1 of Actinomycetota bacterium. GTDB lineage: Bacteria > Actinomycetota > Thermoleophilia > Gaiellales > F1-60-MAGs149 > F1-60-MAGs149. The sequence goes on along the minus strand of SYIF01000127.1, from coordinate 22,561 downwards.
CCCAGCGCGCCTCGCCAACCCGGCAGGTGCCAAAGATCGGTGGGCGCTGTACGAGCTTGCGGCCACAGAACGTGCCGACCGCTTCGCCGCCGTTGGTGCTGAAGGAGCCGACGGTCCAGAGTGCATCGTCACCACCCGGGATCACCTCTTGGAAGATTGCAAGGTCGCCCGTTGCGGCAATGCGCTCATAGCCTTCGACGAGTTCCTCTGGCGTGTTGGCGAGGATCACCGGCACCTTCTCGGCGTGCTTAAAGTCGATGCCGATGCTTGGCTTAGCGATTGCGGGGTACGGGATCTGCGCGGCAGCGGCCTCGGCCTCTTCGCGCGTCGTCGGCATAAACGAGCGGGGCACGGGCACGCCGGCGCGCTCGGCCAATTCGATCTGTGGAATCTTCGCCATCAGCGGCTCGATGATGTCCCAGTGCGAGCCCGGTAGTACGAGCGGCTGGATGCGGTCGGCGTGCTTGGAGACGGCGACGAGGTGGGCATCGTGGGTGGGGAACAGGAATCCCGTGCGCCCGGTCAGGGCGGCAATCTCGGCGAGCACGTCGATGAAGCCCGCTTCGTCGACGGCCGGGTCGGGCGCCAGCACGGGGGCAACGCCGCGCGATCTAAAACCAAGCGCGCCTTTGCGGTGGTCGACGACGATCACGGGCGCACCAGCATCGCGCAGCGCGCGGGCGGAGGCAAGCCCGTTCGTAAAGCCGACGTCGAGGACGATGCCGAGCGGCTTGTCGGGGCGTTCTGCGAGTACGCGGCGAAGGGTCTTGGTAGTGGCTGCGTCGAGCATGGGCTGAAGGGTACTGGGTAGTGAGGCGACATTCTTGGCCCGGGCCCAGAATGTCGCCTCTCAAAGCTCGTTTTGCTCTGTTGCAACGCCTTCACCGCGCTTGCTGCGACAGTTCTGCCTACCTGCCTGCGCTAGTTGTGCGTGAAGGCTTGGAGTATGTGCGGACGCGAAGGGCAATTGGCGGCATCATGTCGCCAGACCAGTTCGACCAAGGGGACACGATGGGACTCAGCGAAGACCGCGCAGCCATGCGCAGCAAAATCGGCACGTGGGGCGCCTGGGTGGGTGCACTCACCGCCGTACCGGCTGCGCTGGGTCGACCAACTGCGGCAGCTGTCGAGGCTGCGGGCTACACGTGCCTCTGGTACCCCGAAGGCATGGGCGTGCGCGAGTCGTACTCGAACGGCGCAGTCATCCTCGGTGCCACGAAGAAGATCATGGTCGCGAGTGGCATCGCCAACGTCTGGGCCCGCGATGCGCTTGCCTCGGCGAGTGCCTCTCGCACCCTCAACGACTCGTTCGATGATCGCTTTCTGCTCGGACTCGGCGTCAGCCACCCGCCGCAGGTCGATCCGCGTGGCGCGACGTACCTCAAGCCCGTCACGAAGATGAGTGAGTACTTGACGCAACTGAACGCGACAGAGTTCAGCACGCCAGACGCATCGGCGGATCCCGTCGCTCCTGTGCAGTCGATTATTGCGGCACTGCGTAAGCCAATGCTCGAGGTCGCGCGCGACCTGTCGCTCGGAGCACACCCGTATCTCGTCCCCGTCGAGCACACCGCTCGTGCTCGCGAGATCCTCGGGCCCGACCCGCTGCTGATCCCCGAGCACAAGATCATCATCGAGACCGATGCCGCTAAGGCGCGCGAGCGTGCCCGCGGCGCAATTGGCTGGTATCTCCAGATCGAGAACTACAAGCGCAACCTGATCTGGATGGGCTTCACCGAGGACGACATTGCCAATGGTGGCTCGGATCGTCTGATCGACGCCCTCGTCGCCCATGGTGACGCCGAGACGGTGGTTGCCAAGCTCCGCGAGCATCTTGACGCTGGTGCCGATCAGGTCGCGATCCAGGCGCTCGGCGACGACTCCGATCCGACGGGCATCACGCAGCTCCAAGCAATCGCGCCGCTGCTGAAGTAGGTGCGAACAGACGTTGCCTTGGGGTCAGACCCCAAAGCAACGTTGATCCACTCAATCCTTGGGGTCGTGCGGGTTCGTGCTGCAGCAGTGCTTGGGCTCGCTTGGCGCCACGTCGATGCCGGGGCTGCGATGAAAGAACCCGCTCGGCTTGAGATGGAACCCGGTGTGCTCGACCGGCATCACCGGCCAGTCTTCCGTGCGCGGGATGTGGTTCGTGCCGAACGTGTACCAGAGCACGACATCCTCGTCTTCGAGCGGGCGGTCGGCGGCCGTCCAGCGAGGCAGGCCGTCGAGGCCGTCGTGCTGGTACGGATGGTCGCCCGCCGGATAGAGCTCGTCGGGCCGCTGCTGTGTGACCCAGAGGTGGTGGTACATGAAGCGCGCACGTTTGCCGATCACGGATTCCGGGTCGGCCATCGGCCAGTTGGCGCCGCCGGGCATTAACTTGTAGCCGACGGGTTTGCCCATGTGGTTTGAGCGCGTCGGGTTGACGACTTTCCAGAAGCGGCTCGCAAACGGATCAATCACGCGCTGAGCCACACTCTCCGAGGCGAGCGGTGTCTCGCGTGTGAAGTACGCGTTGCCAGCCGGGTTGTCTGGCCCCATCGGGTGTGCGACCGCATCGACCTCGTAGACGGTGTTGCCGGCACCATCGACGTCAAGGTCGAGGCGCGCGCAGAAAAGGTGCTGGTGGTAGGGCGCGAGCAGGCCCGGCTCGAGCTCGGACGCGGACAGGTTTTGCTCGCCAGGGATGGCAGCGCGGGTCAGCACAATGCCTGTCAATTTGGCTTCGAACTCGATCGTGCCGTCCTGGTAGAAGTACCAGAAGTAGCCGTATTCGTAGTTGTCAATCGTGGCGATCGAGGAGGCAACAAAGCGACGGCTGCGCCGCACCTCAACGTGGCCATCGGTATCGGTGTGCTTCCACAGAATCCCGAAGTCTTCTTCGTGGAGGCAGATGCCGTTCTTTGTCACGTGGATCTCGCCCGCCGCATCGGCGACCACTGTGTCGAGGTAGACGATCTCGCCGAGACAATCACAGCCGAGCGTCAGCGAGTTCGTGTAGTTACCGAGACCAAACTCACCCGTGTCGAAGGCAGCCTTGCGGGCCGCGCCGTTGATGCCGATGTCGCCGTAGGGGATGACGAGTTCGGCAATCGACATGCGGTGAGCAATCTTGCGTTCGGTGCCGTCATCGTCAAAACGGACGTCGTTGATGACGAGGCCCTCGCGTTGGCAGTGGCCGAGGCGAAAACGCCAGCGCTCCCAGTTGATCTCCCAGCCGTCGACGGTAAAGGAGGCGCCTTCGGGTTGGACGATTTCGAGCAGCTTGAGCGCGATATTGCCGCCGGTCTGACTGAGGCGGTACGGGCCGGGTGTCTGGGGCGTCGGAATCCCGTCGGTGTCTTCGACCTCGACGACCTCGGCCGTGTCGATCGCGACGATCGCATGCAGGCCGCCGATGGGATGCGCGTACTGGTTGGCGTCGGGCGTCGGTCGGTGCCACATCGGGGTCCAAAACAGGCGGCGTCCATCGTCGAGGTGCTCAGGCACGTCGATGCCGAAGGGCCAGGTCTCCATGTGGATCTGCGATACGTCGTCGATGCCTCGCTTCCGCAGCCCTTCAAGTACGCGCGGGTCGCTCTTGGCAGCGGCAATGCAGGCTGTCGCTTCGGGTCCGAGCAGCGCGGCCTTCTGGCCGGGCTGCGGGTCCCAACGACGAATCGTGCCGTCGAGGCCGACGACGCTTTCGATCAGGAGTCCTTCGGCGCGGTCCCAGACGGTGATGCGCGCGGCGCGGTCGATCGGGTCGCCCGGCTTCCAGGCAGCGAGGATGTCCTTGGCTGGCTCGTCGAGCAGCGTGAAGACGAAGAGGTGGTTCTGATTCAGGTTCTGTTCGCGGCGGATGATCTCGATTGCGGCTGCGAGCTCGTCGGGGCTGAGAGGGTCGAGTGGGTGTGCAGGCATGGTGAAAGTATGCCGTGACTTTCGGTTCGTGCCAATTGATGCCTAGAAGATGATCACCTGACGGTTGGCTTCGCCCGAGCGAATCCGATCGAACGCCGTATTGACGTCATCGAGAGTTATCCGCTCGATGATGGCATCGAGTTTGAGGTCGCCCGTTTCGAGCCAGCCGACAATCTTGGGAATATCACGGGCGGGGACGAATGAGCCGTACCACGATCCCGCGATGGTGCGCTCCTCAACAACGACATCCAGCGCTGGGATGCTTGGCCGAACCTCTGCCTTGGCCATACCGATCAGCGTTGTCTGCCCACCACGCGTGGTCATATCAATCGCCTGTTGGATCGTGGTTTCGCGTCCCAACGCCTCGAAGGCATGGTCGACACCATTCGGGGAGATCTTTCTAACGGCCTCGATAGCGTCGACGCTGGAGCTGTTGATCGTATTGGTCGCACCAAGCTCGGTGGCTAGGTCGAGTTTGCCGGGGTTGGTGTCGATAGCGATGATGGTCGAAGCGCCAGCGATGCGGGCTCCCTGAATGACGCTGAGGCCGACACCGCCGCAGCCGATCACGGCCACGGAGTCTCCCGGCCGTACGTTGGCGGTGTTGATCGCGGCACCGACACCAGTCGTCACGGCACAGCCGACCAGCGCCAGGTATTCCCATGGCAGGTCGGTGTCGACTTTGATTGCCCCTTCGACAGGAACCACGGTGTACTCGCTGAAGGTCGAGCAGGAGTAGTGGTGGATCAGCTCGCCCTCGAGCGAGTAGCGGCTCGTGCCATCAACCGCGAACCCGAGTTCGTACGATCCTTGCCCTTCGCAGAGCGCGGGGCGTTCATGGTCACACATTTTGCACGAGCCGCAGGGAGCGACCCACATGAGGACGACGCGGTCGCCGATCGCGAGCTCGGTCACGTCTGGACCGACTGCGACCACCGTGCCAGCGCCCTCGTGTCCGAGCAGCGTGGGGATTGGTTGCACGCCAGCCCATTCGCTGGAGTGCACGTCCGAGCGGCAGACGCCACTGGCGCCAATCTTGACGAGTACCTCACCTGCTTTGGGATCGTCGACCACAACGTTGTTGTGGATGATCATGGGAGTGTTGTATTCGTGGAGGATCGCGGCGCGCATAGTAGCCATATGACAACAATGGCATAGTGCTCATAAGTTGACAACAGCGGTTAACGACCCGTACGCTCTGAAATGTCACGGTCAATACCAAGCCCTGCGAAACGACTTTGGATCCGAACGAACACGCACTCCATAACGCGCCGTTTCTCTGGCGGAACCCTGAGCCCAAGTCGTCCTACGACGCGGTCATCGTCGGCGGCGGTTTGCACGGACTCTCAACGGCGTACTACCTCGTCAAGAATCATGGCCTGACGAACATTGCGGTTGTCGAGCGCGGCTGGATCGGCAATGGCAACGCCGTGCGCAACACGACGATTATTCGCTCGAACTACCTCTGGGACGAGAGCGCGGCTATGTACGAGCACGCGCTCCAGCTCTGGGAGGGCTGGGGCGAAGAGCTGGACTACGACATCCTCTTCTCGCAGCGTGGCGTCCTCAACTTGGCGCACAACCTGCATGACGAGCGCGAGAGCATTCGTCGCGTCAACGCCAATCGCCTCAATGGTGTGGATGCTGAGTGGCTCGACGCCGAGGCGGTCAAAGAGTTCTGTCCGATCGTGGATATCTCCCCCGAGGCGCGCTACCCGGTGATGGGTGCCACGCTCCAGCGACGCGGCGGTATCGCGCGCCACGATGCCGTCATCTTCGCGCTCGGTCGAGCCTGCGACGCGCTTGGAGTCGACATCATCCAGGGCTGTGAGGTGACAGACATCGATGTCGTCGACGGTCGCGTGACTGGGCTCCAGACGTCGCGCGGACCGATCGCTGCCGGCAAGGTTGGCCTCGTCGCCGCTGGTCGCACGAGCCTCTTGACGGCGATGGCCGGCTTCGCTGTGCCGATCCAATCCCACCCCTTGCAGGCGCTCGTCAGTGAGGTTTACGAGCAGATCCTCAACTGTGTTGTGATGAGCAACGCGGTGCATGTCTACGTCTCGCAGGCTCACAAGGGCGAGCTCGTGATGGGCGCCGGCATCGATGCCTTCAATTCGTATGCGCAGCGCGGCGGTTTGCACGTGATCGAAGAGCAGATGAGTGCCGGTATGCAGCTGTTCCCACAGTTTTCGCGCGCGCGTGTGCTGCGCACCTGGGGCGGCATCGTTGATGTCTGTCCCGACGCCTCGCCGATCGTTGGCTTGACACCCGTCGAGAATCTCTACGTCAATTGCGGCTGGGGGACGGGTGGTTTCAAGGCCACGCCGGGCTCGGGCTATGTGATGGCGCACACGATCGCGACCGGCGAACCGCACGCGCTCAACCGCCCGTTCTCGCTGACGCGCTTCGAGACCGGCGAGCTGATCGACGAGCATGGCGCCGCAGCCGTAGCCCACTGATGTTCCAGATCCGCTGCCCCTACTGCGGCCCGCGGGACGAGCCGGAGTTCAAGTACGGCGGCCAGGCGCACGTCGCCTATCCGGCCGACCCGGAGCAGCTCTCTGATGAGGAGTGGACGCGCTTCCTGTTTGTCCGCGACAACTCGCGCGGTCGCTATGCCGAGCGTTGGAACCACGCAGCGGGCTGTCGCCGCTGGTTCAACGTGATTCGCGACACCGGTACCCACGAAATGGTTGGCTCGTACCGCTCGGGTGAGCGGCCAGAGGACGCCCGATGAAGCGCCTCGCCGGTCGCGGCCGTATCAACCAAGACCGAACGATCAGCTTCACGTGGGATGGGCGTGCGATGAGTGCACACCCAGGCGACACGGTTGCCTCGGTGCTGCTGGCGAACGGCATTCGCGTGCTTGGCTCGAGCGTATTGATGAACCGCCCGCGTGGTGTCGTGACCGACACCATGTCCGATCCGAACGCCTTTGGACAGATCGGTACGGGCGAGTCGTCCGAGCCGCTGATGCGCCTGACGCAGGTCGAGGTCTACGAGGGGTTGACCGCGATGAGCCGCATCCACAAGGGCGTCTTACCGACCGGCACCGACACGGGTCGTTTCGAGAAGCGCCACGCCCACTGCGACGTGCTTGTCGCGGGCGCTGGGCCAGCTGGCCTCGCCGCCGCACTCGCCGCCGCCGAGGCGGGTGCGCGGGTCTTGCTGGTCGATGAGCATCCTCACCTTGGCGGCTCGCTGCTGGGGGAGGACGTTGTGATCGACGATCGCCCGGCGCACCTGTGGGTTGCTGAGGTGGAGCAGCGCCTGCGGGACAACCCTGCGGTGACGATCCTCACGCGCACGACTGTCTTTAATGTTGGCGATCAAGGCGCGATCGCATTGATGCAGCGCGTCAGCGAGCATCTGCCGGAGGCCAAGCGTCGCGGCCGCGCTCTGCGTCGCATGTGGCAGGTGCGCACACACGAGCTCGTCGTCGCGACGGGTGCGACGGAGCGCCCACTCGTCTTTCCGAACAACGATCGTCCGGGCGTGATGCTTGCGGCTGGTGTGCGTGGCTACCTGCATCGCTACGGTCTCGTGCCAGAGCGCGCCGTGGTCTTTACGACCAACGATGATGCGTATCGCACGGTGCTCGACCTGATCAACGCGGGTGTGGACGTGACGCGGGTAGTTGACGTTCGTCCCGATCCCCAAGGCTGGTTGCCCCGTCGTGCGCGCGAGTTGGGCGTTGAGGTGCGGGGCGGGAGCGTTGTCATGGACACCACGGCCGCTGCGGATGGTGCGCTCGCGGGCGTGGTCGTGGCCCCGCTTGGTGGCGGCGAAACCGAGCTGATCACCTGCGATGTGTTGGCCGTGTCGGGCGGCTGGGATCCGCTCTTCGACTTGCACCACTACCTTGGTGGCACGGCGCGCTGGGATGAGCAGTTGCTGGCCTTCGTGCAAGACAACGTCGTCGCTGGCCAGCGCGTAACTGGTGCCGCCGCCGGAATCTTTGGCACCACCGCTTGTCGTCGCGATGGGCACCTGATTGGTCTTGTCGCTGCCGAGGCCACGGGCTTTGGCTCGGCAACCAGCGGTCCGGCGGCGCCCGAGGCTGCTGACGTTACCGAGCAGGCGCCAGCAGATTTTGTCCGCGTTGCTGCAGTTGATGGCGACGAGTCGCACTCCTTCGTCGATCATCACCGCGACGTCACGATGGCGGGCATCGAGCGCGCACTCAACTCGGGCATCACGAACGTGGAGCACCTCAAGCGCTACACGCTCGTCGGCACGGGTACCGAGCAGGGCCGCACGGCCAAGGTCAATGCGGGGCGCCTGGCGGCCGACCACTTCGACCTCGACTTTCACATGATTGGCGTGTCGAATGCGCGACCACCCTCCCAGCCTGTGACCTTCGGTTCGTTCGCCGGTCGTGCGCTTGGCGCACGCTTCGACCCCGTCCGGACAACGGCAATCCACTCCTGGCACGTCGCACACGGAGCCGTCTTCGAGGATGTTGGTCAGTGGAAGCGACCATGGTTTTTCCCGCAGGGCACGGAGGACATGGACGCGGCCGTGCTGCGCGAGTGTGCGGCGGTGCGCGAGGGCGTCGGCATGATGGACGCCTCGACGCTTGGCAAGATCGATCTGCGTGGCAAGGACGTTGGCGTCTTTCTTGATCGGCTCTACACGGGCACGATGGGCACGCTCAAGGTCGGCCGTGCCCGCTATGGCGTGATGTGCAAAGCCGACGGGATGGTCTTCGACGACGGCGTCGTCTTGCGCGTCGCCGAAGACAACTTCGTGGCGACGACGACCACGGGTGGCGCGGCCGGCGTGCTTGATTGGATGGAAGATTTTCTCCAGACCGAGTGGCCCGACCTCGATGTCTGGCTGACGAGCGTGACGGAGCAGTGGGCGACGGTGGCCGTGGTTGGGCCGCAGGTGCGTACGGTGATGTCGACGCTCGCTCCCGAGCTCGATGTCACACAGGACAGCTTCAAGTTCATGCAGGTCGAGGACGCCGTGGTCGCTGGCATGCCTGCTCGCGTGGCACGTATTTCGTTTTCCGGCGAGCTCGCGTTCGAGATCAACGTACCGACGACGTCGGGTCTGGCGATGTGGGAGGCCGTGTTTGCTGCCGGCGAGCCCTACGGGATCACGCCCTACGGCACCGAGGCAATGCACGTACTGCGTGCCGAGAAGGGCTACTTCATCGTCGGCCAAGAGACGGATGGCACGGTCACGCCGCTCGATCTCGGGCTCGATTGGATGATCGCCGACAAGGAGTTTGTGGGCCGTCGCAGCCTGCGTCGCACGGACATGCTCCGCGAGGATCGCAAGCAGCTCGTCGGCATCTTGCCCGTCGACCCAAACGACCGCCTACCGGAGGGTGCGCAGTTGATCGAGACGGCGGAGTACGAGATCCCCGTCGCGATGATCGGGCATGTCACCTCGTCGTACGAGAGCGCTGCGATGGGTCGCACGTTTGGTCTGGCGCTCGTGCGTGGTGGTCGGAGCCGAATTGGCGAGACGATCTACGCGCCGCTGCTCGATCGCACCGTCGCCGTCGAGCTGGTCGATCCGATCATCTTCGATGCTGAGGGGACTCGCCGCGATGGTTAGTCGAGCCGAACCACTGGCCGCACTCGAAGCGAAGATTGCCGCGACGACGGTCGACGATACGCGGCTGACCACGGTGCCGTTTCTCGCCCAGGTCGGCCTCCGGCTCGACCCGGATGGTCCGGCGGCTGCACGTCTTGCCGCCGTCCTCGGATCCGACCTTCCCGGCCCGAATCGCGCGGTCGCTGCGGGTGCTCACCGCGTGCTCTGGCTTGGGCCAGACGAGTGGTTGGTGGTTGCTGCCGATGGTCAGGAAGACTCACTTGTTGCAAGCCTTGCCTCTGCGGTCGGTGAGGACGGTGGCGTGATTGATCTGTCGTCCAATCGCACAGGCCTCGAGTTGTCCGGCGCCTTTGCGCGCGAGGTGCTCGCGACGTGCTGCACGATCGATTTCCACCCGCGCGTCTTTGGTCCTGGCCAATGCGTCCAGACCTTGATCCAGAAGGCCGGCGTCCTGATCGACCAGCGCACCGACGACACGTATCTTCTGCTTGTCCGCCCCTCGTTCGCGGCCTACGTCGCCGAGTGGTTGCTCGACGGCATGCTCGGCCTCCAAGCCGATTTCTCTACCAGGTAACTGACGGGGCATAGCCCCTCCGGTCATTTACTGGAGTGGACGGTGCTCCGGCGTGTCGAGCCATGGGCGTTCGCGTTCGAGGGCGGCACCAATTTGGAAGGTCGTGGCATCGTCGAACGTGCGGCCGACGATCTGCAGGCCAGTCGGCACGTTGTTGTCGGCAAAGCCGCTCGGCACGTTGAGTACGGGGCAGGCGCTGAGGATGTTGAACACGGGCGTAATCAGCGTTTCGAAGTAGTTGTCAAGCTGCTGTCCGCCGACCTCGAGACCGTGCCCGTAGTAGTCGTCGCCAGCAATCAGGCCACGTGTGCCGAGTGTTGGGCAGAGCAACGCGTCATACGATTCCAACACGTCTGCGATCGGAGTCCAGAGTTCGGCCTCCGCTTCGATCTGTGTCCAACCATTGCCGGTGTCTCCACTGAGTCGGGCAACGTACTCCGCGAAGCCGATGGTGTGATCCGTTACGAGTTCGCGGTGTTCATCCAAGATGGCCGCAATCCAACGGCCCCAGACCGAATCGAAGTGGTAGCCGGTAGCGACGTTGAGTAGATCTCGCGAGAGGCCAATCGGAACTTCGACAACAGTGGCTCCAGCCGCCTGGAGGGCGTCTACCGCAGCGCGCGTGTTTCTGTCGACCTCGGGATCGAGGGCGAAGCAGCCATCAAAATCGGTCGTAAATGCGATCCGGAAACCCGTGACGTCATCTATCCCGGCCGGGATCTCATACTTGGGGCGGATCGACCGGTGATCCATCGGGTGCGGGCCAGCCATGACGTTCTGATACAGCCGCATGTCCTCGACGGTGCGTGCGAGTCCACCGTTGTGCCAATACATATCGAGTCCGCCTGGTGGCTCGCAGGGCACGCGGCCGTGGGGTGCCTTGAAGCCGACGACGCCATTAAATGATGCAGGTATCCGGATTGACCCTCCGATATCCGAGCCACTTGCGAGCGTGGACGTGCCGGCGGCAAGCGAGGCACCGGCACCACCCGACGATCCGCCAACAGCAAACTCTTGGTTCCAGGGATTGCGTGTGACGCCGTGGATTTTCGAATGTGTAAACCCTGCGCACGAGAACTCTGGCGTAGTGGTGCGCGCGTGCTGGATGACACCGGCATCAAACATCCTCTGTGCGAACGGGGACGTTTCCTCCGCAACCAGGTCGTGATAGACCAGCGACCCCATCGACCATGGTTGGCCAGCGATTGGCACCTCGTCCTTGATCGCCGTGACGATCCCTTCGAGGGGTCGCGCGGTGCCGTCCTGCCACCGCTGCTCGGCCAGCTTGGCTTCGGCCCGGGCCTCGTCAAAACGCGTCCAGCAGAAGGCGTTGATGGTCGGCTCGACAGCTTCCGCCCGGGCGATCAAGGCATCGAGCACCTCGACGGGCGAGAGCGTTTTGGCAGCGAAGCCGGCGAGCGCGTCGCTGGCAGTGATGTAGGTGAGGTCTGTCATGAGGTAAGCCTAGTCGGCTGGGCAGAACAGTGTCAGTCCAGTACCGTCTGCGGTATGAGCGATTCCCATCTCGTCACCCCGTCCGGCAAGCCCCGTGCCCGCTCCCTCGGCATTCCCTTCACGGGCACGCCCGGTCCATGGAATGCGATCACCGATGTACCAGGCGTTGAGGTTGGCTACACGACGGTGATTGAGGGCGACGATGTGCGCACCGGCGTCACCGGCATTCATCCGCGCGGCAAGGCCAATCCGCACGACGCTTGCGCTGCTGGTGTCTACTCGCTCAACGGCAATGGCGAGATGACGGGCTGGGCGTGGATCGAGGAAACGGGCACCGTTAGCCTGCCGATCGCTATCACGAGTACAGCCGCGGTTGGTATCGCGCAGGCGGGCATCAACAGTTGGGTGCATACGCGCTTTCCGGACCCCAATGACGAATGGGCCTTGCCCGTCGCAGCTGAGACGTGGGACGGCTTTCTGCATACGATAAACGGCCGCCGCATCACCGAAGAAGAGGTCCATGCCGCCCTTGACTCGGCCGCATCTGGCCCGCTCGAGGAGGGCTCGGTTGGTGGTGGCACGGGGATGAACTGCTGCGGCTTTAAGGCCGGCAGTGGAACCGCCTCGCGGCAGGTTGCGTGGGGCTCCGATACCTACACGGTTGGCGTCTTTGTGCAGAGCAATTTTGGCAGTCGCAGCGAGTTGACGATCGCTGGTATCCAGCTCGGTGAGGCGCTCGCAGACGATGACCCGCTTGGCTCGGACGATTGGGTGGTCCCGCCCGGGGCTGGCTCGATCATCGTGATTGTGGCGACAGACGCGCCGCTCCTCCCGCCGCAGATGAAGGCGCTGGCACGCCGTGTGCCACTTGGCTTGGCCCGCCTCGGCACCACGGGCTCGCACTTCTCGGGCGACATCTTCCTTGCCTTCTCGACGGCAAACTCCGGCGCGTTCTCGGGCGGCTTTCCACTTGGTGAGCCGACGAGCGCCGAGATTTCCTCGCTCTCGTTCCTGCCGTGGACACGGATCGACAGTCTCTTTGCGGCGACGGTGCAGTGCGTCGAAGAGGCGATCGTCAATGCGCTTGTCGCGAATGAGGAGATGCACGGCCGCCTCGGCCGCCGCGTGCCCGCCTTGCCGCGCGATCGCGTCGTCGAGCTCCTGCGCGACGCTCGCCGGATCGTCTAGCTGCTGGGGCTAGGCGCGTGTGAGGCGTGCTGCGGGCTTCCCGCCGCGTTCGCTGCTAAATTTTTACTCCCTTATCGGGCAGGTCAAACATCTTTCGCTTGCCGGCGTCCTGCACCTTCGCTGGCAACATCCCTACCGCGGCCATGAGGTGGGCTTTGGAGCCGGTGAGATAGTGGGCTTTGGGGTGTTTCGTTGTCAGTGCTTCGAGGATCGTCTTGGCAACGCCCTCCGGTGGGCTACCGGCCTCCTGCGTCTTGTAGCCCGCATCAGTGAAGTTCTTGAATGTCTCGCCATAGAGGGCAGCCTGCGGCGGGGTGAAGTTTTCGCTGACCTTGTCGATCATCGCCTTAGACGTCTCGTTGGCGCCCGTCTTGATGAAGCCCGGCTCGACCAGGATCACTTCGATGCCCCATGGCGCAAGCTCCTGACGCAGCGTGTCGTTGAGTGAGGCGATCGCCGACTTAGCGGCCGTCAGCGCGCCCATGAATGGGATTGTGACTCGGTCGCCAATTGAGCCAATAAAGATGATTCGTCCCTGTGCGCTGCGAATCGATGGCAGCAGTGCCTGTGTGAGCGCGATCTGGCCAAAGACGTCGACGGCGAATGAGGCACGCAGCGCACTGATCGGAAGCGTCTCAAGCGGGCCGGGGATGCCGATGCCAGCGATATTCGCAAGCCCGTCGAGGCCGGCATCGCCAACGTGGCTTGAGATCGCTTCGGCGGCGGCGGCGATATCGTCATCGTTCGTAATGTCGAGGTGGAGTCGCGTTAGCTTGTCCTGCTCGCCAGGCTGCTCGTTCGTCTCGACAGAGCGTTCGCCAGCGAAGACGTGGTAGCCGGCTTCCAGCGCTGCTTCCATCGTTGCCTTGCCGATCCCAGAGGCGGTACCTGTGATCAGTATGTGGTTATGTTGCGTGGCCATGGAGTTCCCTTCGAGGGTGCTGCGGTCGATTGAATCGATGCTACCAGAGGACAAAACAGCGAGCCGTCCGCGGGTTGCGCGCGTCGTTTACCTAACGTCAGAACGCAGCCTCGATGGCGGCATGGGCGCGATACGTCTCAAACCCAATCTCCGTGCGCTCCACCATTGGTTGAGCAGAGAAGCGGGTAATCACCGTCCGTGTCTCGTTGTTGATGCGGCAGACTTGGCCAAATAGTCCGAGCGCCTCATAGATGCGGCCCGGCTCGACGACCCAGAACGCGTTGCGATACTCGGACCAACCGACGAGGTCCTGCTCGGTCAACTGTGGGCAGGCGGCAAAGGCGCGACGCGTGTCATCTGAGCCATCACGCGTTGAGGCGATCCAATCGGTCGGGATCACCTGCTGGCCTTCGACCGTGCCATTGTCGAGATGGGCGAGGCCATAACGTGCGACATCGCGCAGTGTTGCGGTCATGCCGCCGCCCGCGAAGGGGAAGCCGCCGGCGTCGATCACGATCGCCGCATCGTGCTCGGCCCCGATGCGAGACCACAGGTCGTTAGACACAAGGTCGAGGTAGGGATGCCCGGTGACGATCTCGAGGATGCGTGCCACGACACAGGTCAGGGGCGTGCGGTATTCGAAGTGGTCGCCGTGCGGATAGGCCAGACCGAGCTCGCGAAACAGGCCGAGTACGCCGACCGGTTTAGCGTCGCCAAGCGGCATCGTGCCGGTCTGGCGAAAGAAGCGCATGAGATCCGATTCCTGCGTGGGGTCGGCTAGCTCGTCGTGGACCTCGGCGAACGCGGTGCCGACGGTCATATCGATCAGCTGTCCGACGGTCGCGTCCTCGACGCTCGTGGCGACAAACTCGGGAGCGATGTCAGCGACGCGATCGTTGCGGCCTAGCGTGCCCTTGGCGATCTCAATGCCGAGCACCGACGCCGTGATCGACTTCGTCATGCTCGCCAGCAGGTGCTGCGTGTCTGGCTGCAGTCCGTTGAGGTAGCGCTCGTAGACGACCGTGCCGTCCTTGATCACGATCAAGCCCTCGGTGAAGGACGTCTCGAGGTGCTGGGCGAGGGTGACGGTCTCGCCGGTGCGGCTGACGAGTTCGAGGTCGTCGAGTGCCGCGAGGTCGACGAGAAGTTCGCGAACAGGGCCACTGCCACGGCTAATGCGCTCGAGCTGTCGAAATTCGCCCAGACGCTGCGCTGAGCGCGTGCCATGCATGTCCCAGAGCCAGTTCTCGACCGTCAGTGTGCTCTGCCCGCTCATGCGATGCAGTATGCACTTCGTGGCTACCCGCGCGTTACGCTTCCCCAATGTCTCCTTCGCACCGATTTCTTGTTTTTCGTTCTACGGTTGTCATTGTCCTGTTGATCACCGTGGTGGCCGGCACGAGCATCCTGACGCGCACGACTCCGGCGGATGCGTTGGCGAAGACGACACCGGAGTGCAAGCCGTGCGAGGGCTACGCCACCGACCAGCCGCTGCAGACACCTAACATCGTGTCGTCCGTCAATGGAGTCCTCGACTACACCCTCACCGCGGGCATGAGCACGTTCGATCTCGGTGGTCGCACTGTACGCAGTCAGGTCTACAACGGGCAGTTCCCCGGTACGACGATGGTCGTAAACCCGGGCGACACGATGAACGTCCTCCTCCGCAATCGCATGAAGGCGAACTACCTCCCGTATGGCGCCTCCGCGCAGGACCCACCGCCGATTTTTCCCGGTCAGCCCTATGCGGTATTCCCACAGAAGTTGGGCAACATCACGAATCTCCATGTTCATGGCATGCACGTCTCGCCGGTGGCACCGTCCGATGATGTGCTGCTGAAGATCCCGCCGGGTCAGCAGTACCAGTACAAGTACAAGCTTCCTGCCGATCATCCGGCTGGGCTGTTTTGGTATCACCCACACGGGCATCACTACGCCGACATGCAGGTTGGCTCAGGTCAGGCCGGTGCAATCATCGTCAAGGGTGGGCTCGACGACGTTCCTGGCATCAAGGGCCTCGTGGATCGCGTGATGGTCTTCCAGAACGTGACCGTCAAGAATGGCGTAGTGGCGAGCTCGCAGTACCTCACCCCGGAGCATCGTCTGATCACGATCAACGGTCAGGTCCAGCCACGCATCGACATCCGACCGGGAGAGACGCAGCGGTGGCGACTGCTCAACGCCTCGTACGAGCGTTTTCTGAAGATTCTGCCGATGGAAGGTGCGCGGTACTGGCAGCTGTCGTCCGACGCCAACACGTTCGCTCATCCGAAGCAGGTCGGCGAGCTCTGGCTCGCTCCCGGCCAGCGCATGGAGGTGCTCGTGCAGGCAGGGCAGAAGGCCGGTTCGTTCCCGCTGGTCCAGGCGGCATTTAATCAGCGTCCGACGCCATACGGCAAGCAGCCCCGCGTGCAGGTCGCCTCGCTCAACGTGACAGGCACAGCACAGACGCCGCAGGAGATTCCGGCAAACTTGCTACCCGTCAGAGATCTACGCGGCCCTGAGGTAAAGATCTCCGGACGTCATACGATCCGCTTCACGCAAGATCCGCCGAAGCGCGCGTTCTATATCGACGGAGCGCTCTTCTATGACCACCATGACAAGATCGGGCCGACGTTCGTCGCGACGCTCAACACCGTTCAAGAGTGGAAGATCGTCAACGATTCGCCGGAGTGGCATAACTTCCATCTCCATGTCGACGATTACCAGATCATTCGCAAGGATGGCAAGGAGCTCAAGGGCGATCCGGAATGGGCCGATTCGATCGCGATTCCACCGGGTAAGACGATCACGATCCGGATTCCGTTTGCCGATTACGCGGGCACGTTTGTCTTGCATTGCCACGTACTTGTGCACGAAGATCACGGGATGATGGCGATCGTCAAGGTTGTCGATCGCGGCAGGCCGCCCCTCGTGGTTGCTGAACTGACGCCTTAGAGCGCGTCAGCGAAGCGGCGGATCCGTCGCGTCGCCTCGACCAGCGTGTCGTCGTCCATGCCGAGCGAGATGCGGATGTGACCCGCGCCCGATGGTCCAAACGTGTGGGTCGGCAAGACGGCAA
The DNA here is from genome assembly GCA_005798855.1 of Actinomycetota bacterium. Classification (GTDB taxonomy): domain Bacteria; phylum Actinomycetota; class Thermoleophilia; order Gaiellales; family F1-60-MAGs149; genus F1-60-MAGs149. Next base: position 5,884 of record SYIF01000127.1, on the reverse strand, counting down.
CCTTCTGCTCGTCGAGCAGGCGCTTGGCAAAGGTATCGGCGTCGAGCCCGCTCGGGCGAATGTCGATCATCACGAACATGCCAGCCTCGGGCCGCCGCGGGTGGATCACGTCGGAGCCCTCAAGCTCGGCCATCACCTTGTCGAGGCGGCGCAGGTACTTCTCGCGTTCGGCACGGGGGAAAGCGCCGCCATCAGAGAGAGCAACGGTGCCAGCGTCTTGGATAAATTGCACGCAACCGAACAGCATCGCCTCGAGCAGCACGCCAGCACGCGCTCCGGCTTCGGCGGGCGAGATTGCCCAGCCGTGGCGAAAGCCCGTCATGGCGTACGACTTCGAAAGCGTGCCAAGGGCGATCGTTCGATCCTCATACCCCTCGAGAGCGAGGACGCTGGTGAACTCGCCCTCGTAGATGAACTCGTTGTAGACCTCGTCCGCGACGAGCCACATGTTGTGTTCGCGGCAGAGCTCGGCGATCGCCATCAGCTCGTCGCGTGTCAGCACAGAGCCGGTCGGGTTGTGCGGGTTGGTGATCACCATCGCGCGCGTGCGCGATGAGATCGCGGCGTGCAGTTCGTCGATCGACGGGTGGAAGGCGTGCTCTGGGTGGAGTGCGATGTGCGAGACCTCGACGCCCGTCGCGCCCAACACCTGCGTGTACGGCGCGTAGAACGGCTCGGGCACGATCAGCCCGTCGCCTGGGCCGACAACGGTCATCAGCATGCCGAACAGTGCAGTCTGGGCACCGGGGAAGAAGTTGACGTGCTCGGGGCGAATCTCGCGGCCGGCCTGCTTGGTCGCGTAAGCACAGATCGCCGCGATCACGCTGTCTTCGCCTCGCGCGTTGGAGTAGCGGGTGCGACCACGGGCGATCGACGCCTCGATCTCGGTCAGGACTGCAGCGGGTGGTGGTGAGTCGGGTTCACCAATCGAGAGCATGATGATGTCCTCGCCCGCGGCTCGTCGCTGCGCAGCAAGGGCATGCACTTCCCAGGCCGGGTCCGGCTCGTCGGAGAGGCGGAGGGAGAGTGCAGAGAAGCCGGGGGCAGAGGTCACGAACGAGACGATACCGGCGGCTCAGGCATCTCCGCTCTGGCAGTGATCCGAAATCGAATAAGCGGAGCTCTGGCAAATAACCATTAGTTATAAGCGAACCCATTACAGAACATAAGGTATCCTTCTAGTGCATGTGGGAGCAGGTCGCTCTCCTTCGACGCAGATGACACCACTTAACCCCCTGCCATTTACGCCCGATGAGGCGGAACTTCTGACCGCGGACGTGATCATCGCGGCCGCACTCGAGGCATTCCAGCCAAGCATTGCGCTCGCCTGTTCGTTTCAGCAGGAGGAGTCGGTCTTGCTCGAGATGGCTTTTGCCGCGCGCGCCGACACACGTGTCTTCGCGCTCGACACCGGTGTCCTCTTCCCCGAGACCTACGCGCTCTGGCAGACCGTCGAGCAGCGCTACAACATGACGGTCGAATCGTTTCACGGGCCGACGCTCGACGAGCAGGCCGCCGCGCACGGCGATCGGCTCTGGGAAACCGACCCGAACGCCTGCTGTGGTCTCCGCAAGGTCGAACCACTCGGCCGGGCGCTCGGAGCGCTTGATGCATGGATCACCGGCCTGCGCCGCGATCAGGCTTCGACCCGTGCCAACACGCGCAAGGTGGAGTACGACGAGGCGCGCGGGATCTGGAAGATCAGTCCACTCGCCGACTGGACGCTCGACGACGTGTGGGCGTACATCAACGAGCGCGACCTGCCGGTCAACCCGCTGCACGCCGCGGGCTACTCGTCGATCGGCTGCACGCATTGCACGAAGCCTGGCGCCGGTCGCGAGGGCCGCTGGGCGAACTCCGAGAAGACCGAATGTGGTCTTCACCCGGCTGGTGGGCCGCTGCTATGAACCACGAAATCATGATGATCATGTTCGGCGTCGGCGTGGGCCTGCTCGTCGGGGCCACAGGCGTCGGTGGCGGCTCGATCATGACCCCGTTGCTCGTGATCGTGGCGGGTGTCCCGCCGGTCAGTGCAATCGGTACCGATCTCTTCTACGCAGCAGTCACCAAGACCGTTGGTGGCGCGAGCCACTTCAAGAAGAGCACGGTCGACCTGCGACTGTCACTGCAGCTCGCCGTCGGCAGCGTGCCAGCGGCGATTGGCGCGGTGTTCCTGCTCAGCTACCTCAACGATCACATCGGCTTTTCGATCGATACACCATTGATCATCGTGGTTGCGATCGCGATTGCAATCTGTGGCATCGCAATGCTTTGGCAGACGCTGTTTCCGCCGCCGCTCCGTCCCGAGCGCGCACCGAAGAACCAGTGGATCGCGGCCATCATCTCTGGTCTGCTGGTCGGCTTCGTCCTCGGCCTGACGTCGGCCGGCAGTGGCGCGGTGCTCGCGCTGCTCCTAATTGCGGTGTTCCAGCTGGCTCCGCACCGAGTCGTGGGCACCGATGTCTTTCATGCCGCGCTGCTCTTGTGGGCAGCCTCGATCGGCAACATCATCCTCGGCAATGTCGACTTTGGTCTGGCCGGGCTGCTCCTGTTGGGCTCCGTCCCAGGCGTCCTCGTTGGTGCGAAGATCGCTGTGAAGCTGCCCGCACTGGCGCTTCGCTGTGCGCTTGCTGGGGTGCTCCTAGCGGCCGCTGGATCGCTCGCCGTCAAGGCGGGGCTGCCATTGCCGCCCGCCGGGCTTGTGCTCTGGTTCGCCACGGTTGCCCTCGGCGTTGTCGTGATGTACCGCCGTGTCCGCCAAACCCATCCGGAGTTGCCCACATGACCATGCTGACAGAAATGACCACCCTCGACGTTCTCGAGGCAGAGGCCGTGCACGTCATTCGTGAATGCGCTGCCGAGTGCGAGCGCCCCGTGCTGCTGTTTAGTGGTGGCAAAGACTCGATTGTTCTGGCTCACCTCGCAATTAAGGCCTTTGCGCCTGCTGGGCTGCCGTTCCCCTTGATGCACGTCGATACGGGGCACAATTTCCCCGAGGTGATTGAGTACCGCGATCGTTTCGCTACGGATGTCGATGAGCGTTTGATCGTTGCCAAGGTGCAGGATTCGATCGATCAGGGTCGTGTGCAAGACGAGACGGGCCTCCATGCGAGTCGTAATCGGCTTCAGACGACGACCCTGCTTGACGCCATCGCGGAGCACCGATTTGACGCTTGCTTTGGTGGAGCGCGACGAGACGAAGAGCGCAGCCGTGCCAAGGAGCGCTTCTTTTCGCATCGCGACGCCTTTGGTCAGTGGGACCCGCGCAATCAGCGCCCAGAGCCGTGGACGATCTACAACACGAAGCTGCGCAACGGTGAGCACTTCCGCGTGTTCCCACTCTCGAACTGGACCGAGATCGATATCTGGTCCTACATCGAGCGTGAAGGCTTGGAATTGCCGTCGATCTACTTCGCGCACGAGCGTGAGGTCTTTCTTCGTGCCGGCATGCTGCTCGCAGCCGTCGAAGAGATTGAGCGCCTGCCGCACGAGAAGGTCTTCACCGAGACCGTGCGCTTCCGCACCGTCGGCGATATGACGTGCACCGGGTCGATTGCCTCCACGGCAGCGACGGTGGCAGCCGTGATTGAGGAGACCCGTAACTCGGACGTCTCCGAGCGCGGCGCCTCGCGGGCGGACGATAAGACGTCCGAGGCCGCGATGGAAGACCGCAAGCGCAACGGGTACTTCTAATGCCAGTCGAAACACCGAAGCTCCACGTTGTTGCTGTCGGCTCGGTCGATGATGGCAAGAGCACGCTGATTGGCCGCTTGCTCTACGAGACCGGGCATCTACGTGGCGATGAGATCGAGGCCGTCGAAGAGGCCAGTCGTAAGCGTGGCCGCAAAGGTATCGACCTGGCGCTGCTGACGGATGGTCTGCGCGCCGAGCGCGAGCAGGGCATCACAATCGATGTTGCCTACCGCTCATTCGACGCCAATGGCCGGCGCATCCTGCTTGGCGATGCGCCTGGACACGTGCAGTACACGCGCAATATGGTGACGGCCGCTGCTGGTGCGGATGCCGCGATCCTGCTGGTCGATGCGAAGAACGGCACGACGGCGCAGACGCGTCGACACCTTGCGATCTGCGGCATGCTCGGCGTGCGTGACGTGATTGCCTGTGTCAACAAAATCGATCTTGTGGACTACGACGAGGCGCGCTTCATCGAGATCGCCGACGAGTTGGTTGCGTCCGCTGCTCAGATTGACGGCCCGCGGATCACCGCGATTCCACTCTCGGCACTCAACGGCGTCAACCTCACCGAGCACTCGCCCGAAACTCCCTGGTATGACGGCCCGACGGTCCTGGAGGTCCTGCACGATCTAGACCCACCCGTCATCGAAACGGCCTTCCGAATGCCTGTCCAGTGGGTCATTCGCCACGACGAAGGCACGCATGACATTCGCGGTCTCGCAGGCCGGATCGACAGTGGCGCTGTCACCGTCGGCGACGAGATTGTGGCCCTGCCATCTGGCGCGACATCGCGTATTGCTCGCATCGACGTGCTTGGCGACGAGCGCGAAAGTGCCAGCGCGCCACTCAGCGTGACGCTCCACCTCGAAGACGACATCGACGTCTCCCGTGGCGACGTCATCGCGCTGGCTGCCGAACCGCCACTCGTCGCGACTCGCATTCGCGCGACCGTTGCCTGGCTCGACGAGCAGCCGCTGACAATCCCCGCTCGCCTCGAGGCTCGACAGAGCACTCGCACGGTCCCCGTCATCGTCGAAGAACTCCACGAGCGCCTCGAGCTCGACACGATGGAGCACGTTCCCACCGATGTGTTGGAAGCTAACGATCTCGGCGTCGTCTCGATCCTTGCGGCTCAGCCCCTCGTGCTCGAGACGTACGCCGACAATCGCGCACTGGGAAGCCTGATGCTGATCGACCCCGCGACCAACCGCAGCGTCGCCGCAGTGATGGTCAGCAACGTACTCGCTGGGTAGAGCGCGTGCGCGTGCAGGGCGGTCCGTGAATCCTCGCGTCCCACGGTTCTAGCGGGGCAGACGAACCCAAGCGCAATCAGCTGCGTAGCGTCGATCCAGGGGGGACATGACAACCGCGCGGTTGTCATGTCCCCCCGAGTGTCAAGAGACCACGCTGCGCGTGGGACACTCACTCGCCTAAAGCTTCGGAGAAAGGTTCCTGAGGACCTAAATGCCCTTCCGAACCTTTTCAGCCTGTCTTCGCTTGTTTGGATCAAGCTGGACCTTGCGCAGGCGGACCGCAGCGGGGGTGACCTCGACGCATTCGTCCTCGGCAATAAACTCGAGCGACTGTTCCAGCGACAAGTGGCGGGCAGGCGTGAGGCGGACCAACTCGTCTGCGCTCGACGCGCGCATGTTCGTCAGCTTCTTCTCGCGCGTCGGATTGATGTCCATATCCTCGCTGCGAGCGTTAATGCCAATCACCATGCCGCCATAGACCATCACGCCAGGCTCGACGAACATCTCGCCGCGCTCCTGCAACGTAAACAACGCGTGCGCCGTGACTGGGCCCTGGCGATCGGCGATCAGCGAACCATTACCACGCGAACGGATCTCGCCATGCCACGGTTCAAAGCCCTCAAGGACATGGTGGAGCTGGCCCGTGCCCCGCGTCTCGGTCAAGAACTCAGTGCGGAAACCGATCAGGCCACGAGCCGGCACGATCTCTTCGATCCGCACCCAACCCGTACCGTGGTTGACCATCTGTTCCATGCGGCCCTTACGGATACCAAGCAGCTGAATCACGACGCCAGCAAACTCCTCCGGCACGTCAATTGCCAGGCGCTCCATTGGCTCGTGGCGCTTGCCGTCAATCGTGCGCGTCACAACCTGCGGCTTACCGACCGTTAACTCGAAACCCTCGCGGCGCATCGTCTCGACGAGCACAGCCAGCT
>SYIF01000126.1 GCA_005798855.1 Actinomycetota bacterium | reverse complement strand
GCGTGCGTCGATCGAGTCGCCCGCCTCGCGCAGATCGACGAGGAAGGTGGAGAGGCCCCACCACTTGGGCTTGCCCTCAACGGGCTCTGACGTGCGTGCGAGCAGCAGCATCATGTCCGAGTGGAAAAAACGGCTCGTCCAAATCTTCTGGCCGTCAACGACCCACGAACCATCGTCATGCTGAACGGCGCGGGTGCGGATCGCGAGCGTGTTCGAGCCCGCGTCGGGCTCGGTCACACCGAAGGCCTGGAGGCGAATCTCGCCCGAGGCAATGCCGGGGAGGTACTGCTGCTTCTGAGCATCCGAGCCATGCCGCAGCACGGTGCCCATGATGTACATCTGCGCATGGCAGGCGCCCGAGTTGCAGCCCTGATGGTTGATCTCCTCGAGGATGATCGCCGCGTCCGACTCGCTGAGGCCGCCGCCACCATACTCCTCCGGGATCAGCGCGCCGAGCCAGCCATCCTCGGAGAGGCGCTTGACGAATTCGGTCGGGTACGCCTGCTCGCGATCGAGTTCTCGCCAGTATTCGCCGGGGAACTGTTTGCAAAGTTCGGTGACGCCCTCACGGATCATCGCCTCACGTTCGAGCGTTTCTTGGTCAGCCATGACCGAAATCCTATTCGGTAATACCTCCGGGCAGCAAATGTCTACCCTCGTCGCAAAGGTTGATTGGTAGAACGGCTAGGGTGCAGCCAACCGATTGGGAGGAGACCCCCGATGAGCGATGAGCTGTTCGAGACTGGCCTGCGGATCCGCAAGGAGGTCCTCGGCGAGGAGTACGTGGAGCGCTCGCTCGCGAATGCCGACGAGTTCTCGGTGGACTTCCAGCGCCTGGTCACGGAGTACTGCTGGGGTGCCGGGTGGGGCCGTTCGGCATTGAGCAAGCGTGATCGTTCGCTGATGAACCTCGTGATGATCGGCTCGCTCAATCGCATGCACGAGTTCCGTCTCCATCTGCGTGGCGCAATCACCAATGGTGTGACGAAGGCCGAGATTCAGGACGCGCTGATTCAGCTCGCGATCTACGCCGGCATTCCGGCCGGTGTCGAGGCGTTCCGCATCGCCCGAGAGGTCTTCGCTGAGTGCGAGGCCGAGGGTATCGAGGTCAAGGAGTCATGACTGACAAGCAGCCCGATCACATTGCGATCACCAAGGTGCGTCTAACGTCGCTTGGGGGGCTCGCCTGCAGCATGACGGTCAAGGACCACGAGCCGATCGTGGCCGATGAGCCCCTCGATTTTGTCGCGGGCGCGCTCGCTGGTGGAGACACGGGCTGGACGCCAGTGCAATACCAATTGGCGGCGCTGATCTCGTGTGCCAACGTGGCGATTGCGATCACCGCGCAGGATCAGGGCTTCCAGCTCGACGGTCTGGAGATTCGCGCGCAGTCCGATCTCGACCTGCGTGGTCTACTTGACGGCGACCCGGATCGTCAACCGCAGTTTCTCCACGTCGGCCTCGAACTGCGCGTCCAGACACCCGAGTCTGTCGAGCGCGTCGAGGCGCTGGCCCGCGAATCGGATCGTCGCTGTCCGCAGCTCGGACTGTTTCATCAGGCCAAGGTGCCTATGACGCAGATGTGGACGCGCAACGGCGAGGTGCTCTTCACCCTGACCGCGTGACCTCGCGGTCGGCGCTCGCGGCGGAGCCCGTTCCGCGCCGGCGTCGGTTCGCGGTCTGCGAGCCCGCGGGCCTGCGTCGCGCTACGGCGCGTTGAAGTTCGCGTTCGACGTCATCCGCCAACCCTTCGGCGTCTGCACAAACGTGGCGATGCGGGGAGCGGGGGCCGCCGAGTACGGGGTGCCGCTGATCGTCTGCGTGGTCTGCGAGACGTAGCGCGCGACGAGGACGCCGCCCGCGTGGGTCACCCTGAGCTTGGACAGGGCGAAGTCGGAGATGACGGTGGTCGAATTCGCGAAGGAGGCGAGGTACTGGTTGCGATTCTGGCCCGAGCCGTTGGCGCGCTGCACCTGGAAGGCCGGCGACAGGAAGGCGCGCAGGTCATCCGGGTCGCCCGCGACGAGGAGGCTCCAAAAACGATTGACGAGGCGTGTCCCGAGCTCGAGGTTGGCTGCCTGCTGCTCCGCGGTCGCGCGCTCGGCGGCCTGGGCGGGCGCGGCCACAGCGAGGGGCAGAGCGAGTGCGAGGGCAAGCCGAATCCGAGTGGCGCGAAGCACCCGAGGACTGTAGACCATCGCCTAGGCGTAGTCGACGAACTGTGTGACAACGCGAGGCTAGCCCCGCTCGCTATGCCACGAAGACGAGATCAGCCGCCCCAGATCCCGCAGGTAATACCGCCGTCGACGTTGAGCTCGGTGCCGGTTACCCAGTTGGCCTCGTCCGACGCGAGATAGACGAAGGCGTTGGCGTGGTCGACGGGCTCGCCGAGGCGACCGAGGGGGTGGAGGTTCTCCGCAAACTTCCGGGCCGCGGCGGGGTCGGGCTGGTCGTTGAAGTAACCATCGATCATCGGCGTGTTCGTAAAGCCCGGGCAGATGCAGTTGGCGCGAATGTTTTGCTTAGCACCATCGACGGCCATGCACTTGGTCAGCATGATCAGACCCGCCTTCGACGCGCAGTACGCTGCGTCGGCCGGGATCGCCCACTGGCCCGCCATCGAGGCAGTCGACAGGATCGAGCCACCGCCGCGGGAGGCGAGGTGGGCCCAAGCCTCCTTCGCACAGAGAAACACGCTCTTCAGATTCGTGTCGAGTTCTTTGTCCCACTCGTCCTCGGTCAGGTCCATGACGCTGCCGACGATGGTGACGCCCGCATTGCAGACGAGCACGTCGAGCCCACCAAACTCGGCGACCGTGCGCTCGATGGCGGTTCGGATCGAGGTGCGATCAACGACATCGATGGCGACACCGAACGTATCCCCACCAAGTTCGCTGGCGACGGCCTCGGCGCTGTCAACGTTGAGGTCGGCAACCACAACCTGTGCGCCCTCCTCGACGAATCGTCGTGCTGTCGCCGCGCCGATACCCGAGCCACCGCCCGTGATCAATGCCACCTTGCCTGCCAGTCGGTCCGCCATGGTCCGCCCCTTTCCTCACCGTGCATCGTGGCGGGAAATGATCAAACAGGCAAGGAGCAGATGATTTCCCTTTTTGGCGTTCCGGCCGTACGATCCTACACGTGGCTGCACGCACTGCGATTGGAAAAATCTGGGACGACCACCTCGTTGCGGACGACCTGATCTTCTGTGATCTCCATCTCGTCCAAGAGGTCTCGAGTCCGCAAGCCTTCGACGAGCTGCGACTTGCAAAGATCGGCGTGCGTCGCCCCGACCGCACAATCGCCACGGCCGACCATTCCGTCCCGACGGCCAACCGTGGTCTGCCAATCGTCGACGACATGGCGCGCCTGCAGGTCGAGATGCTCGAGCGCAATTGCGCTGACTTTCAGATTCCGATGCGTCCCTATCGCTCGCAAGGCCAAGGCATCGTCCATGTGATCGGCCCGGACCTCGGCCTGACGCAACCCGGCATGACAATCATGTGCGGCGATTCGCATACCTCAACGCACGGTGCCTTTGGCGCGCTCGCGTTCGGGATTGGCACGAGCGAGGTTGGTCATGTGCTCGCAACGCAGACGCTCGTGCAGTCCGAACAGCCGACGATGCGCGTGTCGTTCAACGGCCGGCGTGGCTTCGGCGTGACGGCGAAAGACATGGTGCTGACGATGATTCGACAGCTCGGCACCGCCGGCGGCACAGGGCACTTCATCGAATATGCCGGCGATGCCATTCGCGACCTCTCGATGGAGGGGCGCATGACGGTCTGCAACATGACGGTCGAGGCTGGTGCCCGCGCGGGGCTCGTGGCTGCCGACGACACGACGTTCGCCTACCTTGAGGGTCGCGAGTGCGTGCCCGCAGATTTTGAGGCCGCAGTTGAGGGCTGGCGCCACTACACGACGGACGCTGGCGCTAGCTTCGATCGCGAGGTGACGGTCGACGTGACAGCGATTTCGCCGGCGATAACCTGGGGTACCAACCCCGGGCAGTCGATCCAAATTGGCGACGCTGTGCCCGACGCGAAGGATGATGGTGACGTGCGCGCTCTCGCCTACATGGGGCTGACGGCCGGCCAGTCGCTGGTCGGCGTGCCGGTCGATCGCGTCTTTATCGGCTCGTGTACCAATGGTCGGATCGAGGATCTTGAGGCGGCGGCTGAGGTCTTGCGGGATCGCGCGGTTGCGGTGCGAACGCTCGTCGTACCGGGTTCGATGGCTGTCAAGGCTGCGGCCGAGGCGCGGGGGCTGGCCGACGTCTTTATCGCGGCAGGAGCCGAGTGGCGCGATGCTGGCTGCTCGATGTGTGTGGGTATGAACGAGGACATCCTCGAGCCAGGTGAGCGCTGCGCCTCGACGTCCAACCGAAATTTCGAAGGACGGCAGGGGCGGCTCGGACGCACGCACCTCGTGAGTCCGGCAATGGCCGCCGCTGCTGCGGTCACCGGCTGTCTGACAGACGTTCGCGAACTCGCCGGCTAGACCGGTCAATCAGTAGAGGAGAGCACCATGAAGCGCATCGCAGTTCTTGTCCCATTCGCTTTTGACGAGACGGGCCTCGCGGGCCGGCGTCAACAGCAGCAGTCCGTCAGCTGGGGGCCAGGCATCGAGTTCGAATATGTTCCGGTTTCGGCTGGCCCACAGTGGTACGAGAACTATCACGATTGGATCCTTGCCGACCTCGCGATGCTTGAGTGCGCGCTGCGCATCCAGAACGATGGTTACGACGCGATCTGCATCGACACGATGAGCGACTCGGGTGTCAACGCGATTCGGTGCGAGCTCGATATCCCGGTGATTGGCCCTGGACGCACCTCGTATCTGACGGCTCTGATGCTCGGCAACACGTTTGGTGTGCTGACACAGTGGGCACCGTGGGCGTCGCTCTATAAGAAGGGCGTCCACGAGCTCGGCCTCGAGTCGAAGCTCGCTGGCATCCGCCACATCGACACCCCGCCGGACGTCGTCAACCTGCTTGGCGGCAAGGAAGAGGTCGTCTTCCCGAAGCTGCTCGATGCGGCGATGAAGCTTGTGGAGGAAGACGGCGCGGACGTTATCTGCCTCGGCTCGACGACGATGCATCAGTCGCACGCATTCCTCGCGGAGCGCCTGCCCGTGCCGATCATCAACCCGGGTCCACTGTCGTACAAGATCGCCGACGCACTGCTCGACTGTGGTCTCAAGCAGAGCTCGACGACCTATCCCAAGCCAATCGTTCCGAAGCACGAGATGATCCACACGATGCTCGACGCGGCCAAGATTCAGCAAGAGAGCTAGCGCCAATCAGGGTCCGCTGGTGTGCGGGGGAGGACATGACAAGTGC
>SYIF01000011.1 GCA_005798855.1 Actinomycetota bacterium | reverse complement strand
CAGCCGATCAGCGTCCCGCAACTTACGCACCACCTGCTCCGGCGAATGCCTCCTACGCTTCATACAAAGAACCTCCCACCCCCATCCAGGGGCCGTCAGACACCTCATACCAAACGGACCAGAAACAGGGGGTCAGGTCACTCGAACCTGCAATCGCACAACGACAAAACGATTCAATTCGACGGCAGCGGAGGCATCTACTACACCGGATCCATCTGCGCAGCGCCGTGCACAAACGTCTTGCAACGCTACAAGAACGGCGTAATCACGGATCTCGTCAACGGCCAGATCAACGTGTGGAATTACAAGGTCGCGTCGAACGGAATCGTGCTCATTCGCGGCTCCACGAGCGCTACGTCTGTGGTCTTTAACCGGCGCTTGAGCACGTCTGGCGGCATTCAGAACCTCGAACCGCCAGCATCCGCCAATTCTGCGTACTACCGGTTGTTCTCGGACGGGAACATCTACATGACGTCTGGCTCCGGGCTTGCCCGGTTCAACGTCGAAGCCGACTCGCTCGACTCCGCAGAGTGGATCGGCGTCTCATCTTCGTCGCCAACCTTCGCCTGGAATACGTACTGTTCGATTGCTGGCGCAGCGACAGGACCCTGTCAGACATCAGGCCGACCTGCCTACGATTCGCGCCTCAACGCGCGAACGGCCTCCGGCAAGGACTTCATTCCTGGCACAGGCGGCATCGTGCAGGCCTACCCAACCCTCGCCGCCTACACGACGCCACTCAACGCCACGACGATCATGGCCGCGAGCGGAAACACGCTCCTTCTCGCCGACGCCACAACCGGCGGCGAGAACCTCCTCGTCCGCTTCGACACAACCACCAACACACAAACAACGATCTCGTCACGCGCTTCCAGCAATGGCGAGATCGAGTTCTACCACCTGCTGCCATCCTCCGAGGGATACGCCCTGTTTGACGGCTTGCGCTTCAACGACAACACCTACGTCATCGGCAAAATCGACTACACCAGTGGCGCTGTAACCATCCTCAGCAACGTCACCGGCAGGTTGGACGACTTCCGAACCTTCTAGGCGACAGCACGCTGGATCGTCAGCGTCACTCCCAAGATCAACAAGAGTCTCGGCAAGCCTGCGAAGAAGACGATTCTTGTTCGTGCGGCTCGATCACGCTTCTAGACGCTGATTGATCGTCAGGACAGCCGCGGAACGTATTTGCCGGGGTCGTCCCCCCGTTGCCGGTCCCGACTCCTACTCCACGCCGAAGCATAGAAATTCCAGCAAAACGAGTCCGAAAAAGCCGGGGCATACCAGTCGTGTCCATACTGCGTTAGCGCGCCGTCTACATCTGCGGCCCTAAGCATTCTCGGCCTCCTGAATCCGCTCCTCAACAAGCCGTTTCACGACCTTGCTCGCAGACTTCGCCTCTTTGTAGTAGGTGTACGCGGTGGATTTGGACGCGGCCCCTACCTCTGAGGCAAGTCGGTCAAGGGTGATCTTCTCTCCGCGCTGGAGAAGAGTGACGCCGGCTCGAATGTAGGCCTCGCGCTTTTGCTCCCATTCCGCGGCTGCTTCTGTCTGGATCTTCCGCTGGTACGGATTCTCGTAGGGATATTCCGCTCGGAGTCGCGGCCAGTGAGCGACGATGCGATCTCGCTCTCTTCCTAGCCTCCACTTGCACATGTCACAGACGGTGATGTGGCAACGCGACGAACGCTGGCGCGGGCCGTTTCGTGATTTAGTTGACGCGGCACGAAGTCGTGCTGCTGAACGCCGCTAGCTGCGCTCGACCTTCGAGCCACCGACGATGTCCTCGGAGCCGTCAGCCCAGCGCACGAGTGCCTTATGACCGCCGTCGTAGTCGGGTCCCCAGACCAGCAGCGTGGCCGGGTTACCCCAGGCGATGACGGGTTCGTCGAGCGAGGCATCCTCGCCGCGAAAGTAGCGGACGAACGGATTTGCTGCGCGCTCGGCACCAATCGTCGTTGCCAGCGTATGCCCCGGATGCACGACGACCGCGTCGTCGAGGTCAAGCAGGCGACCAAGCGAGGCCTGCAGGTCGGCGAGATCGGTGTGGCCTGGCGCACGCGTGCCGCCGACGGTGCCATTGAAGAGCACGTCACCCGTGAAGACGTCGGTGCCCTCGACGAGAAACGAGAGGTGCCCGCCGGCATGACCCGGCGTCGGGATTGCCTGCACGTGGAGGCCCGCCAACTCAAACGTGCCGTCCTCGGCGAGCGAATGAGCGATCTCGCCGGTGAAATGGCCGTCCTCGCGGATCAGCTCGATCGCGCGGGCGCTCGCGCCCACATCCACACCGTACTGCTCGAGCACCTCATCGAGTCCATAGATGTGGTCGCTGTGATGGTGCGTGAGGATCACACCCTCGATCGTCAGCTCGTTCTCGGCGACGAAGGCATACAGATCGTCATGGGCGCCATTGCAATCGATCCAGAGCGCGGGGCCACCCCGCTCCTTGGCGACGACATACGCGTTGGCCATCCACTGGGGGTCCTCGGTATGAAAAATCAGCATGCGAACTCCTACGAGAAACGGTTAGTAATTGGCATTCGACGATCGCGACCAAACGCGATCGGATGAACCTTCAACCCCGGCGCCGACTGCCGCCGCTTGTACTCCGCACGATCGACCAACCCGGCGATCCGCGTCGCAGTCACTAGGTCGACCAGACCCTCCGCTGCAATCTCGGCTGGCGACAGGCGATCCTCAATGTAGGCATGCAAGACCGGATCGAGAACGTCGTACGGCGGCAGCGACTGGTCGTCTCGCTGGTCGTCGCGTAACTCTGCCGTCGGTGGACGCTCGATCGTCGAGACCGGAATCACCTCGCGTCCCGCCACCGCATTGACATGCCGCGACAGCGCATGCACCAAGGTCTTGGGCACATCCTTGATCGGCGCAAACCCACCCACCGAATCGCCGTAGAGCGTCGAATAGCCCACCGCGACCTCGCTCTTATTGCCCGCCGTCAAGACCAACCAGCCATGCTGATTCGACAGACCCATCAACAGCACGCCACGGATGCGGGCCTGCAGGTTCTCTGCCGCCAACCCGTCTAACTCCGGCAACAACTCGTGGAAGTTGAGACGCAAATCCTCGATCGGCAACTCGCGAAAATCGATCCCAAGGTTCTCAGCCACAACCTGCGCGTCCGACCGCGTCTCTGCGACGTTAAACCTCGTCGGCATCGACACGCCATGCACGCGCTCGGGGCCTAACGCGGCCACGCTCAAGGCAGCGACAAGCGCCGAATCGATGCCGCCCGAAACGCCAAGCAGCACGCCATTGAAGCCATTCTTCTCGACGTAATCGCGCAACCCCAGCGTCAGTGCGGCCCACAACTCTGCAGACTGATCGGCTGGTAAGGGTGCGATCGTCGCCTCGTGTGGTGTGGCGGGTGTGTGCACCGCAATCTCTGCCGCCGGGGCCAGCGTCGAGGCCGTCGCCGGCTCGAGCGCGATGTCGCAGATGACAAGGTCTTCCTCGCAATACGCACCCCGCGCGATCAGCTCGCCGGCTGCGTCGAGAACGAGGCTGCGACCATCGAACGCGAGCTCGTCCTGCCCGCCGACGAGGTTTGCGTAGGCAACTGAGCACCCGTGCTCGCGCGCGAAGGTCGCCAGCAAGGCGTCGCGCTGCTGCCCCTTGCCGAGGTGGTACGGCGAGGCCGAGAGATTGATCACCAGCGAGGCTCCGGCACGTGCGGCCTCATCGGCAGGTCCTTCGGCAACCCAGATGTCCTCGCAAATCGTGACGCCGACAAGGCTGTCGCCTGCACGGATGAGGAGCGGGCCATCTCCAGCCAGAAACGTGCGCTGCTCATCGAAGACGCTGTAGTTGGGCAGGGCCATCTTGTCGTACCGCGCCACCACTCGACCACCATCGAGCAGAATCGCGGCATTGCGGATGCCAGCACCATCGCGCCACGGCACACCGACCAGCACGGGGAGTGGCAGCTTGGCCGCCAACTCCTCCACCGCGGCCTGACACGCGGCCACGAAGGCGGGTCGCAGCACGAGGTCCTCCGGCGGATAGCCGCTGATCACGAGCTCGGGTGTGACCAAGAGGTCCGCGCCCTGGTCAACGGCACGGGCAGCCGCCGCGGCAATCAGAGCCGCGTTGCCGACGAGATCGCCGACGGTGGGGTCGAGTTGGGCGAGTGCGATGCGCACAGACGGAGTCTATTGCGCTTCGGTCGCGCGACCAGCCGCCTGAGACAGCGCGACCGAGACAGCGGCGTCGAGAGCAATGGAACCATGCACACACGCGGCCTCAGGGGTACGCGAGCGATCGCCGTCGATGCAATGCAAAACGGCAACCACACGCTCGCGTGGGGTGTTGAGTCGCTCGGCGGCCCGCTCGATGCGCCGCACTGACAGGTGCGGGATCCCGAGCAGACGGCCCTCCTCGGCCTGCTGGAGGACGGGGCCCTGGACGAACGCGTCGGCGGCACCAACAGCGAACAGCAGGCTCGCAGCCGAAACGACGGACTCGTCGAGGCGGGGGTGCAACAGCCAGAGCTCGCGGGCTGCGGTGGCGACGGCGACCGTGTGCTGGAGGGCGCCACCTGCGTAGGCGTGGTGCTGCTCGACGCTCATTGGAGCCGAGCGGAAGCGGACACGAAACTCACCATCGTTGAGGACGGCGCGCGTCAGGTCGCGGAGGGCCGGATCGGCGATCTCCTCGGCAAGAAACTCGAGGAAGCCTTCGAGGTCGTCGACGTCGCGTCGTGCGCCAGGTGTAAATTCGAGTGCGTCGGCTGGCACGTCGGCCTGCTCGATCGAGCGAACGACGATCTGTGGTCGTCCGCGATACTCCTCGACGCTCCCAAGCACGCGAATGACGTCGCCAGCAGCAAAGCGGCCATCGAGAATCGGCGCATCGTCGAAGATCGTCGCGCGCACGCGCCCTGTCTTGTCGGCCAACTCGAGCGCCAGATACGGCGATCCGGTGCGCGTGCGACGCCGATCTTTACGAATGACGGCAAACGTCGAATCGACCAACTGCCCCTCGACGAGGTCGCGAACAGCGGTGCGGGCTTCGGCGCTCATAGCGTCATTCTAAGCGGAACGGCGTCGGGAGGCGGACATTTTGGGCCCGGGCCCAAAATGTCCGCCTCCAACCAGTCTTTTCGCTTACATAAGCGGAAAGGTAGTAGAAATCTGCGCGTGTTCTGTGACGCTCTCACCTTGCTCTGTCGATTGCGTCTGCTTTCTGCGACTCGGCGTGCGCAACGCACGAGCGCCAGCAGAAAGCAGTCGAGCTGGCGCGTTGGCGCTTAAGTACGCGGTCTGGTGGCTCAGAGTGGACATTTTGGGCCCGGGCCCAAAATGTCCGCTGGTGAGGCTGGTGCGCAAGCACCGATACCATGCCACCGCTGTGGCAACTCCAACCGAACCGCTCGACGTCCGCCCGTTTCGTGGGCTGCGCTACGACCCGAAGCGCCACCCGGCGTTCTCTGTCGTGGCGCCGCCGTACGACGTCATTACGATGGCGGATCGCATGCGGCTCGTGGCACGCAGCAGCCGTAATGTCGTGCGACTGATCCTGCCCGACGTTGGCCGCGCCGAAAACGCGCGGCGACTGCTCGACGACTGGCGCGAGGACGGGACGTTGCTGCCCGAAGAGGTGCCGTGCCTCTACCGAACCGAGGAGACGTTTATCGGTCCCGACGGAGTCAGCCGCGTGCGCACAGGCATGATCGCGCTCGTGGGGCTCCCCCGCCGCGACGGCACGATCCTTCCGCACGAGCGCACGATGCCGAACATCGTCGAAGACCGTCTGCGGCTGTTGCGTACGACGCACGCCCAGCCATCGCCAATTCTTGTCACCTACGACGACCCCGACAACGACATCGACGCTGCCCTGCGCGCAGGCTCCGAACCGACACCAATCATCGACCTGACCGACGACCACGGCACCCACTTGCGGATGTGGCGCGTGGCCGACCCTGGCATGCAGGATCGCATCCACAGCGTGCTCGAGAGCCGCAGCCTGCTGATCGCCGACGGCCATCACCGTTATGCCACAGCACTCGCCTATCGTGACGCCTTTCCGCAAGACACCTCGGCCAACGCGATGATGATGTACCTCACGAATGGCTCATCGCCCGGCCTCGTGATCTTTCCGATTCACCGTGTGGTCAGTGGCATCGCCGAGGAGTTGCAGGAGCGACTGCCGGCACTGCTCGTCAAGGCGGGCTTCGCCGTTACGGAGGCAGGCGACGGTGTCGTCCAGCTCGAAGCCGCCATGGCGGCGATCCCGCACGACCATGGCGTCTTTGGCCTCGTCCGCAAAGACCTGTCGCCGCTGCTCGTGCACGCGGAACCGAACCCGGATGACCAGTCGCCGCTCTCGCGGATCGACGCGGTGATGCTGCAAGAACGAATCCTCGCGCCGCTGCTCGACCTACCAGCCGACGTCGTTGCCACGACGTATCGCATTCGCTACACCGCCTACTCCGACGACGCAGCCGCCAAGGTCGATGAGAGTGGCGACGTCGGCTTTATCCTCCGCGCCCCCAGCGTGCGCGAAGTGGAAGCCGTCGCGCGCTCGGGTGCCGTGATGCCACAGAAGAGCACCTATTTCTATCCGAAGACGCTCGACGGGCTCGTGATCCGCACGCTGGACGGCCCCTCCGACGAATTAGGGTAGCCTTCGCTCTAGATGAGCGTTATCACCGAGACTCAGGTCCGCGAAGCGATGTCCCGTGTCATCGACCCGGAGCTTCGCAAAGATCTGATCGAGCTCGAGATGGTGCGCGCCATCACGATCGATGGTGGTCACGTGACCGTTGGTGTGGCGCTGACAATCCCCGGTTGCCCGTTGAAGGCCACAATCGATGGCGATGTCCAGCGCGAGGTCGGCTCGATCGAGGGCGTCACCAGCGTGCTCGTGGACTTCACCAGCATGTCCGAGGACGAGCGCGCAACGCTCGCCACCCACCTACGTGGCGGCCGCCCCCCGGCCCCTGCTGGCACGCTCTCGATTTTGCCCAAGACGCGTGTCATTGCCGTTGCCTCCGGCAAGGGTGGTGTTGGCAAGTCCTCGATGACCGTCAACCTCGCGATTGCCTTCCAGCAGCTGGGCCTCGAGGTCGGCATTATCGACGCCGATATCTACGGTTTCTCTGTTCCCGGAATGCTCGGTATCCATCAGCGCCCGGTAACGGTCGACAAGATGATCGTGCCGCCCGTCGCCCATAATCTGAGGACGATTTCGATCGGGTACTTCATGGAGGAAGGCGGCGCCGTGCTTTGGCGCGGACCGATGCTGCACAAGGCGATGCAGCAGTTTCTCCAGGACGTCCACTGGGGCGAGCTCGATGTCTTGTTGATCGACATGCCACCCGGTACGGGCGACGTAGCGATTTCGCTCGGCAGCCTGTTGCCGAAGTCGGAAGCCCTTGTGGTAACCACGCCGCAGGCCGCCGCGCAGCGCGTGGCTGAGCGTGCCGCCGCTGTCTCCGAGCGGGTCAACATGCGCGTCATCGGCGTCGTCGAGAACATGGCGTATCGCGTTTGCCCGTGTTGTGGCGAGCGCGACGACCTGTTCGGGACGGGTGGCGGCGAGTCGCTTGCCAGCCACCTCGACGTACCACTGCTCGCGCAGATCCCTCTCGAGTCGACGCTACGCGAGGGTGGCGATACCGGTCTGCCCTTCATGCTCAGCACACCGGACGCTCCCGCCGCGATCGCGATTCGCGAGCTCGCTACGCGGCTTCATGGCTTGCGTACGCAAGATCCGTTGGCGCGGATCAAGAAGCCGCTAAACATCGTTTAGCTCATCAAGTGATTGAGAATGACTGGGTCAATCCGGTCGCCGCTCGACCAGCGCTCATCGAGGTTCTCGTTGATGACCCAGCGGAGCAGCGCGGCTTCGAGCAGTTCGTCCCAGGGCCCAGTGGCGGCGACGGCGGTTCCTTCTGCGCATAGCGCAGCGCGCATTTTTTCGGCAACAACCTCGTCGACGACGACCCACTCCGACTCCGGTGTCGAGCCAAACACCATCGTGTGGATGTCGATCAGCCGTTGCAATTCGGGCACCGGGTCGACGTGATCATCGACGCGTAGGTCGACCAGCTGATCGGTGGCGCCGCCATACCCCACGCCCTGGCGCTTGACATGGACGGAGGCCGACTGACGACCTCGGCGATCTCCACCTGCACGGTCGCCGGCAAGCAACGCAGCCATCAGACGCTCCACAAGTGGAGTTCCAGCCGTGGCGCGCCAGGCTTCCTCCATCGCAGCCACGACCTGCGGGCCGGCGAGGATGTTGCCTTGGATCGCGACGCCAGTGGCTACGACACCACCGGCCCAGTCGAGACATTCGTCACCCGTAAAGGTGGCGGCGCGTCCTTGGCAATCAACCATGCCCAGCTGGCGGACGGCACGTTGATCATCTGCTGCCGTCAATACCTGTGCAGCCGTGATCGGCTCCTCCCCGCGGCTCAAAAGGTCCAAGCCGTCGGGCCCGTAGCGCGCGTTGACGAAGGACTGCGTCGCAACCGCCCCCACGCCCGCCTCCAGCCAGGGCACGACAGCGCCAACGGCTGGAAACTTCGAGGCCACCGCGACCCCAACGTCGCCCGACTCCGGATCGAAGGCGACGATCGAGAACGTCATTGGTTTAGAGCGATTCCCCAGGGGCGAGGTCGTGCACGGTGACATCCACAAGACCCAGGTTGGCGAGCTCGTCGCGCAGGCCTGCCGGTGTTCCCGTCAGTGCATCGAACGTGCCCCAGTGCGAGCCGAGCACGTGCTTGACGCCCAGTAGCCGCACCGCATGAGCGGCCTGCAATGGCCCCATCGTAAAGAGGTCGCCAATCGGGAGGATCGCGATGACGGGATCGTAGATCTCGGCGATCAAGGCCATGTCGCCAAAGACTCCGGTGTCGCCTGCGATGTAGATGCTCTGGCCCGACTCAAGCTCGATCACGTAGCCAATCGGATCGCCACCGTAGGCACCGTCGGCCGGCGAGATGCTGCTCGAATGGAATGCCTGCGTCATCGTGATGCGCAGTCCCTTGGCGACGACCGTGCCACCCGTGTTCATGCCGATCACGTTTGGTGCGCCCTGGCTCCCGAGCCAACCGCCGACTTCGTACTGCGCAATCGTCGTGGCGTCGCCGCGTTGTGCGACCACCACTGCATCCGAGATGTGATCACCATGGCCGTGCGTAACGAGGACAACGTCGGCCGAGAGGTCGTAGGCGGACTCGGGGCACGTGGGGTTGCTCGACAGCCACGGGTCGACCACTACCTGCACGCCACCGGGAGTGGTGATCCCCCACGTCGCATGTCCGTACCAGGTGATGGTGGTGTTGTCCGGCATTGTGTTCTCCTCCGAGTTCTCTTCCGTGCTCTCTCCGTGCAGATTAGGCGCATCGCACCCACCTTGGCGAATGCGCGCGTCGGGTTAGCGGCCGGCGGCGAGCGACTTGGCGGCGTCGGCCGCCCAGTCGAGCCCGAGGCCCGGCAGGATGCCGCCGACGAGCACCAACGCGAGGCAAAGCACGATCGCGAGGTTGAGCAAACCCATGCCAGGCGCAGCCGCCATCATCACGCCACTCTTCGCACCGCGATCGAACATCGCCAGAATGATCCGCAGCAGATAGCCGAGGCTGACCACCGAGGCGACCACCGCGACGACACCGAGCCAGGCGTGGTTGCCCTCGACGGCACTGCCCAACACGACGAACTTGCCGATAAAGCCGACCGTCAACGGGAAGCCCGCGAAGCCGAGCAAGAAGACGACCATGCTAACGGCAGCGACCGGACGATCGAAGCCCCAGCCGCGAATCGAATCGAGCGTCGCGATGCCCTTATGGTCGCGCTCGTGGAGCGAGATAACGGCGAAGGCGCCAATTGCCATTGGCGCGTACGCAGCGAGGTAGAAAATCAGTCCGCGCGTGCCAGCCGCTCCGCCCAAGATGATCGCGATCAGTCCGAAGCCAGCGGCACCAACCGATGCGTAGGCGAGCATGCGCTTGAGGTTCGTCTGGACGAGTGCCGAGATGTTGCCGAGGATCATTGTGACGACCGCAATAATGATCAGTGCCGGCGCCCACGTGTCGCGCATTGCCGGCAGCGCATCGAGCAGCACGCGTGCGAGTGCGACGAAGGCGGCGATCTTTGTCGCCGCGGACATGAAGCCGGTGACGCTCGTGGGTGCGCCCTCATAGACATCGGCAACCCACATATGGAACGGCATCACGCCGATCTTGAAGGCCAGACCGATCAGTACCAAAACGGTGCCGAGGATCACGAGTGCGTCGCCCGAACCAGCCTTGCTGAGCGCGGTGTTGATCGCCTCGAAGCCAAACGAGCCGGTCGCGCCGTAGAAAAACGCGGCGCCATAGACCAAGACCATCGAACCGATCGTGCCAAGCACGAGGTATTTGAAGCCACTCTCGAGCGAGGCCTTGCTCTTGCCGTCGAACGCGCAGAGGACGTAGAGCGACAGCGAGAAGAGCTCGAGCGCAACGAACAGCGTGACGAACGAGTTCGACGCAGCAATCAGATCCATACCCGCCGCGATCAACAGCAGCAGCGCGACAAATTCGCCGCCATTCTCGCGCATGCGATTCCAACCGAACGCCACGAGCAGCGTCAGGATGCCACAGCCGGCAATCAGCACCGTCACTACCTGCGTCAACTGATCAATCTGCAGCGCACCAGCCATCGTCGTCGTCGCTGGCTCTGACCATAGATTGATCGCAAAGCCGGCCGAGGCGAGTAGGGCAATCAGTCCGACGACGGTGCCGAGTCCGCGATCGCGCCCGCGAATAAACGAGGCGAGGAGCAGCAACACGAAGGCACCGACCATCAGCGTCATCATGGGTGCAATTGCCAACCAGTTGACATCGGGAACCTTGATCATCGACCGGCCTCCTCCGCGGCAGCGCTCATCAGTGCTTGGGCCGATGCGTCGACGCGATCTGTGAGCTGTGCGGGAACGATGCTGAGGCCGATCAGAACGAGCACGAGCGGCAGGATCGCCATCAAGGCACCCTGTTTAAGATCGAGCGGATTGAGCGTGCCGGCCAACCCACTCTCGCGGTCGTGCAAGATTGCGGAGATCCAGCGGAGCATGTACATCGCGGCGAGTACTACGCCGAGGGACACGATCACGCCAAGCCACCAGTGGTACTCGAACGCGCCGAGCATAATCAAGAACTCGGAAGCAAAGACGCTCGAGCCCGGCACGGCAAGAGCAGCCATACCCAAGATGATCGAGACGGTCGCGAGCACAGGGCGCCGACGAGCGAGGCCGCCGAGCTGCGAGAAGGAGCCGCTCCCGACCTGAGTCTCGAGCCAGCCAACGACGAGGAACAGCGCTGCCGAGACGAGTGCGTGGTTGACCATCTGGAACGTCGCGCCCGTTGCGCCACGATCCGACAACAGGAAGATGCCGAGCACGATGAAGGACATCTGGGCAATCGACGAGTACGCCACGACGCCACGACCGTCACGCTGGCGGAAGGCGAGCAGCGAGCCCCAGAGGAAACCGATCGTGCCGAGCGCAATAAATACCCAGGCGTACGTCGCGGCCTGAGCTGGGAAGAGCGGTACGAGGACGGCAAGGAACGCGAAGGCACCCGCCTTCGAGGCGACACCACTGAGCACCGCGGCGACCTCCGGCGAGGCCTCGCGATAGGCCGGCAACACCCAGCCGTGCAGCGGAAACAGCGGCGACTTGATGGCAAACGCGATCGCGAAGGCGAAGAAGACCCAGTCGCCGCCACGGCCGATCGCGGCCGCCATGTCGAAGTTGGGTCCATTCGGCGCGGTGAGGCCGAGATACAGGATGCCGAGCAGCATCAGCAGCGCGCCAAAGGCGGTGTAGGCGATTACCTGCAGCGTCGCGAATTTGCGGCCCGCCCCGCCCCAAACGACGAGCAGTACGAGCAGCGGGATCAGCATGCCTTCGAAGCCAACGTAAAACGCGAATAGGTCACGTGCTGCAAAGACGAGGAAGAGGAACGCCTCGGTCATCAGAATCAACGCAGCCGAGGCGTGCGAGCGATCGCGCTTCGCCCACAAGGCAAAGCCAAGCGCACACGTGGTGATCAGCGCGGTGACGGCAATCATCGCGAGCGAGACGCCATTGACGGCGACATGCCACCGCACGCCCAGCGGCTCGATCCACGAGACGTTGTCCGCAAACTGATAGCCGGCAGACGGCTCGAAACGGTAGATGAAGCCAATCACGCCGCCCAACACCGCCAGCGAGACGAGCAACGCCAGATAGCCCGCGGCCTGTCGCGCAAACGGCACGACGAGCAGTACCACAGCGGCAATGGCCGGGACAGCAATCAGTATGGAAATCGTGATCATGTTCCGCGCACCAAAAGCAAGAGCAGCAAGCCCGCGATGCCGACGGCAAAAACGAGTGCGTACGAGCGCACAATGCCGTTTTGCAGAACGACGAAGCTGCGGCCAAAGAAGGCGGTGATCGTGCCTACGCCGTCCGTCGGCAACCAGCGGAATGCCGTGGCATCAACATCGCGATTGAGGAAGCTGGCAGCCCATTGTGTGGGGCGCTCAAACATCCACTCGTAGACGTTATCCCAATAGCAGCGGCGCTCGAGCGCGTGGGCGATTAGCCGACCGCGACCAAGACGAATGCGCTCGGGTGCGTCGTTCTCGCGCAAATAGAGGTGAGCAGCGATGATGATGCCAATCACGCCGACGAGCGAGCCGATCAGCGTCGTCAGCCACTCCTGTCCTGCCGTGGCCTCGACCATGCCGTACGGCGAGATTGGCTCGAGCCAACTGCTCATCACGTGCGTCACGCCAGGGATCTGCAGGAGGCCAAGGAAGGCCGCACCAAGCGCGAGGATGTAGACAGGCCAGAGCATCGAGCTTGGCCCCTCGCCATGATGCTTGATCAGCGGCGGTGCAACCTTTTCGGCGTACGGCGACATGCGACGATGGAACACGAGGAAGATCAGGCGGAAGGTATAGATGCCCGTCATCAGGGCACCGAGGAGCCCGCCGGCGTAGGCGATCCAACCAATCGTCGAATCGACATGCAGACCGGCACCAAGGATCGCATCCTTCGAGAAGCCGCCCGACAACGGGAAGATGCCTGTCAGTGCGAGGCCGCCGATGATGAAGCAGAAGTAGGTCTTCGGCATCAACTTACGTAGCCCACCCATGTTGCGTGTGTCTTGCTCGCCGTTGAGGGCGTGTATGACGAGGCCCGCACCCATGAAAAGCAGCGCCTTG
>SYIF01000125.1 GCA_005798855.1 Actinomycetota bacterium | reverse complement strand
CTCGGCGCGGCACAGCTTGAGCACGTGCTTGCCCGCGGGCTCGCGGCGAAAGTCGGGATAGAACGTCAGCGTGCCGTGGACCTCGGCGCGTGCAATGTTGATGGCGTTGGCGATCACCTGCACGGACTCCTCGGGCACGTAGCCAAAGGAGTGCTGAACGGCATGCAGGATTGGCATCAGCGGACCCTCGAGGTGCGTGTACTCAGCGGCGATTGCCGCGGTGCGCTCCTTGATTTCGCTGGCCTCTGCCATCAGACGTTTGCCTCCGGGGCTCTGCGGTGGGGGGACTCCGCTCGCACACAGTATTGCGCGGTCGAAAACCCTGTGCCAATCAGAAGAACCTGTTGCATGATAGGCGCAGACTATCTAAAAACGGTGAAATAGCGGTTTGGGATAGTCAAGACGCGTTGTTCGCGCTGGGAGGCGACATTCTGGGCCCGGGCCCAAACTGTCGCTACAGCACCGCTTGACCGCGGGCAATCCGGTCGAGCGTGCCCTCGAATTGCGTTGCCAAGAGATCGGCGGGAGCGAGTTCGCCCATCTCTTCGAGGCGGTAGTGCTCGACGCGGGGCTCGCCCGTACCCGCCTCCTTCAGAGCGGCAAGACGAGCCGGTTCCCCGAGACGGCGATTGTGGTGATCGTGGTGCATCAGCTCGAAATCCTCGTACGAGCACTCAGCTGTCTCGAGATAGCCGGCCGCGATCGCGGCCGCGACGAGTTCGCTGCCCGTCGCCGTGCGCTCGACGACGATGTTTACGCCAGGGGCCTCGTTGTGGGTGGTCTTGCCATCTGCATCAAGGATCCAACCGTCAGGAACCGAGACGTCTGCGACTTCGCCGATCGCATCGGGGCAGATCTTGCAGCGCCACTGCGCGTCGTACCGCCACGGAGCGTCACGATCGAACCAGGCCTGCCGGTAGGTGATATCAAAGCGTTGATCACCTGCCTCGACACGTGTCGGCCCGGGCCAACCCTCACCACGGAATCGAAACAGCGTCACCTCATCGGGTTCAATGCCGTGCGCTTTGGCAATACTCTCGGCCGTCGTCACGTTGGGCACGCCGCCGCAGAAGATCGTCAAGAGATAGGGAATCTGGGTTTCCACGCGCACGTCATGACGCGCCAGATTTCGAATCGCCGTCACGTCGCACGGCTTACCGATCACCGCAAACCGTTCACCCGCATCGAGCAGTTGCTGTACGTGGACCAGAGGAGCGGCCGGGCCATAGCGCGACTGCGCCGCCACCAGCGTGCTGTCACCTGGTCGCGAGATATGCGCGTCCGTCAACATCGGCTGGGTGGGGGAGGTGCGCACATGCAGCACTGCCGTGACCCTGCCCGAATCGAGCAAGAACTGTCCAAGCGCGGTCAAGACTCCGCCTGCAGCAGCCGTAAATCGCACCTGCGGATCGGCTGCCCAGCCACGCTGCATTCCTCGCAATGGACCCCAAATCGGATCGAGCGTGGTGCCCGCTTCGAGCGTCGCCGGGTCGGGGCCAATTGCGGTCGCGCCAGGACAGACATCGACGAGCAACGCATTCTGCTCGGGCGAAAGCGGTTCAGCAAACTGCGGACGCAGATCGCCGCGGTCCGAGAGCGTCATCGTCAGCTGAGCAGGCGCGAGTGAGGTGCAGATGCCACAGCCCACGCAGAGCCCACCATCGATGACATCCTGCAGAGTCGTGGGCTGGCCGCTCATCCGAGCACCATCGTAGCCCGACTAGAAGAGGTCGCCCGGGCCGCCGTCATCGATGCCATCGAGTCCCTGATTGGGATCCTCGTCGACGCCGTCCCATTGATCCATGGCATCGCTGGCACCACCGCCGCCCCATTCGCCGGAGTCGACACCACCAAAGTGTTCGTCTGCGACATCGTCGAGCGGCCCACTAAAGACCTGCACCGAGAGGTCTTGGCCCGCGGCGAGGAGCGCCACCGTTGTGAGGCCACGGCCAAGCTCGCCGGTCCGCATCTCCTGAGCAAACGGTGCGACGCCAGACCGAATCGCCGTGCACGCCTCCTCGGCCAACTCGGGCTGCACATCCAGCCAGCCGCCTTCGATCGAGTCGACGCCATCAGCGCCACTCTCGAACTCCGCCAGCCACACGCCGCCACCCTGTGTCCACGTTCGAATGTTCATGTCTGCTTTCCGCCAGTGGCGATGGAGTAGCCCAATCCAATCAACAGCATGCCGACCGCACCGACGATCCAAGTGCCAATGTTCGGCGGCAGGCCCTGAGCGAACAAGAACCATTGCGTTGCCGAGCCGTCGGCCATCGCCTGGTTTTGGACCGTGCACCCAACGATCAGCGAGACGAGCGCGAGGTAGCCGCCGACGAGGATGAGCACACCACCAGCGAGCCAGCGGATGATTTTCATGTCCCTGAGTCGCCCAGTGGTGCCAGTGGCTTATGCGTCGCGATGTGGTTCTCTCGACTTGCGTGCTTGGACGGCTGCGAGCAGCGTCGCTTCGACTCGCTCTTGACCCTGCTCGACCAGCAGATCGACGAGCGCCGACTTGCGCAGCGAGCCACCCGGGTCGAGTCCGAGCTCGTTCTCGAGTTCGGCGACCCACAACGCCTGTGCCAGCAGATAGGTCTTCGACTTGTGTGGATCGCGGGGCGCACGCAGGTACTCGAGTTTCACGACACCATCCGTTTCGGCAGCCACCCAGATGCCCCACCACGGCGGCAAGCCCGCGAGCACTCCGGCGAGATGCTTTCGCTCCGTCACCATCACGAGGTGGCGGAAGCGACTACGAAAGCGTCGCTTCTGGCCAGGCAGGCGCTTTAGCGAATCCTGCGCCGACTTGATCTCAATGCCCGTCAGCACACCGTCGAGCATTGCGGCCAGGTCGATCCGACGATCACCAAACGTCACTTCATCGACATAGCCGTTGCCCGAGGCGTCGAAAACGGCGTGCAGGTGGTTACGGATTTGAGTGTCGTGCATCGGTGGTCCCGTCGGGGCGGGTGGGCATCGGCTTACGGAGGACACCACAACCGCGCGGATGTCATGTCCTCCCTGCAGCAGCGCAATCAGTATTCACGCGATCAGCGAGGGAGGACATGACATCCGCGCGGTTGTGGTGTCCTCTCTGCGAAACTCCAGCCATGGCTAATGAAGGACGCATCCCGTTCGCTTGGAACGACCACGTCAACGCGTTTGAGTCGATCGCGGTCGTGGTAGGAGAACTTGTCGGCAGTGGCATGCGGCCGGCGGCGGCGTTCGAGCAGGCCTGGGTCGACCTCGACGTGCCCGAGGACTATCGCGACAAGTTCTGGCGCGTCGCTGTTCCGACGATCGCCGAGTATGCAATCCAAGAAGGCGGTGTGCCCAGCCTTGCCGGCGTTGATTTGTCCGAGATCGATCTCGAGGAGGGCGACTTGCGTGGCTTCGACTTTACGGGAGGGAACCTCGCGGGGGCGTACTTCGCCAAGGCGCTACTCGACGGCGCCAACTTTACGGGCGCGGATCTGACCGACACCGATTTTGCCGGTGCCAGCCTGGCCGGCGCGATCATGCCGGATGGGTCAGTCCACTCCTAGCAGCGACACTCGGGTGGCCTAGAAGTCGTCGTCGTCTTCGTTGCCGTACGTAAACTCATTGTATTCCTCGGCAGACAGCGCATCAATCGCGATGTCGTCATCGAGCGGATCCGGAGCGAGTGGGACGAGGTTGTCTTCGTCGCGTTCGTCTGGCTTCACGGTTGCCTCCTGTGGCGAGAGTGTGGGCAAGATCGATACTGATCAGGATAATTGTGCAGACAGCGATCCCGATGATGAGGCGTTGAGTGTCCATGGTGCAGCGTCGGCGTCATCCACTGCATGCTTACGGGCGGAGTCCCGGTCGTGACCAAGTCGTTACCAATTGTCGCTCCAGCCAATTCTACGGCGCAGGCGTAGCGAGCACTTTGCCCGGGTTCATCAGCCCGAGCGGATCCATCACGTCCTTGATGCGGCGCATCATCGCCATCGTCTCCGCATCGTGCTCGATGGGGAGGTAGCGAACCTTGCCCGACCCGACGCCGTGCTCTCCGGTGCACGTTCCCTCCATCGCGATCGCACGTTGCACGAGGCGATCGTGCAGCGCCTCGGCTGCCTCGACCTCCTCGGCACTGGTCGGATCGACCACGATCGTGAGGTGAAAATTGCCATCGCCAACATGGCCGACGATCGGTGCAAATACGCCAGAACGGTCAAGGTCAGCACGCGACTCTTCGATGCATTCGGCGAGCCGCGAGACGGGCACACAGACGTCCGTGGGCATGCCACGACAACCAGGGCGGAGCGCGATCGTTGCCTCGTAGACCTGGTGACGGGCCGACCAGAGACGCTTGGCCTCGGTCGGATCGGTTGTCCACTCGTAGCCCTCAGCGCCATGTGCGGCCGCGACTTCGCCAAGCGCGGCGGCATGCTCCTGCACGCCCGAGGTCGAACCGTGCAGGTCAATAAAGAGCGTCGGGCGTTTGTCCATTGGCAGCTGCGACCGCAACACGACCGCGTGCATCGTGACCTCGTCCAGCAATTCGATCCGCGCAACGGGGAGGCCCATCTGGATCGTCTCGATCGCGGCCTCAACCGCATCGCGCACGGTTGGAAAATTGACGACGGCCGACGCTGTCGCCTCGGGCAGCGGGTACAGCCTGACGGTCAATTCCGTGATCACACCAAGCGTGCCCTCCGAGCCAATCAACAGGTGCGTCAGGTCGTAACCGGCGGACGACTTGCGGGCCCGCGAGCGCGTGCGCATGATCTCACCGTCAGCCGTCACTACCGTCAACGACAGCACGTTCTCGCGCATCGTCCCGTAGCGCACAGCAGTCGTGCCCGATGCCCCAGTGGCAGCCATGCCGCCGAGCGTGGCGTCCGCACCCGGGTCGACGGAGAAGAAGACGCCGTCTTCGCGCAGCCGCGCCTCGAGCTGGCGGCGCGTCACGCCGGCCTCGATCGTGGCGTCGAGATCCTCTGGGCGCACCGTGAGGATGCGGTTCATGCGGGTCAGGTCGATCGAGACGCCGCCGTGGAGTGGGGTGACGTTGCCCTCCAGCGACGAGCCAACACCAAACGGGATCATCGGTACGCGGCGCTGTTTGCAGACGCGGACGACACCCGCGACCTGCTCGGTCGTGGCGGGAAAAACGACGGCGTCTGGCAGCACGGTCTCGTGCGCCGATTCGTCATGGCCGTGCCGGTCGAGCTCGCTTGCCGAGGTGGTGACGTGCTCGGCGCCGACGATCGCGACGAGTGCGGCAACGAGTTCTTTCGTATCGCTCATAGGCAGAAGCGTAACCGGGCAGCGGCGAGGTCTTCGGGTGTGTTGACGTTGAACAATGCGTCCAGGTCGGCCGGGACGAGGCCGTGCAAGGCCAGCAGGGCTTGGTCGTCGAGGATGCGGCTGGCAATCCGGTCGGGCAGTGCGTTCGCTCCACGAACGCCCTCGGCGAGCAACGCCGAGACGGTCGCCAGCACCGACGTGCGATAGACCGCGGCGAGCGGGTGGCGGTGTCCTTCAGCAATCGGGACGACGGCATCGAATTCATCCGTTAGTGCAGCAAGCAGTCCGCGAACGAAGGTGGGATGGAGGAGAGGCAGATCGACACTCGCCACGAAGACCACGTCCGCACGATCTCCCATGGCGATCAGCCCCGACTCGAGGCCACGCAATGGCCCCTCGTCGGCGACGGTATCGTGGACACACTCGACTCCGCTCGGTAGCTCGGGCAGCGCCTGACCGACGGCAGCCACAGCCACGACCGGACCAGTAACAGCCACGCTCAGAACGTTGGCGACGTGAGCAGCGAGCGGGCGTCCAAACCACTCAAGCTCGGCCTTTGCTTTACCCATGCGGGTCGAAGTACCTCCGAGCAAGAGGATCCCGCCGGTCTGCATTACGCGTCGCCGCGGCAGACCGCGGCAAAGCCGGTACCGATGCCATGGCCAATTGCCGTCGCCGAAGCATCAGCAACGCGCGCATCGCGCTCGAGCTGATTGGGGTCGACGCCGTTACGAGCGAAGAAGGCGGCCGTCTCGGGGAGCACCGTGCCGTCGAAGTCGCCGCGGATCGCACGTGCCAGCGCATCCGCGAAGAAGATGGGAGTCTCGGGATGACACTGAAAGGCCCACGTCTTGCCGTGCCGCAAGGCCTGGATGCTGACATCCGTGTCGATCAAGACCGTGGAATCGGCTGGCGCAGTAAACGCGAAGGCGTGCCCGTGAAAGCAGGAGTACGTGGCCGGAACACCGCGTAACAGTGGGTCGGTTTGCGCGGTTGGCAACGTTAGAACATCGTTATATCCAACCTCGTTGTCACATTTGTAGACATCGCCGCCGAGCAATTGGGCGAGCAACTGTCCACCGAGGCAGACGCTAAGCACGGGCAGATCTTGTGCCAGCGCCTCTTCGATTGCGCCACGCGCACGGTGTACCGCTGGGTCGTCATCGATCGGATCGGCGAGTCCCGGCAGCACAATCAGACCGTCGTAGCCGGCGACCGAGGGCACTTCATTGAAGGCCATGTGCGTGTCGAGCTCGGCGCCGGTGCCGTAGAACCCGTCACCAATCCGACCGAGTCCCTTGTCGACGTCGTTCTGCACGACGAGAATTTGCATGGAAGGCGCCATGCTCGTCCATGATAACAGGCTATCAACCACTGCTAGGGTCCGCGGTATGAAAACGTGCTGCGTTATCGGTGCAGGTGTCGCGGGACTGACTGCGGCGGATCGTCTCGCCCAACATGGCGTCGAGGTTGTCGTCCTCGAGGCTCGCGATCGCGTTGGCGGCCGGGTCTGGTCGGACCGGCTAGAGGGTGGAGGCCTCGTCGAGCGGGGTGCCGAATTTATCACCGCCGGTTACGACGCGACCGACGCGATGGTCGAGCGACTTGGCCTTGCCTACGCAGGCATGGGCATTCGCTATCCCGACCGGGCCCTACGCCCCGATCCCGGCATCGACCGAGCCGAGGCACTGCGCGTCGCCGCACTCGTCGAGACCGCCGCTGCCGCCGCCGGTGCGGACGCGATGGCGACCGACATTCTTGATGAGGTCGTTGAAGACGCCCGCATTCGCGAACTGCTCGCGAGTCGCGCGCAGAGCGCCTCGTCCGTGGCACTCGAACTGTTGCCGGCAGAACGCCTGCGCACGATCGGGCACCTGCTTGATGACGGCGAGACGCGGCGCGTTATTGGTGGTAATCAGCAGCTCGCACTGCGCCTCGCGGAAGGGCTCGGGACTGCGGTGCGTCTATCGACGCCCGTGCTGCGGATCGAGCACGGCCCGACCGGTGTGCGCGTCCACACAGCGGACGATGTGATCGAGGCTGATGCTTGCATCGTCGCCGTGCCGCTGGCCGTTACCGAGCAGATTGCGTTTGATCCACCACTGTCTTCGGAGCGCCGTGCCGCGATGGCGGCAATCCCGATTGGGCAAGCCGCGAAACTCGCGGTCCCCGCTGATGAGCCCGTAGCGGCCGCGGCGATCATGTCGACGCCCGGCCGATTTTGGGCCTATGCGTCGCCCTGCGATGAAGTCGGTGGCACGGTCGTTGGCTCGTGGGCCGGGGCCACGCCTGTGCTCGACCTGCTCGAGGTCGACGAAGGATCAACGGTCTGGGCCCGCGAGATTCGAGCGCTCTGGCCCGAGTTGCCGGCACTCGATGTCGACGCCGCAAGCATGACGGTCTGGCGCTCCGACCGAGAGTGGACCGGTGGCAGCTACTCCGCTGTCACTGGCATTCCCGACGATCGCGATCGCCACCCAATCGGTGACGCGATCGGAAGCCTGGCATTTGCGGGCGAGCACACCGCACCACGCGACTGGACGGCCACCATTGAAGGCGCGATCCGCAGTGGCCAACGGGCTGCAGAAGACATCCTCAACACACTTGGAGACGCACAATGAGCAAGGCAATTCGACTCGCAGCGAGCGACCTCGACACCGTCGAAGCGGTCCTGGAAGATGGTGCGCTGGCGAAGACGGTCGAGCGCCTCAACTATGGCGGTGGGCTCACGTCTGGCGTCTGGGAATCTGAGGCCTTCACCTGGGAGACGGAGGGGTATCCCGTCGACGAGACCTGCGTGATCATCGAAGGCACGATCGAGTTCCGCTATCCCGACGGTTCGGAAGAGACGTACGGGCCGGGCGAGGCGTTCTCGATCAAAAAAGGCACGCCGCTCACATGGCACCAAGACGGCCGCGTGCGTAAGTACTACGTGATTCGCGAGTCCTAGCGCCCGAGCGCTAGACGAACGGCGCGCGTTCGCCGGGCAAATCGATTGGGTTCGACCAGGCCAAGCCGCCGTCAACGCCGACCATTTCCACGCGACCCCAGGTCCAAAATTCGGGCATCTCAAAACGCGCCTCGACGATGCCGCCCGCTTCGCGCGCCACGATTTCGCCGCGATAGTTGCGGAGCGTGTCGCTCGCGTTGACGCGGCAGCCATCCCAGGCGCCCGACCGCAACGTCACGGACGAGGCGGGTGAACAGCGGACCACGACATAATCGTCATCGACGTGGACCGCGTGGAACGTGGGGCCAGTCGTGGCATAGAACGCACCTGTGCGGAGGGCCTCCAAGACGGCCGCGCGCGTCTGCTCCTGCACGAGCACCATCGTCCAGCCGAGTCCAGTATCAGCGCCCGACGGATCGGCAGCATGGTGCGCATCGTCGGTGCCGAGGCCCGACGCGCAGCCGCCAACTTGAAGGACGCCGTCCCACTGCATGTCGGAGAGTCCCCTTCCCTGGGCCTGATCTGACGACCCATTCCAGACTTCCAGGCCCGAGAGTGCCGGCGCACCAAGGTAGTCGTCGGCGGTCAACGTGCTCCAGTGGGGATGGGCGAGAAAGGCAACGCCACCCTGCGCAACGATCCAGTCGGCACACGCGGCGATCGTTGAGAAGGCCTCTCGCGGCTCGGGCAGTTCGTCGATACCGATCGCCAAGACCTCGGCCTCGAACGGGGCACGATCAAGGTGCGTCGACAACTCGCTGCCCGGGATCATCAGCATGTGGTCCGACTCGGCGAGCGTGATTCCCCAATGGTCGGTGATCACCAAGACGTCACAGCCCAGCGCGGCGTAGTGCTCGACGAGCGCGGTAGGTGCGGGCCAACCATCCGATTCGGTCGTGTGACAGTGGAATTGGCAGCGCAGCCACTCGCCCGGTTGCTCGAAGAGGTTCATCAGATTCGAAGGTAGCAGGAGACCGCCGTTGCGCACGTGGGATGCGCAACGATCGCCTGCCCTCTATTCTGTAACCCAATGGCAAACGACATCACCCAGGTTTCGCTGGCCGAACAGGCCGATGCAGAACGCTCGTGCGCGGACGTCACCACGGGTGAGGCACGCTACCTGATGGCGCTGTACGACATGCAGCGCGATGGTACGACGGGCGACACGTCGCAGGCGAGCCTTGCGCGTCATCTCGGTGTGTCTGCTCCGACTGCACTCGAGATGCTGCGACGGTTGCGTTCGCTCGGACTGGTCGAGGACAAGACCGTACACCTGACACCGGCCGGTGCGAGCGCCGCGCTGGTGCTCAGCTCGCGTCGGCGTGCGGCGCTCGCGATCATGCAAGACGTGCTTGGGTTAGAGGGCGAGGATGCCGAACACGAGGCGGCCTGGCTCGCGGCGAGTTCCTCCCCGCTGCTCGGGCGGCACCTGATTTCGTGGCGTGCCCACGGGCACAGCGGCTCCTAAGCGCGAGTATCACACGGTCGCGGTCGCAGCAGCGGCCA
Source organism: Actinomycetota bacterium (assembly GCA_005798855.1). GTDB lineage: Bacteria > Actinomycetota > Thermoleophilia > Gaiellales > F1-60-MAGs149 > F1-60-MAGs149. The sequence goes on along the minus strand of SYIF01000125.1, from coordinate 28,514 downwards.
CACGCCTGGCGACCTCTGTGCGGACACGCACATGGCTGCCTCTGCTCGGACACGCGGTGCGACTTCGTTGCCGAGCAGTTCGATGCTGCGGAGCGTTGCCTCATGGTCTGTTGGATCAGATACGCAGGCGGACTTTTTGGGCCAGGGCCCAAAAAGTCCGCCTGCGTATCGTGAAACCGCCCCTCGCGAGGCCAATTGCCGCCTCAGCGTGACGAATACGTAGTCGTCACAGGCGCGTGACGCGTTTGTCATACACCAAGGTCGAGTGCTGCGAGCACGCTGGCGAATTCGTCGACGATGCCAGCGTGCTCGGGCTTCATCAACGTCGAGCGCAGCACGGTCGCCGTTGGCTGGTCGGCTTCGAGGCCAAGCTCGGTAGGGCTGATGACGAGCTTCGCAACGTGCCAGCCACGCTCGGCGAGCTGTTGGAAGGCGATGGAAGTCGCCGCAGTGACGGCGCTTGCAGTAGTTCGGTTTGGGTACCAGCAGACGATGTCGAGGTCGGGATCGAGCACGAGCGTCCAGCCGTCGAGCAGGCGGATATGTGCGGCGAGTGTGAGGGCGGCTGAACGAGTGCTGGCGAGGTGGCTGCCAAGCCCGTCACGCGTAAGTGGCAGCGCGCGCAGGGTTGCCCAAAGCGCTGCCGCGGCCGCACCTGAGCGTGAGCATTCGAGGCTCAGCTCGCCCGGGTGGAGTTCGTCACTCGTGAAGTAGGTGTAGGGCGAATCGTGGTTGTAGAGATGGCCGATAGCAGGATCGCGGAAGACAATGCAGCCGCAGCCGTAGGGCTGAAGGCCGTGCTTATGAGGGTCGATCGCGATCGAGTCGGCGCGGGCAAGTGCATCGAAAGGTGCGCGCGCTACGCCGGGCGCATTGCCGTCGGCGAGGATTGCGAAGAAGCCGCCGTAGGCAGCATCGACGTGCAGGCGTGCTTCGTACTCCTCGCAGAGGTCGGCGATGCGGTCGATCGGGTCGAGCATGCCGAGCCCCGTCGAGCCAAGCGTCGCGACAACGGTCCCGACGCCGCCTCGCTGCAGGCGCTCTTCGAGTGCCGCCAGATCGAGCGTGCCGTGGGCCGTCGCCGGGACAGTCTCGTGTCGTGCGCCGACAACCTCGGAGATGCGCTCGTGCGTGTAGTGCGCCTGCGCGCTCGACAGCACGACTTTCTCGGGATGCAGACTACGCGCTACCCAGAGCGCTTCGAGATTTGCGATCGTGCCCGCCGCGGTCAGATGCGAGAGGTGCGTCTCCTGGTGCAGCATCCGTGCGATCTGATCGACGGCCTCGCGCTCGAGGTGCGCGGTGGCCGGTCCGCCATCGAAGGCGTGGTTGTTCGAATTGAGCAGCATTGCCATCGCGTACCCCGCCCACGCCACCGGATGCGGCGGCTTGAGCATCTGCCCGAGGTACTGGGCATCTGCAAACGGGTACGACTGGCCGAGTCGATCTGCCAACGCAGCGAGCGCTTCGACCCACTCATCTGGCGGCTCGTCGCCGTCGTGTGTGAGTGACGCAAGCGGCAGTAACTCGCCGCCGCGTCGATGCAGACGAGCGATCTGGTCGGATGGAAGTTGAGGCTCAGACACCACCGCCATCGTACGCGAGGCGACATTCTGGGCCCGGGCCCAGAATGTCGCCTCTGCCAAATCAGCTGCCGTAGTTTGGCTCTCGATCAGTCGCGGCCTATAGCATGGCGCGGTGACTCCAGCGATCCCAGACGACGTTCGTGAACGCGACCTTGTCGGGTATGGATCCGAGCCGCCGCAGTGCGGCTGGCCGGACGGGGCGACGGTTGCGGTTAACCTCGTCGTGGTCTACGAAGAAGGCTCCGAGGCCTCTGTGCTCTGGGGTGACGAGCGCAACGAGGACTGGGGCGAGTACGCGGGGGAGGGCCTGCAACCGCCTCGACGCGACCACGGCAACGAAGGGCACTACGAGTATGGCAGTCGCGCGGGGATCTGGCGTCTCGTGCGCATCATCGACGAGGTCGGCGTTCCCGCCATGATCTCGGCGACGGCGACGGCGCTCGAACTCAACCCCGCGGTCGCCGCATGGATGAATGATCGCGAACACGATCTGCTTGGACATGGCTGGCGTTGGTTGCCGCCGTGGGGCATGGACGAATCAACAGAGCGCGAGCACCTTGGCTACGCACTCGAGACCTATCAGCGGATCTGCGGTCGGCGCCCACTCGGTTGGAATAGTCCCCACTCCGCCAGCGACGCGACCCGGCGACTGTTGCTTGACGAGGGTGGTTTTCTCTACGACTCCGATCCCTGCTCGGATGACGTGCCCTATTACGCGGACTGCGATGGGCGGCAGCTGCTCGTCGTTCCGTATTCCAAGACCTACAACGACAGTCGCTACCTTGCCAGCCTAGGCTCTGCGAGCCCGAGCGATCATCTTGAGGTACTGACGATGGGGCTCGATCAGCTTGCTCGTGAGCAACGCACCGCCATGATGACCGTCGCCGTCCACGCCCGCTGGACAGGGCAGGCGGCTCGCGTGGCCGTGCTTCAGGGGTTCCTCGACCACGCGACGAAACTTTCGAGTGTGACCTTGATGCGTCGCGACGACATCGCGCGCTGGTGGCTCGCTACGGTTCCCGCCACCTAAAGCGCCTGAGCCGTATGCTCCTTTTCTATGTTTCGCAACTCCTTCCCGCGCCTTGAGCCCGTCAGCCCCGACGGCCTCGCCACCATCGAGCGCGGTTGGATGCGGATTGTGTCGGAGATAGGTATTCGCTTCGATCATCCGGAAGCTGTGCGGACTCTGGTTGACGCGGGTCAGCGTGCCGAAGGCGACATCGTCTTCTTCGATCCCGAATGGATCCTCGAACAGGTCGCGAAGGTGCCGTCGGAATTCACGCTGCGTGCTCGCAACGCTGCCAACGACATCCAAATCGGCGGAGACAACATGGTCTTCCTACCGGTGCAGGGACCGCCGTTCGTGCGCCGTGGACTTGAGCGCCGCGATGGGACGCTCGCCGACTTCGACGATTTCTGTCGGCTGGCCCAGGTGTTGCCAGATTTCGATCTTGTCGGCAGCCTGCCGTGCGAACCCAATGACATTCCGCTCGACTCGCGTCATCTCGACATGGTTCGGAGCATCGCGATGCTGAGCGACAAGCCACTTGGCGGTGGCGCGGTTTCGGTCGATGCTGCTGAAGACGCCCTAGCGATGGCGCGCATCATCTTTGGTGGTCGCATGGATCGCGAGGTCTGTGTCTACACAAATATCAACGTCAACTCTCCGCTTGTCTATGACAGTCGCATGCTTGATGCCTTGATGATCTATGCACGCGTCGGTCAGCCCGTCTTGATCGTGCCGTTCCTGCTGATGGGCGCGATGGCTCCAGCCAGCACGATCGCAGCACTCGCCCAGCAATTCGCTGAGGCTCTGACCGGAATCGCTCTGATGCAGACGATCAATCCTGGCTGCCCTGCGGTACTCGGCTCGTTTCTTTCGACGACGGATATGAAGAACGGCTCGCCGGCTTTCGGTGGTCCAGAGTCGCACTTCGGTCTGCTTGTTTCGGGACAGCTCGCGCGCCACTACAACCTGCCGTGGCGGGCGGGTGGCGGGTCCCTCACGACGAGTCCAGTGCCGGATGCCCAGGCCGCTTATGAGGGGATGAATACGATGCAGGCCGCGTTCCTCGCGGGTGCCAATATCGTGATGCATACCGGTGGTTGGCTCGAGGGCGGCCTCGTCGCCTCGTTCGAGAAGCTGATCGTCGATCTTGACATCGTGCGCACTCTACGCGCCGAATTCACGCAGCTCGACATCAACGATGACGCACTCGCTTTTCGTGCTCACGACGAGGTGCGCCACGGCGGCCACTTCCTCGGCGCCGAGCACACGATGGAGCGTTTCCGCGAATGTTTCTATCGTCCGCAGCTCGCCACGACCGACAACTTTCAGCGCTGGTCAAAGAATGGTGGGCTTGATGCGGCGGCCCGTGCAACAGGGATTTACGAGGGCCTACTCGCTGAGTACGAACAGCCGACGATGGCTGACGCGATGCGTGAAGAGCTCGACGCATATGTCGTTCGTCGCCGCACCGAGCTCGGCGACTAGAACCTCGGTATCAGGCCGCGAAGCCAATCACTTAGGAGTGGAGTGCCTGGACGTCGTCGGGTGGTGCCGTCCTGAGTGCTCGTGAGAAGTCGCAATTTAGATAACGTTTAGAGATGTTTGGGGACCAGAGTCACGGATGACAGGCGGCCACGGAGCGAGCCACGGGCATGGTCACTCTCAGATGCACGGCCCACGGTGGCTTTCGGTCACCACGGTCACGATTCTCGGTGTTGCTGCCGTCCTCGCGGGCGTGACTGCATGGAAAAGCGCCGTGATGCAGGGGCATGCGGTGGAGAACCTCACGCTTTCGTCAAAAGCCACCACCGACGCGAATGCTCTCACGCAAACGGCTGAGCGCAGTATGACGAGCGAACGTCAACTGTTCATCGATTTTCGTTCTGCTCTCGACTCGAGCAACAAAGATCGCTCGGTGATGATTTTCGGAATGATGAATCCGAATACGCGCGCGGCGATTGGTTGGTGGCGCGAGCAGCCGGACACGAGTCGCCCAACGTCGCCGTTTGTGTCCGCAAATCCCTCGTGGGATGCGCCTGGAGTGATCATCGACGCGAAAGCGGCCTTGGACAGGTCCGACGAATACCTGCAGCTTGCTGAGTTCCAGTTAGGTCGGGCCCATAGTCTCGAGTTTTTAGCTGCTCTGTTGACGATTGCATTCCTCGCGAGCGGTCTTACACCCCTCTTTGAGTCGCTGCGGTCGCGTATCTCGTTGATTGCGGTCAGCACATCCGTAGTCATTGCATGTCTGATTGGCACTGTGGTGTTCTGGTGACCAGAACTGCCCTCCTTATTCTTGTGATGGGCGTTGTGGCCGTCGTTGCGGGCGCCTGTGGATCGTCAGTCGGAGGGGAGCAGCAGGCCTCGTCGACCACCGCGTTTAAAGGCACTAACTGCGACGGGACGGTTGCAGTGATGCTTCCGTATGGTCGCTTTGGCGCCACGGATTCGGTGCAGATGAATTGGGCGCGTGTCTCGCTCGATAAGTTCAACCAGGATCACAACACGTTGTTCACGTTTGAGCCGAGCAACGTCGACTTTGATGCAGCAGTGGGTCTTGCCGAGGCGCGACGGATCGTCACGAATCCGAACGTGATTGGGGTCGTTGGTCCCAAAACATCGGTCGTGACGAAGGCGGTGGGTCCTATTTTCGACACCGCTGGTCTTGTCTATGTCTCGCCGTCGGCGACGAACGCCACGCTCACCGATGGCAATCTCAAGGGTTTCTATCGGGTGGTTGCGAGCGATGCCTTGCAAGGCCCCCGGATGGCCCAGTTTATTGAGAAGGAGCTAAAACCCAAGACGGTGTTGGTCGTCGAAAACGATGAGCCGTACTCGAAGGGGCTTGCAGACAGCATCGTGAAGACGCTGACTGCAAAGGGCGTCTCCAGTCAGCGCATCACGGTCAGTCTCGAACAAAAGTCGTATCAGGATGTCGTCGCGCAGGTGACGGATTCGGTCAATGTCGTCGCGATGCCGCTGCTCGTCGCGACGGATGCTCAGCGGCTCGCAAATCAGCTCCGGGCGGGTGGAAAATACCCCGCGTTGATTGGGGGAGACAGTCTCTTCGTCGGGGCGTTTTCGGCCCCGGGCGCCTACGTCTCTACCTATGCTCCCGATGCGTCAAAGTTGTCCGAGGGAAGAGAGATCATCAACCTGTATCAATCTATCTTTGGAACGTTTGAGGCCTACGGGGGTCCAGCCTTCGTGGCGATGCAGGTTGTGCTGACGGCTGCCTTGACTGCATGTCAGGCAGATGGAGACGTCTCGCGGAGTGCCGTCACGAAGGCGCTTCCAGGTGTGCGCTTTGAAAGCAGGATTCTCGACAGCTCGGTTGCATTCGATGAGCGCCACGAGTTAAAGGATGCCATTGTGCATATCTATCAGGTCGGCCCGCGCGGTTTCGAACTCGCCGACTGAGCACGCTGGGTTGATCGGTCCCGCGAGTCGCATCGCGGTTCTCGTGAGGGGATGTCGAAGCCATGAGCATCGTCGGCTAGCATCGTCTTTATGACGCTGACGCTTTCCGATCCCGACCTCTTCCGCACCCAGGCCTATATCGACGGCAAGTGGGTCGATGCCGATAGTGGCGAGACGTTCGCCGTGATCGATCCGGCGACGGGCGAGGAGATCGCACAGGTGCCGCGGATGGGTGTGGCGGAGACACGCCGAGCAATCGAGGCCGCCGAGCGTGCCCAGATTGGCTGGCGCACGTTGCTGGCGAAGGAGCGCGCCAAGATTCTGCGCGATCTCGCCGATGCGATGCTGGCGAACGCCGACGATTTGGCGACGATCCTGACGGCCGAGCAGGGCAAGCCACACGCAGAGGCCAAGGCCGAGATTGCCTACGCCGCCTCGTTTTTCGAGTGGTTCGGTGAAGAGGCCAAGCGTGTCTATGGCGAGACGATTCCGGCACCGATGCCGGATCGCCGCCTCGTCGTCCTCCGCGAGCCGATTGGCGTGACCGTTGGCATCACACCGTGGAACTTCCCGTCGGCGATGCCGACCCGTAAGGCCGCGCCGGCACTCGCTGCGGGCTGCTCGATGGTGCTCAAGCCAGCCGAGCAGACACCACTTTCGGCGCTCGCGGTGATGGTGCTTGCCGAGCGTGTCGGCCTGCCGGCAGGTGTGCTGAGCGTGGTCACGGGCGATGCTGACGATGCGCCGAAGATTGGTGGCGAGATGACGAGCAATCCGATTGTTCGCAAGCTCTCGTTTACGGGCTCCACGCAAGTCGGCAAGATCTTGATGGAGCAGTGCGCGCGCACGATCAAGAAGGTCTCCCTCGAGCTTGGCGGCAATGCGCCATTCCTTGTCTTTGACGACGCTGATCTGGATGACGTGATTGCAGCAATGATGGTCGCCAAGTTCCGCAACTCGGGGCAGACCTGTATTAGTGCCAACCGTGTGCTCGTGCAGGACGGTATCCACGACGCCTTCGTGGAGCGCATGGTCGAGCTCGCCTCGGGCATCACCGTCGCGCCGGGCTTCGACCCGGCTGCGCAGATTGGACCGCTGATCGACCAGGCTGCCCTCGACAAGGTGTTGGCGCATGTTGGTGATGCTGTCAAGCGTGGTGGTGAAGTGCTGGTTGGCGGCGGCATTCATGAGCAGGGCCGCACGTTCTTCTCGCCGACGATTATCACGGGCGCCGATATGGATTGGCAGATGTCGAACGAAGAGACCTTTGGTCCAGTTGCTGCGATCCATCGCTTTAGCGATGAGGCCGCCGCAATCCGCACGGCGAATGCGACACCATTCGGCCTCGCGGCCTACCTGTTTAGCCAAGACCATGCGCGGATCTGGCGCGCGTCGGAGGGTCTCGAGTACGGCATGATCGCGATCAACACGGGCTTTATCTCGACGGAGGTCGCGCCGTTCGGTGGCATTAAGGAATCGGGCATTGGTCGCGAGGGATCGCAGCATGGCCTCGATGATTTTCTCGAGTACAAGTATCTCGCCTGGGCGGGCGTCCGGGGATGAGCGGCAAGCGTGTGATCATCGTGACCGGCGGTGCGCAAGGCATCGGTCGCGCGATCGTCGAGGGGCTCTTGGCGGATGGGGCAGAGGTCGTGATCGCCGATCTCGCCGGTGCCGAGCAGGTGGCCGCCGAACTCGGCGGCAACACGCTGGGCGTGCGCGTGGATATCTCGAGTTCGGAGGATTGTGCGCAGATGGCTGCGGCCACGCTTGAACGCTTCGGCCGCATCGATGGGCTCGTCAACAACGCGGGCATGTATACGTCACTTGTCCCGACGCCGATGGAAGACATCGACATCGACGAGTGGCGCAAAGTGATGGACGTCAATGTGCTCGGATTGCACCTCGCAACGCGGGCAGTCGTGTCCGCAATGCGCAAGGGTGGCGGCGGGCGCATCGTCAATATCTCCTCGGGCACGCCTTTTAAGGGAGTGCCGTTTCTCTTGCACTACGTCGCGTCGAAGGGTGCCGTAGTCGCTATGACGAAGGCGCTGGCCAAGGAGCTTGGCGGCGACGGGATCCTCGTCAACTGCGTCGCACCAGGCTTCACAATGTCGGATGGCGTGCAGGCCAACCCGGTGCAGATCGAGGCGCTGCAAGAGATTTCGGTGGGCGCGCGCGTGATCAAGCGCGATCAGTACCCCGAGGATGTCGTCGGAGCAGTCGTGTTCTTCTGCGCGCCGAGCTCCAGCTTTATCACGGGCCAATCGCTCGTTGTCGATGGTGGGGCGTTCTTCAATTGAGGTCGGTGCTGCCGGTCCATGTGGTCGATGTGGCGGCGGGCGCGGACCTCTCGCGTCCCGGGCCGACAGTTACGTATGACGCCGCGACGAATACGGCGACCTTTGCTGCGGATGGCTCGGCGTGGGCGGCTGCTGCCGGGCGCTACATCGTCTGGTCGGTGGTTGCCGAGGCTGCGACCGACGCACTGTTAGCGGCTCCGGTCGAGCTCGAGAGTGGCACGCAAGTGATGCGCTGCGATCGCGTCGACTTTCCTGCCGACGGAGTTGCCTTTTTACACACGCATAACGGACCCGGCATTCGGGTCCAAGTCGAGGGGTTGTTTGCGGTCGAGACTGAGGGCGCACGCCAGGAGATCGACACGTGGGGTGCCTGGTTTGAGGGTGGGTCCGATCCGGTCTATGCCGAGGTGCGGGGCGACGAGCCTGCCGCTTTTGTGCGCGTGATGCTGCTGCCGATCGCCATCCAAGGCTCGCCGTCGATTCGCTACGTCAGGGACGAGGACCGCGAGAAGCCCAAGAGTCAGCGGTACACCGTCTTTCTTGATGAGCCGTTGGCATGACGCGACTTGGCGGGCACGTCGTTGCCGACCAGCTCGTCGTTCAGGGTGTTGACACTGTCTTTGGTGTACCAGGCGAGTCGTTTCTGACCGTTCTTGATGGGCTCTGGGAGCATCGCGACACGATTCGGTTTGTGACTGCGCGCCACGAGGCGACGGCGTCGCATATGGCCGAGGCGTGGGGCAAGTTGACGGGGCGACCGGGAATCTGTCTCGCGACTCGTGGCCCCGGCGCGACGCACGCCGCGATCGGGGTGCACACGGCGTTTCAGGATTCGACGCCGATGATTCTGCTGCTTGGGCAGGTGGAACGCGGTCACCTCGGGCGCGAGGCCTTTCAAGAGGTCGATTTCGAGGCGATGTTTGCGCCACTTGCCAAATGGGCAAAGCAGATTGAGAGCGCCGACGACATTCCCGCAGTGATGGCGCAGGCCTTTGAGATTGCGCTGGCCGATCGTCTGGGCCCGGTTGTGCTGGCCTTGCCCGAGGACATGCAGCGCGACTTCACCGCTGCGCCTGATGCGCCCCTGGTCGAGCCCGCGTGGCGGATGCCTGACACCGCTGCGCTCGCCGAGCTCCACGGCTGGTTGGCCGAGGCCGAACGACCGCTGCTGATCGTGGGTGGTCCCCGGTGGGATCAGGCCACCGCCGACACGTTGGCGGCCTGGGCGGGCGCCTCTGGCGTGCCTGTCGCTGCGCAATTTCGACGCCAGGATCGACTCGACAACACGGCCGCTGCCTACGTCGGCGATCTTGGCCTTGGCTGTAACCCCAAGCTCGACGCTCGGGTGCGAGAAAGCGATTGCGTCGTCCTCCTCGGAGGGCGGTTTGGTGATATTGCGAGCGGTGGCTACACGCGGCTGGAGATCCCGAAGCCGACGGCTGGTCGACTCGTGCACGTGCATCCCGAACCGTCCGAGCTCGGCAAGGTCTATCGGGCCGGTCTCGACATCTGTGCGGCGGCACCGCTCGTCGTCGAAGGGCTTGCGCGCCATGGGGTTCTCGCACCGGCAGAGCGTCAGGCGTGGGCCGACGAGCTGCGCTCCGACTATCTGCAGTGGAGCGAGCCGATACCGCGCGAGCTGGTTGGTGTCGATCTCGCCTCGGTCGTGACGCACCTGCGTGACACCTTGCCCGACGACGCCGTCATCACCAACGGTGCCGGCAACTACACCGTCTGGATCCACCGCTACTACCGGCATCGCGCGTTCGGCACGCAGCTCGCGCCGACCAGTGGTGCGATGGGATACGGCATTCCCGCTGCGATTGCGGCGGCGCTGCATGATCGCTCGCGCACGGTCGTGGCCTTTGCGGGCGACGGCTGCTTTCAGATGGCGGGCCACGAGTTGGCGACTGCCATCCAAGAGCAGCTACGCCTGATCGTGCTGGTCTGTGACAACGGCATGCTCGGCACGATCCGGATGCATCAAGAACGCTCGTACCCCGGCCACGTCGAGGGTACGACGCTCGTCAATCCCGACTTCGTGCAGCTCGCCGAGGCCTATGGGTGCCACGCCGAACGCGTCGATCGCGATGGCGACTTTCCGGCCGCCTTTGCACGTGCGCTGGCTGCTGAACGGACGGCATTGATCCATCTGGTCTGCGATCCGCACGCTATTACTCCCGGTGGCTTGCTCGCTTGATAGCTCAGGTGAGTATCTGATACATATGACATACTCATGGCATGAGTATGCGTCTTCAGGTGATCGTCTCCGAGAGCGAGGCGGCTCGGGCGAGAAGGTGCGCCGAAGCCGAGGGCATCAACCTCTCCGAGTGGGTGCGACGAGCCATGGCACTCGCGGAGAAGGCCCAGTCGCCGCGTGGAGCAAATGAGAAACTCGCGGCCCTACGCCGGTTGTCGGATATTCCGGATGCCGAGCGTGGCCCTGCGCCGCCGATCGAGCAGATGCTGGATGAGATCAACTCGCGCTATGAGGGTAAGCCCGGCCTGTGATTTTCATCGATTCCAACGTCACGATGTATGTCGTCGGAAGCGATCCGGAGTTTCGTGTGCGGGCGGAGCGGCTCTGTGATGAGCTCGTCTTGACTGGTAAACGGCTCGTGACGAGTGCAGAGGTTTATCAAGAGATTTTGCACCGTTATCGAGCGATCAATCGAGAGGTAACAATCGCTCATGGGTTTGCGCACCTGGATGTCTTGGTCGATGAGGTTTATCCAATCGAGCGAATTGATGTCCGGCGCGCCTACGAGGTTGTAAACGGGAAGCGGGCCATCGACGCGCGGGACGCGCTCCATGTCGCAATCATGGAGCGCTACGGCATCACACAGATCGCATCGTTTGATCGTGGCTTTGATCAGATTCGTGGGCTTGAGCGGATCTCGTGATCGCGTCGAAGGGCATGCGTGCTCGGTGCAGACATGACATGGGCTGCTGATGCTCGGTACTCGCTGCAGTAAGTTGCTGCGATGAAAATCTACGCGTTGCACTGCGGGGGAGACCTTCAGGATGTCGGAATCTTCGACTTCGAGCATCCACAGGCGGCGAGGCGCTCTACAACCCGTTTTACATGTACGTGATCACGCATCCGCAGGGCAACGTGCTGCTCGATACCGGTGCGCACCCGACGCTGCGTACGGATCCACATGCGCGGCTTGGCGAGATGGCGGATGTCTTCGAGGCGCTGCTCGAGCCGGACGACACCGTGCCTGGCTGTCTCGCGCGAATCGGGATGACGCCGGAAGACATCAGCGTGGTCGTGCAGTCGCACCTGCACTTCGACCATGCGGGTGGTCTTGAACACCTTGCGCATGCGCCGGTCTATATCCAGCAGTCCGAGCTTGACTACGCCTTCGATCGCACGCATGACCAGGCCGAGATCTACCTTGTCGACGACTTCTCCGCGGGCGTCGACTGGCGGCCCGTGACGGGCACGCACGACATCTTCGGTAACGGTGCGCTCGTGCCGCACTCGACGCCGGGTCATACCACCGGGCATCAGTCACTCTGGGCAAATACGCCGAGCCAGCCAACCTTTCTGCTCTGCGACGCTGCCTATCTGATCGCCCCGATGCGCGGGCGGCGCCTGCCGGGTGTGCTCTGGAATGGCGAGGCAATGCTCGCATCGTGGGATCGGATCGAGGCGATCGAGCGCGAGACCGGTGCGCGCCTTGTGGCGACGCACGAACTCGACTACGAGAACGCCGTCCCAAAGCCGCCGAACGGCTGGGAGTGAGCAACTGCGGGAGCGTCGGCGGCGGCTCGCTCCCGCCCGCGATTGTTGGATTCGCATTGAAAGCGTTGGCGGGCTGTAGACTGACGACGTAATGTTTACTCCGATTCGTCCTCCCGTCGAGCTCATGTCCGCGACCGACATCGCGCAACTCGATACGGCCTGGCGCGAGATCGTGTCCGAGATGGGCGTGCAGTTCGAGCACCCTGAGGCACTGGCGATTTTTGCCGAGGCGAGCCAAAGGGTCGAGGGTGAGACGGTCTATTTCGACGCCGACTGGGTTGCGAGCAAGGTTGCTGAGGCGCCATCGAGTTTTGTCTGGGAAGGACGCAATGCTGAGCGATCGATTCCGATTGGCTCGGGCCTGATGTCGTTCGTGCCGGCCTATGGCGCACCGTTTGTCCGTCGCGCCGGCCAGCGCTCGTCGGCGACACTCGCCGACCTCACCGACCTAGTGGCGCTGATCCAAGATGCGCCCGAACTCGATTCGGCCGGCGGCGTGGTCTGCGAACCGCAAGACGTGCCGGTCGAGCACCGACATCTCCTGCTCGTGCGAACGCTCGCCGTGCTTTCCGACAAGCCTTTCATGGCGGCCGTCTCGTCGAAAGAGGCGGCTGAGGACAGCGTGGCAATGGCAGAGATCCTGTTTCAAGGCCTCGCTGGTCGGACGGTGATGACTGCGATCCTCAACTCCAACTCGCCGCTGCGTTGGGATGGGCGGATGACCGACGCGATGTTGGTTTTGGCGAAACACAATCAGGCAGCGATCGTGATGCCAGGCGCGATGCTTGGCGCGATGGCTCCGGTCACGCTTGCTGGCGGCATGGCACTGTTGCTGGCCGAGGCCTTTGCGGCGATCGCGCTGATCCAGGTCGTACGCCCAGGTGCACCCGTCTTGCTGGGTGGCGGACTGCCTATCACCGACATGCAGTCGGGTGCGGCCGGATTTGCCGGACCAGAGATTGGGATGAGCCTGCTCGTTGGTGGCCAGCTCGCGCGCCACTATGGCCTGCCTTGGCGCGCACTTGGTGGCGGCTTGACGACCAGCCAAACCGTGGATGCCCAAGCGGGCTGGGAGTCGATGCAGGTGATGAGCGCCGCCTTTGCCGCGCAGGCAGACGTCGTGATGCACGCAGCGGGCTGGTTGGATGCTGGGCTTGTGACCAGCTTCGAAAAGGTGATTGCCGATCTCGACCTGATCGCCTCGCTGCAGGTCGAGTACGGGCCGTTTATCGTCGACGACCACACGCTTGCGTTGGATGCGATCCGCGAAGTTGGACCGGCTGGGCACTTTTTCGGCGTCGAGCACACCATGGAGCGGTTTCGCACGTGCTTTCACCGCGCCACGCTCGCCTCGACCGCCAACTTTGATCGCTGGACGCGGTCCGGTGGACTGACGGCTGAGCAGCGGGCCGAGGAGATCTGGCGCAACCGCCTTGAGGCCCAAGTGTCGCCGCCGATCGACGAGGCAATCTTGCGTGAACTCGATGCCTACATCGTGCGGCGCACGAGCGAACTGGGCTAAGGCTCAGCGTCCGGCGAGGAGATAACCGACGGTCTCGACCAGGTCGGTGTCGTCTCCCGCCGCCGCGACGGCACCATCGCCAAGTTCTTCGACGAGGCGGCAGGCGGCGTGCAATTCGCTGAGGCGCGACGCGTACGCAGCCGCATCGGCGACGTTCTCGTCATGTCCCTCAAGGGCGTAGACGGGATCGAACCGTGTGAGGCGGTCGAGCAGCGCGCGCGTACCAGCGATCGTCAGATAGGCCGGATCGCCCCAGAGGCACTGATAGAGCGCGTCGCCGAGAAACACCACACGATCCTCGGGCTCCCAGATCACGACCGAGTCGTCGGCGTGGTCGCCACCGACCCAACGCAACTCGACTGTCGTGTCGCCAAGGTCGACGTCGTGCGATTCGGCGAAGGTGACCTGCGGCACGACGATGCGCAGGTCGCTGCGGTCGGGTAGTTCCTCCCGGATGTGGGGGAGGGAGAATGCGAGTTCGAGACCATCACGCACGCGCTTTTCCAGTTCTGCGTCGGACCAGTCGTAGGCGGCCTGGATGGCGATACCCGCGGCGGTTTTCTCGCAGGCGATCACGGGCACGTCGAGTGCGGCCGAGCCGAACGAGTGGTCCCAGTGCCAATGCGTCAGGGCGATCCCGACGATCGGTGCGCGATCGTGGGCTGCGAGCTCGGTGGCGAAAGCACCAAGGTGCGCAGGGGAGGCCCCACCGTCGACGATCAGCGTGCCGGCGGTCCCGCGGATCGCTCCGAGGACGGGTCGGTCCGTGCGCTCGTCGGGCGTAAAGCGATCGATGCGAGCAGAGACCTCTTCAAAGCGACAGTCGGGCATGGCGCCAGTGTATTAGGACTAAACGGAACCGGCCGATCGGCGGGTCGTCGTCGCCGACCGCCCGGTCTCGTTCGTGAAGGAACCTCTGCGCCCGGTCTCATCAACGGATCACCAAAACTGCTACGGAGAACGCGTCAGCAGCGAAAATCTGACGGCAAACCTTTGACCGGTCTGCTGCGGGGAATTAGACCCCGTCGGGAGAACGCCGCGAAAGCAGCGAACCCTGCGCGGAATTGGCAGCGTCGAGCACGATCGCATCGCCCCGCCAGAGGTCGTCCGAGTGTTCGAGCGGTGTGCCGTCGCTGGCATAGACGGTACGCTCTTGCCGAAGGAGCGGCGTTCCGGCCTTGACGTTGAGCAGCAGAGCCGTCTGGCGATCGGCGCCGACAGCACTGATGCGATGGTGGCCGGAGGCCACGACGACGCCGTGTTCGGCGAGGGCCGCGTAGACGGATCCGCGCTCAAGGTCGGCATCGACGAGGAGCGAGCCAATCGTCTCGGGGTAGGTCGCTCGCTCAACGAGCGTCGGTTCTCCATCGAGCAGACGGACTCGTAGTAGCGACCACGCACGTTCGTCGCGTGCAAGGTGGAGTGCGTCAGCGGCGGTGTCGTCCGCGACGCCTCGGGCGAGCTCGACGACGCGGGCGCTGGGGACCGCATCGATGGTGCGAGCCCAGGCCGAGAAAGAGAGCAACTCGGAGAATGGCTGCAGGCGCGGGCGGGTGAGTACGGTGGTGCGTGCGCCCTGGCGCGTCTGCACTCGGCCTTCGCCACGAAGCGTGCCAACGGCCTGGCGGACCGTGCCGCGAGCTAGGCCTGTTGCGTCACTCAACGCGGCATCGCCAGGCAGTGGGTCGCCGGGGCGAAGGTCGCCGGCGTCGATCGTCTCGCGCAGTGCCGCGGCGAGACGAATGTGTGCGGCCTGGGCGTCGTCAAGCGCGGCAAAGCGGCGGGTAACGGCGCGGAGAACTTCGTCGCCTTGGCTCTTGACATGACTAGACATGTCTGCGACCTTGAGTTGTACATGTCCAGACAGGTGTCCTCATGACTGCAACTGTACCGAGTCGCGCACGCATCGTCATCATTGGCGGTGGTGTGATTGGCGCCAGCATCGCGTACCACCTCGCCAAAGCCGGCGAGCAAGACGTTGTGCTGCTCGAGCAGTCCGAAATCGGTGGCGGTACGACGTGGCATGCGGCGGGCATGGTTGGGCGTCTTCGCATCAGCAGTACCTTCGCGCAGATGTGCGACGCGTCGGCCAAGCTCTACGCGGGCCTAGAAGCCGAAACGGGCGAGGCTGTCGACTGGCGCCAGTGCGGGACGTTGTACGTGGCGCGCAACGAGGAGCGGATGTTGCAGTACCGCCGCACCGGTGCGATGGCTCAGCACCTTGGGATCGACGTCAACATGGTCGGCAAGCAAGAGGCAATCGACCTCTTTCCGCTGCAGTACGGCGACGACCTCGTCGGGGGGCTGCACATTCCCGACGACGGTAAGGTCGAACCGGCAGGCGTCGCTCGAGCGCTCGCCAAGGGTGCAGCGATGCGTGGCGCCACGATCTGTGAACACGTGCGCGTAACGGGCCTCCAAGTTGCGAACGGTCGTGCCACGGGAGTGCTGCTCGACTCGGGCGACGTGCTGGAGGCAGAGGAGATCGTGCTGGCCGGTGGCATGTGGTCGCACGACTTGGGGCAGAAGTTTGGGATCAGCATTCCGTTGGCGCCCGTCGAGCATCACTACGCCGACTCGAACCCCATCGTCGGCGACATCGACATGTATCCCTGCACGCGCGATGCCGATGGCTGCACGTATTACCTGACGGTGCACAACAAGATTCGGCTCGGTGCGTTCCAAGCAGTTACGAAGGCCTGGCAGGTCGATCCCGTGCCGCACCCCTTCTCGTTCCAACTGCTTGAGGACGATTGGGATCATTTTGGACCGCCACTCGAAGCGGGCCTACATCGCCTGCCGATTCTTGAGGAGGTCGGCTTCGAACGGTTCGTCAACGGTCCGGAGTCGTTTACACCCGACGCGAATTTCATGCTCGGACCGGCTCCAAACGTCCCCGGTGTTTGGGTCTCCGCGGGCATGAACTCCGCCGGCATGGCCTTTGGGGGCGGTGTCGGGGAGGCGCTGGCTGCGTGGATGATCGACGGGTACCCGCCGTACGACCTGAGCATGGTCGACCCTGCGCGTTTCGCACCCGAGCAGAACAACCTTGAGTATCTGCGCCAGCGTGTGACCGAGGCTCTGGGCACGCACTACCTGATGGCCTACCCCAATCGCGAGCTGTTGACAGGGCGTCTGCTGCGCACCTCGCCTGTGCACGACGTGATCAAGGCGCAGGGAGCGTGGTTCGGCGAGAAGGCCGGTATCGAGCGACCGAATTTCTTTGGCGATGTCGGCACCACCCCGACCGTCGACTACTCCTTCGGTCGGCAATCGTGGTTTGCCGAGCATCGCGCGGAGCACCTCGCCTGTCGCGAGTCGGCCGCGATCTTCGACCAGTCGGGCTTCGGTAAGCTCGAGGTCACTGGAGTCGACGCCGTGCGCGTGTTGAACCGGCTCTGTGCCAATGACGTCGATGTCGATCCGGGCACGCTGGTCTATACGGCAATGCTCGACGAGCGCGGCCGCTTCGTTAGCGACCTGACCGTATTGCGGCTGGCAGAGGATCGTTTTCGCCTGATTACGGGCACTGCCCAGCGCATCCGAGATCTTTGGCACGTGCGACGTGGCGCCGAGAGCCGCGACTGCGTGGTCGAGGATGTGACGGCTGCATCGGCCGTGTTGAGCGTGATGGGCCCCAGCAGTCGGGCGCTGCTCCAGCCACTCGTCGACGGCGACCTTTCGAACGAGGCCTTCCCGTTTGGAGCCGTGCGCGAACTCGGCATCGCTGGTGCCAGCGTCCACGCGGCGCGCGTGACATACGTGGGCGAACTCGGCTGGGAGTTGCATGTTCCATCGGACTACGGGACAACGGTGCTCGAGGCACTGCTCGCCGCTGCTCCCGACCATGGTGTGCAGTTGGCAGGGCACTACGCGATCAACTCGCTTCGTCTCGAGAAGGCGTACCGCGCCTGGGGCCACGAGCTCTCGCCAGACGAGACGCCGATCGAGGCTGGGTTATCGTTCGCGATCGCTTGGGACACTCCCGCTGGTTTCGTGGGCCGCGAGGCACTCCTCGCGCAGCGCGACGCGGGTCTCGACGCACTGACCAAGCGCCTCGTGGCGTTTATGGTCACCGAGCCGAGCGTCACCCTCTGGGGTGGCGAACGACTCTGGCGCAACGACGAATCGCTCGGGTACACGACGAGTGCGGCCTACGGTCACGCCGTTGGTGGCGCCGTGGCTCTCGGCTATGCACGTAATCCAGAGGGCGTCAGTGCCGCGTGGATCAACGATGGCTCTTACGCCGTCGAAGTCAATGGTCAACGCTTCGCCGTCGAGGCGTCACTCAAACCGTTTTACGACCCCAACCGCAGCCGCGTGCTGCTCTAGGAGTACAGATGGACCAGGCCGACGTTGTAGTGATTGGTGGGGGAGTGACGGGCGCGAGCATTGCCTATCACCTAGCAAAAGCGGGCGCTGGGCAGGTCGTGCTGATCGAGAAGGGCGAGTTGACCAGTGGGTCGACGTGCCATGCCGCTGGTCTGGTCACGCAGTTCAACCCCTCGCAGACGATGATGCGGTTTCGGAAGTATTCGATCGAGCTATTCAACGAGCTCGAGGTCTTCGAGACCACAGGCTCGCTGCGGATTGCGTCGTCACCCGAGCAACTCGCCGAGATGAAGCGCGGCGCCTCGCGCGCCCGCGGCATTGGCATGGAGGTCGACCTCCTGTCTCCCGAGGAGTCGCTCGAGAAGATGCCAGCGGCGTCGCCCGAGAGCCTCTACGGTGGCCTCTGGGTTCCGCAAGACGGTTGGCTTGATCCACACCGTGCTACCTACGCTTTGGCGAACGCCGCCCGCGAGCTCGGCGTCGAGATTCGAGGCCACTGCCGCGTGACGGCAATCGAGCGAGGCGCGCACGGCGAGATCACCGCTGTCGTCACCGAGCAGGGCCGCATCGCAACACCATGTGTCGTCAATGCCGCGGGCATGTGGGCGCCGCGGATCGCCGCGATGGTGGGCACGTGGGTGCCGTCGACGCCGGTCGATCATCAGCACATCGCGCTCAACGCAGTCGATGGCTTCGAGTTGCCACGCGACATGCCGTGCTTCCGCGATCCCGACAATCTCGTCTACGGCAAGTCCGAGGCCGGCGGCATTCTCTTCGGCGGCTACGAGCCTGACGCACCGTCGCGATGGGTCGATGGCGTGCCGTGGGAGCACAGTGCGCGTTCGCTGCCGCCAAGCGAAGAGCGCTTCGCCCAGTTGATGGAGGGCGCGATTCGGCGCTTCCCCTTCCTCGCGAAGGCCGGTGTTGTCAGCCTGGTCTGCCATCCCGATGCGATGACGCCCGATGGCAACCCGCTGCTTGGACCGATGCCTGGTGTCCCTGGTTTTTGGATGGCTGCAGGGCTGTCGCTGAATGGCTTTGGTGGAGCCGGCGGCATTGGCAAGACGATTGCCGAGTGGATCACGACGGGCGAGACCGAACTCGACGTGTCAGGCTACCGGCCGTGGCGTTTCGGTTCCGTCTACCGCGATCCGCAGCACGCGGCAATTGCGGCGCAAGAGGCCTACCGCTACTACTACCGCCTCCGCTATCCGTTCGATCAAGACGAGTGGGGTCGCCCGACGCGTCTTTCCGCCTTGCACGGTCGCCTCCAAGAGGCCGGCACCGTGTTCGGCGTCAAGTCGGGCTTCGAGCGAGCCGACTACATCGATCCGGGCAAGCCGTGGCGTCGCATGGGCGCCGACCAGCGTGCCTGGGGCTGGGGCAAGCCGCCCTTCTTCGACCTCGTCGGCGAAGAACATCGCGCGATGCGGGAGGCGGTCGGCATCATCGACCTGTCCAGCTTCGGCAAGATCTCGATTGAGGGAGCCGATGCGGAGACGCTCGTCGAGTTTGCCTGCGATGCCTCGATGGATCGAGCGATCGGCAGTGTCATCTACACGCAGATGCTGGATCATCGCGGCGGCATGATCGCGGACGTCACGGTGACGCGCCTTGCGGAGCATCACTTCCGGATGGTGACGGGAGCCGGTGCGCTTGCATCCGATCTCGGCTGGCTGCAAGGCATCGCTCACCGTCTCCAACTCGACGTCGAATTGATCGACGTGAGCGATCGACTGTCGGTGATTGGCATCTGGGGTCCGCACGCCCGTGCGGTGATGACCGCTGCCACGACTGCGGACCTCAGCAATGAGGCCTTCCCGTTTGGTATGGGGCAGGAGATCGTCGTTGGCTCGGCGCCAGCCTTCGCGCAACGCATCACGTACGTGGGCGAGTTTGGCTACGAGATCTACGTCGACCCCGCCTGGACGGTCGCCGTCTGGGATCGACTGATTGCCGCCGGTGCAGAGCATGGTGTGCGCGTCTGTGGCTATCGCGCGCTCGATGGACTGCGAATGGAGAAGGGCTACCGCTACATCGGTACGGACCTGACGCCGAATGACACACCTGACCAGGCTGGCCTTGCGTTCTGTGCCAAGAAGGACGCCGACTACGTCGGTCGCGATGTCCTCCTGGTGCGTCGCGAAGAGGGCTTCACGACACGCATTCGTACGCTCGCTTTAGGCGATGGCGGTTGGGTCTCGGCCTACGGAGGCGAGGTCGTGTTGCGCGACGGCGAGGCGCTCAGTCGGCTGCGGTCGGTCGCCTACGGCTATAGCGTCGAACGTATGCTGGCTTACGCCTACCTCCCGACCGATATAGCGGAGGGTGATCAGCTGCTGGTCGAGACGCTCGACGGTCCGGTGACGGCAACGGTTATGGCCGACCGACTCGTCGATCCGAGCGGTTCGCGTTTGCTCTGATCAGCTTCCTAAAAGGGTTTGACCCCATTAGGAAGTTGATCGGCGACGCGCCTTGAGGCGGTGAATCACGATCGGGGCGGTGCTGACGATGACGATCAAGATGATCGCGTACTCGAGGTTGTTCTTGATCACGGGTACGTTGCCGATCAGGTAGCCAAGCATCGTCAGCCCAACAGTCCAGATAAAGGCGCCGATCACGCTGTACAGCGCAAAACGCCGAACATCCATTTTGGTGGCTCCAGCCAAGACGGGGATAAACGTGCGCACGATTGCTATAAAGCGGCCGAGGATGATCGCCACTGCGCCATAGCGGTTGAAGAACTCCTCCGTATGGTCGACGTATTTCTGTTTGAAGATGCGCGAATTCTCGCGTTGAAACAACGTCGGACCAGCCCGATGGCCGATCCAATAACCAACCATATTACCAGCCATGGCTGCCACAAATAGGATCACACACGTCGCCCAGATCGGCATGCCAATGGCGCCGTTGCCGACGAAAAGTCCGACGACGAAAAGCAACGAGTCGCCCGGCAGGAAGAAGCCAATCAGCAATCCACACTCTGCAAAAATGATTCCTGCAGCGACCCAGATGGCAAGACCACCTGCATTATTGAGAATCTCGTCCGGCTTGAGGAACGACAGCGGGCTCGCAAAGATAGGAGCGATCAGCGAGGCGAGCGGCACGGCCGTAGTATATGCGGAGGTGGCGCGGGTTTTTGGTGGTCGTGACTGGTGGCCTCGATGAAGCAGGAGGTCAGATTGGGACCGTTTTCGTTCAGACCTCTGCGAGGCCCTGCACATCGACGCCTTCGAGCCAACGCCGAAAGGCAATCGAGGAGAGATCCGGCACCTTGATGTGCAGCTCTTCCTTCAGCGAAGCGGGGATCTCCTCGGGGCGAATGCTCTCGACGACGACGCGGTCCTGTTCGAGGATAAAGAGGTAGTCGCTGACAAAGTTCGCGTTGGTTTCGATGTAGTTGCGGAAGGCGATCCGGAACACCTTCGTCTTCTTCGCAGCGGTTGGCGACGCGATCACCATCACGGACATCACGTTGCCGGAGGTGTCGCCATCAACCGTCACGTAGAGGTGCATCGTGAACGGATAGACGTGCGTGTAGACGTAGGTAATCCGCGAGTTCTGCGTGCCATCGACGCTGCGCCAGAACTGGTTGGGGACACAAAACCACTGTCCCCAGTCCTCGGCATGCAGTTCGTACGGGTCCTGCTGAGGTGCGTCGGGATCGCCGAGTAGTTCCGGGTGGACGAAGGGAAAGTGCGAAACGTCCATCGAGTTCTCGGTCGAACGGCCAGCCGAGGTATTCCATTCGAGGACGCTGAACACTTCCGTCGTGAAGGTCGAGTTCTGATCGAGATTCTCTGGAACATGGGGGATCTCTTGAATCGGATCCTCGAGCGCAACCCAGACAAGACCATAACGCTCGGCCACGTGGTAGGCGACTGCGCGCGCCGCCGCCGGAATTGGCTTGTCGGGCTGGGCGGGAATCTTGACGCAGGCGCCCGTCGAGTCGTACTGCCAGCCGTGGTACGGGCAGACGATGCAGCCGTTCTCGACCTCACCGAGTGAGAGCGCGGCGCCACGATGAATGCAGAGGTCTTTGAAGACGCTGATGCCGGCGCCGGTACGAAAGGCAACGAGCTTCTCTTCAAGCAACACGAATTGCTGGGGCTGCTCGGTGACATCTTCGACGCGCGCGATGGGATGCCAGAACTGGGAGAGTCGCATAGATGGCTGTGGCATCACGCGTGCCCGTGTTCGAGGATCTGATCAAGCCAGGCATCGATCAGGACATGGGCGTGTGGAAGCATGCGTTCCGAATGCTCGAGGACACCGGCTAGGAGCTGGTCGAGGCCACCGGGTCCGAGCACCGATTCGGCTGCGGTCTTGTAGGCCGGGATCTGCGCCCACTCATCTGCCAGGTGCTGGTCGACCTCGAGGTGAAATTGCACGCCGTAGGCGACCTCGCCGAAACGAAAGCCTTGGTTGGCGTACGCAGGGCTTGAGAAGAGGCTGACCGCGTCTTCGGGGAGGTCGAAGGTGTCGCCGTGCCACTGCAAAGCCTTGAAGCTGGGAGGGAGGATCGAGGCGACGGGGTCGCGGAGGCCCGCCTCCGTCAGCATCACGTCGAGCACACCAACCTCGGGGGTTTCGCCGGCGTAGACGCGACCGCCGAGTGCCGCCGCGAGCAGCTGCACGCCCAGGCAGGCGCCAAAGTAGGGGAGGCCGGCCCTCACCGCGTCGCCGATCAGTTGCTTCTCGGCGACGAGCCACGGGTAGGCAGCATCCTCGTAGACACCCATTGGGCCGCCCATCGCGACGATTGCTCCGAAGTCGTGCCAGTCGGGCAGCGGCTCACCCTCGTCAACCTCGACGGGCAAGAGCACGTGGCCGCGGGCTGCAAGCGCGCTGCCGTACGCGGCGGGCGGCTCACAGTCGATGTGTTGGAGCACCAAGATGTTCATACGCCGAGTGTAGTGGGAAATCAGGGCAGCTTGGACTCGCGCGTCGCAGCGCCCGTACAATCGCTAGCGCAATGCGTGTCCTGATCCTCGCCGCCACTCTGCCCGAACTTGTCTGGGCTACCGACCACGAGCAACTCGCCGTTGGCATCGGGCCTGTTGAGGCGGGGATTGCGACGGCTACGCACCTTGCCAATGATCCACCTGACGCAATTCTGCACGTCGGCATTGCTGGTGCCAGGCGCGCAAGTGCGTTGGAGATTGGTGACGTCGTAATCGGCACCGAGAGTCGCTATAGCGATCTGCTGGCCGCGGTTCCCACACTGATTACGACCTGCGTGCCAGATCCAGAGCTGCTGGCTCGGGTTGCTGCGCTGCTCCCCAATGCGCGGCAACTGCCGATCGCGACGACCGCTCGTATCGGTGGTAGTCGCGACTGCGAGGTCGAGGCGCTGGAAGGCTTTGCCGTGTTGCGTGCGGCTGCGGAGGCGGGTGTCCCGTGTGTTGAGTTGAGGGCGATCTCGAACATGGTCGAAGAGGCCGATCGTGCGAACTGGGACCTCCCAGCCGGACTCCAAGCAGTCGCCGACGCGGGACGCGTCGTCGTCAGCGGGCTCTAAGAGTCGGACTTCTTGGGAGCAGGCGTACTGCTCGACGTATCGCTCGACGAGCTGCTGGAAGAATCCGATTTTTTAGCACCGCCAGAGTCGGACTTCTTCGTGTCGCCACCCTCAGACTTGGCTTCGGTGCGTGATTTCTTGCCACCCTTGCCGTAGTCCGTGGAGTAGAACCCGGTGCCCTTGTAATGGATCGACGGCGCGAATAGTACGCGCTCAACCTTCTTGCCGCAGATACCACATTTCTTCAGTGGCTCGTCCGACATCTTCTGAAAGACCTCAGTCAGATGACCTTCGGCGCACTTGTATTCGTACGTTGGCACGGGGCGCATGATAGCGCGCGCAGAAAAAACTCCAGCAGCACACGGGCGTGAGTGCTACCGCGAGGGCGAGGCTACGATGCACAGAGCGTGCGGATCGCCATCGTCACCGACTACTACTACCCGCATCTCGGCGGGATTACCGAGCACGTCCATGGTCAGGCCACGGAGTTGACTCGACGCGGGCATGAGGTGACTGTGGTGACGGGCAACGTCGTGCGTCCGCCAGGGATTGTTGACGGCGAAATTCATCCCGAGGACGGCGTCCCCTTCGAGATCGTCCGCGTTGGTGCGGCGCTACCTGGTTATGGCAATGCCTCGCAGACGTATCACGTTGTCGATCCGCTGCTGCGTCGCAAGTTGCGCAAGGTCTTCAAAGAGCGCAAGGTCGATGTTGTCCATGTGCACTCGCCGTATAGCCCGATCTTGCCAATGCTCGGTGTGCTTGCAGCGCCCAAGACAGCGGTCACAGTCGGCACCTTCCATTCGGTCTTCCCGCGTACCCTCGGCTTTGATATTGCTGCGCCGATCCTGCGACGTGTGATCAGCCGGCTCGACGGCAAGATCGTGGTTAGCGAAGCCTGTATCGGGTCCCTCGCGCCCTATCTTCCCTACGAGTACACCGTGATCCCCAACGGCATCGACGACCGCCACTTCTCGCCGGAGGCCGACCCGATTCCCGAGCTGCGCGATGGCAAGCTCAACATCCTCTTTCTCGGTCGCTTCGACCCCCGCAATGGGCTCGACACGATGATCGGCGCCTTTACCGAGGTTCGTCGCCGCGTTGGGCCTGAGGTACGGCTGATCGTGGTGGGGGATGGGCCTCTCCGTTCGCGCTACCAGAAACTCGTTCCAAGCGATATCTCCAACGATGTGCACTGGGCGGGGCGCGTCAATTGGAATCGGCCACGTTATTACGCGACCGCCGATATTCACTGCACGCCGTGTCAACGCGCCTCGTTTGGGATGGTGCTGCTCGAGGCGATGAGTTGTGGACGCCCGGTGGTGGCGAGCCGCATCTCTGGCTTTCAGTTGTTGATGGAGCACGGCAAACAGGGGCTCCTGATCTCGCCGGCCGAGAACGTCGAGCGGTTTGCTGAGTCGTTGATGTATCTGATCGAGCGTCCCGAGGAGCGCGAGCGAATGGGCCGCGAGGGCCGCAAGACCGCGGTCAACGAGTATGCGTGGACGAAGGTCGCCGGCCAGCTGGAGGAGTACTACCTCGCACTGCTTGAGAAGGGAACGGGTGCGTGACGAAGCACCAGACGATCCTGCGGGCTGTGGTGATCGGTTTGGTCGTAATCGTGGCCACCGCGATCGCCGACGGTGTGCTCAGTCGGATGGACCTGAGCTGGCTGGCATGGGTGCTCGATGTTGGCGTGATCTTGCTGCTCACGCTCGGTGTGTGGGGGATGTTCGGGGCGAGTTCGCCGCTGTTTGGTGGTGTTGTCGACGGGTCGCGGATTCGTCGACAGGTTGTGGCGTTGACGTTCGACGATGGGCCATCGCCCGACACGACACCGAACATCCTTGACGCCCTCAAGGTCAACGGTGCCCGTGCCACGTTCTTCGTGCTGGGCAAGCATGTTGAACAGTACCCCGAGCTCGTTGAGCGCATTGTTCGTGAGGGGCACGAATTGGGAAACCACGGGTATGACCATGGCATACTTGCGTTCGCAGGACCGGCTCAAGTGCATCGTCAATTGCACCGCACGGAGCGTCTACTGAAGCAGTCTGGTGCACCTCCTGTTCGTGTCTTCCGTGCACCGCATGGCTTTCGGAGCCCGTTCGTGTCGCGCACGGCTCGTCGGCTTGGGTACTCGACCTGTGCGTGGTCGGCGGGCGTCTTCGACACCGCCAAGCCAGGGGCCGATGTAATCGTCAAGCGCTCGGTGAAGGCACTCAAACCCGGAGCGATTCTGCTCTTGCACGACGCTGATGGCTGGGGCAACGATGATCGTTCCCAGACGGCTGAGGCGCTGCCTGCGATTCTCGATGCGGCCCGCGCCGAGGGCTACGAGCTCGTGACGATGAGTGAGATTGCGGCGCTTGACCCTCCGATGCCGATCTCGTGGCGTCGCCTGGCGATCGTGGCCAGTGTCGTGGTCGTGCTGGCCGCGATCGGTCTGGCTCGAGTCGACCGGGGTGAGGTGACCGCCATTGTCGACACGTTACGCAGTCTGAGCATTCCACTGCTAATTCTGTCGCTGATTGCCAACTTCATCTCGGTCGCTTTCAAGGCCGTTATTTGGAAGGCGTCGCTCGACTCGGTGCCAGGCGTGAAGGCGCCGTATCGCGCAGTCGTCCCAGCGATCTTCGTTGGCTTCTTGCTCAACACCGTGTTGATCGCGCGCCTTGGCGAGGTGGGGCGGATGGTGGTGTTGCGCAAACGCCTCGCGAAGGATGGTCAGGATGTGCCGCTTTCAACGATGACGGCTACGGTGGTGATGGAGCAGCTCGTGCTCGGGATCACCCTCGCAGTTTTGCTCGTCGTGATGGTCTTTAGCGTGGATGGCGTGCCGGACTGGGCAGGGCGTGGCACGCTGATCTTGCTTGGTGTGGTGCTAGCGGGCGTCGTCGGGGTGGCTGTCGTCGAAGGCATTAGTCGGTGGCGGCTAAAGCGAGGCGATATCGCTGAGGACTATGCACGCACGTGGTGGCGCTCGACGCTTCGCACAGTCGAGTTCCATCTTCATGCCGTTAGTCGTGGCGCGCAGCTCTTGCGTCGCCCACGGCTCGCAGTCGTCTCCTTTGGGGCCGGGATCTTGTCGTGGATCGCACAGATCGTTGGCATCTATCTCGCACTGGCCGCCTTCAACAGCGATTCGAATCGTGTGGCGGCGGCCTGTGTTGTTTTTCTGGTCTCGAACCTGGTCGGGTTTATTCCTCTCGTTCCGGGCAATCTTGGGGTGTTCCAGCTCGCCGTCGCGACGGCGTTGTCGCAGGCTTTTGGCATCACGTTCGGGGCAGCAGTGACGTTTGCGATTGGTCTGCAGATGATCGAAGTTGCGCTTGGCGCTGGTCTCGGCTTCGTGTTCTTGTGGCTGGCTGGCCTGTCGTTTAGTGATGTGCGTCGGACAATCTCGCGCGCCGAGGAAGAAGAGGCTGGGGCGCGTTTCGATCCGCCTCCTGTGGTGTCGACCATGCGGGGAGGGGTGCTCCGCACGTGAGTCGACCTGTTCTTGTGGTGCTGATCATGCTGGTTGCGACGAGTCTTACGGCGTGTATTGTCGAGCCCAAGGCGCGTTCACTGCCGGCAGGTTTTGGGGAGCCGTACTTCATGCTGATCTCGGATGAGGCGCAGGGCCCGCTGCTGATCGGCAGTGATTACGGCCTGCAAAAGAGCCTTGATGGCGGGCGCACGTGGACGGTGCTTGACAACGGTCAGGCACCTGCGATTGCTGGTGCGTCATTCGCGAGCACGATCATGGTTTCGCGTGGTCCAACGGCTCAGGTCTATGACTTCTCGCTCCAGGGGGCGGCACAGCCAACGATGGTCTGGCCGTTTCCGGGCACCGTCACGCAACTGGCGGGAAACTCTCGCCGTAATCGACTCTGGGCGATCACGATGATGGACGGACTGCGCTTGCACTATTCAAACGACGGCGGCAGGTACTGGTGGCCGATGTCCGCGGTCGGCATCTGTCCCCGTCCTCGTGGGCTTGCAGTCAGCGCGCCCAATGGCCCGAAGGTAGAGCGTCTGTGGGTTGCGTGCGGTCGTGATGGCCTGTTTGCGTCAGACGATCTTGGCGTCAATTTCTTTCGTATCGCAGGCATCTCTAATGCCCTGACCGTCGCTGCTGCACGCAGCACACCAAGCCAGATTGCAGTCACGACACCCCAGGTTGTGGTGACCAAGAACGCGGGTGCAACCTGGTTCTTGAGTGGGCTGACGGCGACGGCAGTGGCGATAGATCCGCGAGACCCGGGCCTCGTTTTTGCTACCGGCAACAATGGGCAACTGTACGCGTCGCTTGACGGAGGCAAATCGTTCTAGCGACGGAGGGCAGTGGTGTCCTGACCAAGGTCGAGCAACCACTCGGGTACGCGTACCGGACGTCCTTCACGATTGACGCAGGCGTGTGAGGTCACCCCGGTCGCGGCAGTCTGTCCATCAACCTCAAGCAGGTACGCAATCTGGAGGAGTGTGCGAGAAATATCGGCCACGCCTGCGTGGACGGTGACGGCATCGCCGAAGCGAATGGCCTGTCGATAGCGCACATTGACTTCAATCACAGCCAGGTCGAGACCGTCGCTGTGCACCTGAGCATAATCATGACCACCGTGTGCGAGGAGCGCCACGCGGGCCTCTTCGAGCCACGGCAGATACGACGCGTGGTGCACGACACCCATCGCATCGGTCTCGGCAAAGCGCACGCGTAGTACGTGAGTGAACGGGTACTGCGCGACGTCGAGCGGAGGGCTGATTAGCTCGCCAGTCACGGCTCAGGACTCGGGTTCTTCGGACGGGTGGATGCGACCCGTGGTGTGCTTGAGTGGCTGGCCGCCTCGGCCTGACCGATAGCCAATGATCTCGGCCAGGATGGCGACGGCCGTCTCGGCGGGGGAGTGCGCTCCGATATCGAGGCCGACAGGGCCGTAGATACGCTTTATCTGCTTGTCCGTATTGCCCGCTTCGCGAAGTCGCGCATTGCGCTTCTCCTGCGTGCGACGCGAGCCCAACGCGCCGAGGTAGCCAACATTGAGGTTGAGTGCCAGTGAGATTGCGGGGTCGTCGATCTTGGGCTCGTGG
>SYIF01000124.1 GCA_005798855.1 Actinomycetota bacterium | reverse complement strand
GGGGAGGACATGACATCCGCGCGGTTGTGGTGTCCTCCCAGCGTCTCCGTTCGTAGGCGGATGCCCGTGTGTGGGCTGGACATCCCACCACGGGATTTACCCAGCCTGATTTCGCCTATCATCCTGCCTATGAGCAACGACCATCGCCGCCGCAGTCTTGATGTCACTGAGGGTTTTCGTCGCGCCCCCGCCCGTGCCATGTTGCGCGCGGTTGGTCTGAAGGATGAGGACTTCTCCAAGTCGCAGGTTGCCATCGCGACATCGTGGAACCAGGTCACACCGTGTAACTACCATCTCGACAAGTTGGCAGTGCATGCGCAGAACGGTGCCAATGCTGCTGGTGCTGTCTCGCTGATCTTCAACACGATTGCGGTCTCTGACGGCATTGCCATGGGCCATGAGGGCATGCGTGCTTCGCTCGTCTCGCGCGAGAACATCGCTGACGCCTACGAGTTGGTCATGCACGCCGAGCGCTTCGACGGCTCCGTCACGATCGCTGGCTGCGACAAGAGCCTGCCCGGCATGTTGATGGGCGTGGCGCGCCTCGACCTGCCGAGCTGCTTCCTCTACGGAGGCACGATCATGCCCGGCAAGTTCCGTGGCAAAGACGTCAACATTCAGGACGTCTTCGAAGCAGTTGGTGCCGTGGCGCGCGGCACGATGAGCGAGGAAGACCTGCACGAGCTGGAGAAAGAGGCCTGCCCAGGCGCCGGCTCTTGCGGTGGCATGTTTACCGCCAACACGATGGCCACGATTGCCGAGGCGCTTGGCATGGCGCCGATTGGTTCCTCGTCGGCTCCCGCCACGCACGTGTGGCGCAGCGAATGGGCCGTCAAGGCCGGCGAGCTTGCTGTCCAGGCCGTTGAACTCGAGTTGAACCCGCGCCGGATCATGACCAAGAAGGCCTTCGAGAACGCGATCATGGCGGTCAACGCCTCGGGTGGCTCGACGAATGCCGTCCTGCATCTGCTCGCGATCGCGCACGAGGCCGACGTCAAGCTCGAGCTCGACGACTTCAATCGAATTGCCAAGATGACGCCACACATTGCCGACCTCAAGCCGGGTGGCCAGTACGTGATGGCCGATCTCGACAAGGTTGGTGGCGTGCCGACGATCCTCAAGGAGCTGCTCGACGCGGGCCTCCTGCACGGTGACGAGCTGACGATCACCGGCCAGACGATGGCCGAGGCGCTCGCGGACGCTCCGAATGCGGACGGCGCGATCGTGCACCCGTTCTCGAATCCTGTTCATGCCGATGGGGGCCTGCTCGTCTTGCGTGGCACGGCTGCACCGGGTGGCGGCGTCGTCAAGGTCGCCTCGACTGGCATTCGCGAGTTCCGTGGCCCCGCCCGCGTCTTCAGTGGCGAAGAGGCTGCGATGGACGCCGTGGTCGACGGCAAGATCAACGATGGCGACGTGATCGTGATTCGCGACGTGGGGCCGATCGGTGGTCCCGGTATGCGCGAGATGCTCGGTGTCACGGGTGCCGTCATGGGCGCGGGCATGGGCGAGACCGTTGCGCTGCTCACCGATGGTCGCTTTAGTGGTGCGACGCGTGGGTTCTGCATTGGTCACGTCTGCCCGGAGAGCGTCGAGGGTGGACCGATCGGACTGATGCACGAGGGCGACATCATCAACATCAATGTCGCCGAGTTGCGTCTTGACCTTGAAGTCGATGAGGCCGAACTCGCCAAGCGCCGTGCCGTCTACGTGCGCCCCGAGCCGAAGTACGTCCGAGGTGCACTGCACAAGTACGCCAAGCTGGTCGGACCGGCCTCGTTCGGCGCAGTCCTCGACTGATCGCTCCAGACGCCTGTTAGGCGGCGAGGGGGCCGTCGTATGCGGCCAGCACATCAAGCACGGCGGCCGCATGGCGTTCGAGAAAAGCGGGTCCGACACCTGGTAGCACGCTGAGTGCGTCAGGGGTTGACGGCTGCGTTGAGGCGATCGCGTGCAGCGTCGCATCCTTGGCGATCACATACGCGGGTACACCAGCCGTCTTGGCTGTGGTGCTGCGCCATTGCTTAAGAGCGGCGACGAGTTCGGTGGGTGCATCGTCGGGGATCGGTGGAGCGGCAGCCTTGCGAGCCGACCGCGTCCGCGTCGCGGCCGTCTTGGCCAGCACGTCGACGGGGTCGCAGACGTCGCAGCAGCGACCATGCGCCTCAGGGTCTTGCTGGTCGCCGAAGTAGCGCAGCAGCGTCAGGCGCCGACACTCTGTGCCAGCGGCGAACGACTGGGCGGCATCGAGGCGGTCCCAACGACCTCCGGTGATGCGCCGAGCGCGCTGGCGCACCTGATCGGCGCGATCCACACCGAGTCCACGAAAGCGCATCCGGCCACGCCAGAGTTGGCTGGAGCCGGGGTCGAGCTCGACGGCACCGACCGATTCGGCTGAGGCGAGCCAGGCGCGCACGTTGTCGTCCTCGCCACTGAGCGCGCGCGTCAGCTCATTTGGGTTGACGGCAAAGGCGCCCGTATCGGGATCGGCGAAGGAGGCGAGCGCAGCGAGCACGCGATTGACGTCGTCGGGCCCAAACTCGGCGCGGCGAATCAGTGCACCTAAGACGCCGCGGTCGCCGCTGGAGTGCAACAGGACGCAGCGTGATTGCAGGCCATCGCGACCGGCACGACCCGACTCTTGCGAATACGCCTCGATCGACTGGGGGAGTCCCCAGTGCCAGACCTGACGGATGTTGGCCTTGTCGACGCCCATCCCGAAGGCCGTGGTAGCCACGATGATGGCGTCGTCCGAACGCATAAATCGATCCTGGCGCTGCTCGCGCACGTCGCGGCCGAGACCCGCGTGATACGCCTCGGCGGGCAGGCCGGCAGCCACGAGGGCCTCTGCGACCATCTCACTGTCTTTGCGGGTCCGAACGTAGACAATCGCCGGGCGGGTCGCTTCGATCTTGAGGCCGTGCTCGAGCAGCTGCAGACGCCGCGCCTTGCCACTCGCCTCGATCGCGTCAAAGGTGAGGTTCGGGCGGTCAAAGCCGGTGTGAATCTCGATTGGATCTTGCAATTCGAGTCGGCGAATGATGTCGATGCTGGTGGCCGTGGTGGCGGTTGCCGTCAAGGCCATCACCGCGCCGGGCTGGAGGGTCTCGCGCACCTGAGCGAGACGGCCATAGTCGGGTCGAAAGTCGTGGCCCCATTCGCTCAGGCAATGCGCCTCGTCGACGACCAGCAGGTCGACGTGTGCCTGAGCCAGCGCCTCGGCAAAGCGTGCGTTCGCAAAGCGTTCGGGTGCCACGTAGAGCAGGCGAACCGCCGGCTCCTCGAGCAGCGTGCCCTGGTTGCCACCAAGCGACGCGAGGATCGCGTTTACGTCGTCGCTGCTGGTATCGCTCGTCAGAGCGGCCACGTCCGTCCTACCGAGCCGTCGCAAGGCCTCGACCTGGTCGCGCATCAATGCGAGCAGG
>SYIF01000123.1 GCA_005798855.1 Actinomycetota bacterium | reverse complement strand
GGGCGAGGCCGAGCTGGACTTCGAGAAGGGCTACTCGATCAACCTCGACGGCACGAGACTCTTGTTCGAAGCGATCCGTGGAGAGGGCGATGACTACTGTCCTCGCGTCGTCTTCACCTCGTCGATTGCAGCCTTCGGTGCGCCCTTCCCGGAGATCATCGACGACGAGTTCATTCTGCAGCCACTGACGAGCTATGGCGCGCAGAAGGTGATGGGTGAGATGATGCTCAACGACTACTCGCGGCGAGGACTCCTCGACGGTGTTGGTCTGCGGCTGCCTTCGATCTGCGTGCGGCCAGGTGCGGCGAACAAGGCGGCCTCGGGGCTGTTCTCGAACATCATCCGCGAGCCGCTTAGTGGTCGTGACGTCGTGCTGCCCGCCGAGCGGAGCACGCGCCACTGGTTCGCCTCGCCGCGCTCGGCAATCCGCTTTCTCCGCCACGCCGCGACCATAGACACGCAGCGACTTGGGGCGCGACGCTGTCTCAACATGCCTGGCCTGTCCGCCACGATCGCCGAGGAAATCGAGGCGTTGCGACGCATCGCGGGTGACTCCGTCGTACAGCGCATCCACGACGAGCCCGACGAGTTGATCATGCGGATCGTGGCGGGGTGGCCCAGCAACTTCACAGCCACGCGCGCGCGTGAACTCGGCTTCTCTGCCGAGACCTCGTTCGAGGAGATCATCAACGTCTTCATCGAGGACGAGCTCGGTGGGCAACTCCGGTGACGCGCGTCGCGATCGTGACGGGTGCCGGTCGCGGTCTTGGTCGCGTCGTTGCGCTCGCGCTCGCCGCGGATGGCTGGACGACGATCGTGACAGGCCGCGACCAGGCGATGCTCGATGCCGTCGTCGCCGAAGCCGGCCCACTCGCCGATGCGGTTGTCTGCGATGTGACCAGTGCCGACGACGTACGTCGCCTCTTCGACACCGCTATCGAGCGCCACGGCCGCGTCGATCTCGTCTTCAACAACGCCGGTGTCGCAGCGCGGGGCGTGCCGATCGACGAGCTTGACGTGTCGGAATGGCAGCGCGTTGTCGAGACCAATCTGACGGGCGCCTTCCTCTGCATTCAACAGGCCTTCCGGGTGATGAAGGCTCAGGTGCCGCAGGGTGGGCGCATCATCAACAACGGTTCGATCTCGGCCACGACGCCACGACCAAACTCGTCGCCCTACACCGCTACGAAGCACGGTGTTACGGGCCTGACGAAGTCGGCCTCGCTCGATGGGCGAGCTTTCAATATCGCCTGTGGCCAGATCGACATTGGCAATGCAGCAACAGACCTAACGGCGCCCATGCGCTCGGGCGATGGAGTACCCCAGGCCAATGGGGAGCGTCTCGTTGAGCCGACGATCGATCCGCAACACGTGGCCGACGCTGTGCTCTACATGGCCAATCTGCCGCTCGCTGCCAATGTGCAGACGATGACGGTGATGGCCACGACGATGCCCTTCGTCGGTCGCGGCTAGTCGCTCGGACTGACAAACCGCACAGTCACTTCGCCGAGCGGGTCGTTGATGATCGTGACGGTCGAGCCTGCCTCAACCCAGTTTGTCGCGACGAGGCTGCCGAGCGTGACGACCTCACCCGCGCGCAGCAGTGAGCCACGAGCATTGAGGCTATTGGCCAGCCAGGCCAGCGCCTCGAGTGGGTGGCCGAGAATGTCGCTGCCGCGACCAGAGCCCACCTCGCTGCCATCGATCAGCATCGTGGCTGTCGTCTGATCGAGGTCGTTCGGATCGAAACTGGCCTGCGCCTCGCCGAGGATGAGTCCGGCTCCGAAGAAGTCGTCGGCAATCAGCGTGGCGGCGTCGAGCTGTCCGTAGTCGACGTAGCGGTTCTCCACGAGCTCGATCGTGGCGAGACACTCGCTGACCATGGGCGCGAGTTCGCCTCGCACGTACGGGGCGCCGTTGGGGTGGGGAGGCAGGTCCGTGCCCAGACGGACCGCGACCTCGCACTCAACACCAAGCTGCGTCGTGCCGCGCGTCGTCACCGTCGCGGGGCTCTGGTGAATCTCGCGCTCGAGCACGCCGCCGGCGCTTGGGTTGTGGATGTTGAGATAGGCCTGCATGACGGGCGTCGTGCAGCCAATCTTGTGGCCCGCATACCCGCCCTCGCCTTGTGTGCTGAGCAGCGTGTGAAGTGCAGCCTGGATGCGATAGGCGCTTGCCTCATCGGGAGGACAGAGCGGCGCGGGGAGGCTCGCAAAGCGGCCTCGTGCGAGGCGCGCGTCGGCTAAGACGTGCGCTGCCTCTTCGATCTTGGGCTCGGTCATCATGCTTAGGTGACGGTACGCCAATCTGCGGACGTCTGCATTGCAATCGCAAACTTCCGTGCCATTCCGCTACCGTCACACCATGCGAACCACGTTGTTTTGTTCTGCCGTCGACGTTGCCGATGCGGGTGCCGCTCAGGTGCTCTCCGACGCGTGCGAACGCGCGGGTGTCGATGGTCTGTCGATCGCAACGTCGTACCACGCAGCGCGCGACCTGCACCCCCACGCACGTGGGCGCCGGGTCCGACACCTCGCACCAGGACTGTGGCTCCCCATCGACGAACAGCTCTGGGCGGGCAGTGCAATCGCACCGCAGATCGCGGCCGATGCCGAGACCGCGGGCGCGGTGACAGCGCTGGTCGAGGAGGCACGACGGCAGGGACGCGAGATCGATGGCTGGACGATCTTTCTGCATTCCGATCGGCAGGGGCCGGCCGCTGAGGTTCGGGCCGAGTGCAATGTCTTCGGTGACGTCTACCCCGAGCAACTCTGCCCCGCACAACCCGAGTCGCGTGCCTACGCGCAGACGCTGGCACGTGCCGTCGTCCAGGCCGGCATGCCAACGGTGATCGCAGAGTCGCTGCACTACCACGGTCTCGAGCATGGCCTACATCACGAGCGTTTTCTGTTTGAGCCCGGCGAGGTCGTGCGCTTCTTGCTCGGCCTCTGCTCCTGCGATGCCTGTTGTGCAGCGGCGAGTGCTGAAGGGATTGATAGCGATCGTTTCCGAGCTGAGGTGGCCCGCATCGTGCAGGCGACGTTTGACACGGGGGTGCCAGCGCCCGGCTCTGTCGCCACGCTCGCCGCTGCGGGCGAATTGGTCAACGGTGCGATGGCTGGTTGGCTCCGGGCGCGCCTCAATACGGTGACGACTCTGATCGCTGATGTCTCTGCTGCCTGCCGGGCCGAGGGCGGTCGGCTCGTCGTCTTGGATTCGTCGGGCGCAGCCAAGGGCTACAGCGACGGTGACCCGCAGGGTGATGTTGCGCCCGCGATGGCCTGGCGCTTTGGGCTTGATGTTGCCGCGATTTCGGCGCACTGCACCGTTGAGGCAATTGCCTACGCGAAGTCGTCGGCTCGCATCGCCGACGACCTGGCCGCCTACCGCGCATTGATTGGTGAGACGGCACCGCTCGGCGCAATCGTTCGACCGTTTGGGGTCGACTGCAACTCGGTTGAGAATCTTGCGGAGAAGCTCGACACGATTCGCACCGCCGGTGCCGAGCGCGCCGATTTCTATCACTACGGGCTGATGCCGCTGCCGACGCTCGACCGTATTCATGCGGCTGTGAACGCGTCCTGACTCGCGCCTCCAGGCGGCCTATCCGGGCTGCC
>SYIF01000122.1 GCA_005798855.1 Actinomycetota bacterium | reverse complement strand
GCCGACCTTGGCCTGTATCCGCGAGGCCGTCGAGGCATTGCAGGAGATGGGCATGCACCGTGAGGTGCAGCTGATCGTGTCGGGTGGTATTCGCAACGGTGCCGACGTCGCGAAGGCCTTGGCACTTGGTGCCGACGCCGTCTCGATTGGCGTCGCAGCGATGATTGCTCTTGGCGATAACGATCCGGCCTATGCCGATGAGTACGCCAAGATCGGTTCTGCTGCCGGCTTCTACGACGACTGGCACGAGGGCAAGGACCCCACGGGCATCTCGACGCAGGATCCGGAGTTGTCGAAGCGGCTCGACCCCGAGCTAGGTGGACGGCGCCTCAACAACTACCTCAAGACGATGACGCTCGAGACGCAGACGTTGGCGCGTGCGGCGGGCAAGAGTGACGTGCACAACCTCGAGCCAGAGGACCTCGTTGCGTTGACGATCGAGGCCGCCGCAATGGCTCGAGTGCCACTGGCCGGTACAGACTGGATTCCTGGCCGCTCGAAAGACGGCTTCTAAGACGTAGGTTGCATGGTTAGCAATGTCCAGAAGGGGCCAGACTCCTTCTGGACATTGCTAACGACGCGGCGTCGCTACTCGGCGTAGGGATTGCTCGGCGGTTGGGTCAGGGTGTGGCGTTCGACCTGCAATGTCGGGATACCGTCAGGGGTACCCACCGCCGCGACCCAATGGCCGGTTAGTGCAACCCACGTATCGGCCTCGAGTTTTGGACCATCGCGCGTCAGGACGCGATAGGAGGTGGCATCTGCGGCGCAGCAGGAGACGACGAAGCGCGTGAGCCACCACGCACCAGCCGGATTTGGGGTCACGAATCCGACGAGGCGTACCTCGCGCCCGACAAGCGTCTTGCCTTGCTCAGAACCCGCGCGGGCAACGAAGTCGGGCACGCCGACCTCGACGGGGTCACCAGCAGGTAATGGTGCAAACGCACGCTCGGTTGGAGCCGGGCTACCGGTACTGCGTGCCGCCGAGAAGGCTCCGAGTGGTGCGGGGGTGACAGTCAGTACGACGATCAGAGGCAGCGCCAGCAGCAAGGATGCCCGCGGTTCACCATGGTTATGCCCGTGTCCATCGTGATCGCCGTGGTCGTGCCCCTCGCCCTCGTCGATCGCGACCCAGGCATCTTTGGCGACAAACAGAGTCATCAGTGCCAGCACTACCGCCGCCGCGATCAGGGCAGGCAAGAGGCTCGGCTTGACATAGAAGACGTACTCTCCGCGTACAAGCAGGCGCAGCAGGAGCCCGAGCATCGCTGCCAGCAGCATGATGTGGATGGCGCGAGTCAGAGCAGCACCGAGCCCACGATGATGCTCGCGATGATCGCGCAGACGAGCGTCGTTGGGGCGAAGCGCACGGCGAAGTCGCGCCCGAAGATACCGGCCTGCATGGCTACGAGTTTGAGATCGACCATCGGTCCGACGACCATGAAGGCGAGCTGTGCAGTCGGGCTGAACTGCGTAAAGCTGGCGGCGACGAAGGCGTCGGCCTCGCTGCAGATGCACATCACGACTGCCAATAGGGCAAGCGCCAGCACGCCGAGGATGACCTGCTCGGCGAGCGAGTCGACCCAACTGGCCGGCAAGACGACGTTGATCACCGCCGAGATTAGGCCGCCGATGATCAGGTAGCCACCGGCGTGAAGGAAGTCGTGCACGACGCCATGGCGAAACGTCAGCCATCGCGATCCCTCTATGTGCTCGGTCTTTGTCGGCAGGCGTATCCAGGCGATGCGACCGAAAATTATCCAGAGCCAGCCGACGACCATGGCGGCACCCAGCGAGGCGACGAGGCGCGCCAGTGCCATGCGATGGTCGTCGGGAAACGCGACCCACGTAGAGGCGAGCACGATGGGGTTGACGGCAGGAGCGGCAAGCAAAAATGTCAACGCGGCAGCGGGAGGCACGCCTTTGCGCATGAGTCCGTTGGCGACGGGCACTGACGCGCACTCGCAGCCGGGCAGGAGCATTCCGGCGGCGCCTGCTACCGGCACGGCAAGTGCGCGGTTGTTTGGCAGTACGCGCTGGGCGAGGTCGGCGGGGACGAAGGCAACGATCGCGGCCGACAGGAGCACTCCGAGCACGAGAAACGGTGTTGCCTGGACGATGATCGAGAGGAATACCGTCGCAAAGGCGGAGATGCCTGTCGAGGCCGACCAGCCGCTGATACGCAAGCCGACGACAACGGTTACCGCGACGAGGAGGAGGACGAGAGGTAGGGAGAAAACGCTGCGCGCACGGTGCCGCTTGTCGGCGTCGGGGCGGCGGCGCATGCACCGATTCTACGGGTGGCACCTGCGTGCGCTCTGCCTGCGCAGGCTGCGCCACGCCGCTAGTCTATGGAGCATGATTACTCTCTACGGCATCCCCGGTACAGCCACGACCGCTCCGCACATGGTGCTGGAGGAACTCGGTGTTGACTACGAATTCGTGCTCGTTGAGCGCACCGATGAGGGCGTCCCGACGGCCCCTGCGGACTACATAACGCTGAGCCCGTTTGGCAAGGTGCCGACGCTGAAGGTCGACGATCTCGTGTTGACCGAGTCGGCTGCCTGCTGCCTGCACCTCGCCGACCTGCATGCGGACAAGGGTCTAATTCCGGCGGTCGGCACGGCCGAGCGCGCCGAGACGATGCGCTGGCTGATGTTCCTAACCAACACCATCCAGCCTGCGTTCCTACGCTTTTTCTACCCCGCGCGGTATACGAACGACCCGAACGGGGCAGACCTCGTGCAGGCGAACGCCGCCGACGAGTTGGCGGCTCTGCGCGATCACATCAGCGGCAAGCTTGGTTCCGGTCCGTTTCTTCGGGGCAACGCGTTCTCGATCGCCGACATCTACCTCGCGATGCTGTCGTCGTGGGGAACGGAACTTCCTGGCGATGCGGGCTGGTGGGCCGATGCGAAGGTTGCGGCTCATTACGACGCCGTCCTCGCCCGTCCTGGTGCCCGACGTGCCGTAGAGGAAGAGGGCGGCTCAGTCAGTACTCAGGGGTGATGATCCGGTGACGACGTCTCTGAGGCGCCGTCTGCCGACTACCTTCTAACTGATGAGCGCCCGCTCCGAGTCCCCATCCGTCCTGTTCGCGCGCGTCCCGCTGATCCTGCGGGAGGCGGCGATCGCAGCACTGCTGTGCCTGATTGGCGCGGTGTTGCTGAAGACGCTGACGCCGCTCCCGGACGACGCTTCGGCTCATCTCTATCGCGCG
This sequence comes from Actinomycetota bacterium, assembly GCA_005798855.1. Lineage (GTDB taxonomy): Bacteria > Actinomycetota > Thermoleophilia > Gaiellales > F1-60-MAGs149 > F1-60-MAGs149. The sequence goes on along the minus strand of SYIF01000122.1, from coordinate 10,000 downwards.
TTGTTGGTGCAGCGTGACGCGGTGCTGTGGGACAACTTTTGGTACGGCGGCGACTATCCCCTGATCTCCTACTCGGCGCTTGCGTATCTACCGCAGCAGGTGGTTGGGCCGGTCACGCTTGGGTTGTTCGCCGTGGTGGCCTCGGCCGCCAGCTTTGCGGTGCTGGTCGTACAGCGTTGGGGAGTCGCGGCGGCCTGGGGCTCTCGGGTCTTTGCGTTGCTTGCGCTGGGACCGCTTTTTACAGGCGGGTACGCCTATGCCGTCGGTGCTGCAGCGATGTTGGTCTGTCTGGTCGCGTTGCAGAATCATCGTCACGTTCTGGGAGCGCTGCTTGGAGCGGTCACGCTTGGGCTGAGCCCGCTCGCGTTTGTGTTCCTCGGTCTGATCCTTGTCGCGGTCTGGCTCGAACACCGTCGGCGCGACCCTCGTACAATCGTGGTTGCTGCTTGGCTCAGTGGTCTCGTCGTATTGCAACTGGTGATCGGGTGGTTGTTTCCTTCCGATGGCGTCTACCCGTTTCTTGTAGGCCATCTGATCGCCGTGCTCGCAGTCTCGATCCTTGGTGTGGCGATCGCACGGCGACGCCCCGAGGCGCATCTGATTATGTGGTTGATGATCGTCTGGGCGGTTGGGTCGCTGCTCTTGTTTGCGATTCCAACTCCCGTTGGTGACAACCTGGCGCGGCTCCGCTACTTCGCGTTTCCGATGATCGTCATCGTCGCAGGGCTCTCGTCGTGGCGACCGCGGTTCCTGATCGTTGTCGCGCTGATCGCCTCGTTTGGATATGGCGCGCTGCCCGACCTCTACGACGCAGCCACGCGCACCGACTCGCGCCCGACGCAACCGCAGTTTTGGCAGCCAGCCGTGGCGTTTTTGAAGCAGCATCAGACGCCCGACTATCGCGTCGAAGTTGTGCAGACGTCGGGTCGGTGGGAGGCATACTGGATTCCACAGGCCGGCTTCCCGCTCGTGCGTGGCTGGTATCGCCAGGTTGATCTCGCCGAGAATCCACTGCTCTACAAAAAGCGCATCACGGCCGCTGAGTATCAGGCGTGGTTGAGGGCCCGTGCCGTCCGTTACGTCTTGCTTCCCGACACTCCGCTCGATACGGAGGGCGCGAAGTCCGAGGCAGCGCTGCTGCGGTCTGGTCAATCGGGATTGACACTTGTCGAGACCACGGGGGCGTGGCACGTTTTCGAACTGCCAGACCCGACGCCGCTGATGACTGGGCCTGGCATGGCGACCATCACGAATCAGGGGCATGATCAGTTGACGGGCGAGGTGACTGCCCCTGGTCGGTATCTGTTGCGTGTGCGCTGGATGCCGTACTGGAACCTTGAGGGCGTTGCCGACTGCGTGGCGCCTGGACCGCAGGGTCAGACGATTGTGCGCACCACGGGGCAGGGCGGCTTTGCCTTGAAGGCCACGGAGCGGGCCGATCTGTTGGTCGAGCGGATCTTTGCCGCTCCGGCCGGCGGCGCCTGCTGAGTTAGCGGTTCGGCACGCCGCAGGTTGGGATCAGCGCCTGCCATTCCGGCATGGCGAGGCACGCCTCGGCCCACGTCTGCATGCGCGGGACCCGGCTCAGGTCGACAGGTGCGTGGACGATGCGATGCAGCACGGGCGTTGCTGCAATGTCGGCGATCGTGTGGTGCCCAAGGCAGGCCCATGGACCGACGGGGTCGAGGACTTGCATCGCCTGATTGAGTTTCGGCACGGCCCTGTCGAACTTCTCTTGCACCTCTGCCTCGGGCGCCGCGTCTTTGCCGAACATGCCGACGCCGGGCACGATGCCGTACTGCGCGGACTCGTATGAAAAGAGTGCGGGGCGGACGACGAGTGCCCACAGGTCGAGGATCCAATCGATCGTGGCGCGTTCTCTGGGATCGCGTGGGTAGAGATCCTCGTGGCCTTCACGGTCGGCGAGGTAGCGCAAGATCGTGTTCGACTCGGCGAGGTGAAAGTCGCCGTCGACGAGAGCGGGGATGCCGCCCATCGGATTGACGGCAACGTGCCAGTCGGCGCGCTCGGCCTCGAATGGCACTTCGCGCACGGCGTAGTCGAGACCGACGGTGTCGAGCATCAACTGCGCCTTCTGGCCATTCGACGAGAAGGAGTGGCTGTGCAGGGTTAGGCTCATGTCGGGCTCCTCAGGAGAAGGATTGGGGGAGGTCGCGGATGAGGCCAGAGACGGTCTTGAACTGCGGGTGGTCGGCGCTGATCATCATCTCGAATAGCGCCAGCTCGACACCGCTTGGCACCATGCCAGCCGCGCGCATGCGCCGGATGCCAACCTCGCGACTCGATGCTGTGCGACTCGCGATCGCGTCGAGTGCGACGTGTGCCTGACGACCGCCACGTAGAATGTCTGCAGCGGATTGCTGCACGCAGACGTGCGCCTCGATGCCACAGACAATGATCTGGTCGCGGCCAAACTGGTCGAGTTGCGCGACGACCTCGGGTGCGCCAAGCGACGAGAACGCGCTCTTCTCGATTGGCTCCACTCCGATTAGGCCCTCAGCGAGCTCCTCGATCGTGTGCCCGAGGCCCTTCGGGTAGTGCTCGGTGACGATGATCGGCACGTCGAGTGCGACGCAACCTTTGATCAACGCATCGACGTGAGCGACCATCGCGCCCCAGCCAGCGATATGCGGCCGAAACTTCTCTTGTACGTCGACAACGAGCAGGAGCGCGCGGTCCTGGGCGAGGGTGTCGGGTACGTGGCGCATGGTGAAAACGTAGCGCCGGCAGGATTTACTCGCTCCTAGGCGTATATTCGAAACTGATCATTTATTGGAGGCACCATGTCCAATGCCATGCCGGGGCTTCCCCCGGAAATCAAGACCGCGCTCGGAAAGAGCTGGAAGGTGCTGCTGACGGCGGGCATCATCTCGGTCGTGCTTGGCGCGATCGCGATCATCGTGCCGCCGCTGGCCTCCGTGACAATCACGTACCTCGTCGGCATTCTGCTGTTGATTGGTGCCGTGGCGTTCGTCGCTGAAGCAATCTCGCGTGGCTCGACGGGCCATCGTATTTGGAGTGCTTTGCTCGCCGTGTTGTACGTCTTTGCTGGCGTCTGGCTGATCATCAATCCCGTCTCAGGCACGATCACGCTGACGTGGATCCTCGCGATCTTCTTCCTCCTGATCGGTGTGCTGCGCCTGATCGCTGGCATCGCGTCGCGTGGCAAGGTCCCGAACGCGGGGTGGACGATCGTCAACGGTGTGCTCTCGATCCTGATTGCCGTGCTCGTGATTGGCGACCTGCCATCGTCGGCTGCGTGGGCGATTGGTCTGCTCGTCGGCATCCAGCTCTTGTTCGACGGAATCGCCTTGATCGCAACGGCAATGGCGGGCAAGCAGCTCGCGGAATCCGGCTCTAACTCGTAGTCTCCGCGGCGCAAGCCGGGTGTATGCGTAAGGTTCGGCGAGAGGCCCGCGACAACAGTCGCATCGGCCTCCCGCCCGATCCCTTCGCATGAGCAACCGCTTCATCCACGCCGCCGACCTTCATCTCGATAGTCCCTTCGTGGGCATTGGGACGCTCCGCGAGGGGTTAGACGACGTCATGCGCGACGCGTCGCTCGATGCCTGGGATGCGCTGATCGACTGTTGCCTCGAGGAAGACGCAGCGTTTCTGGTCTTGGCCGGCGACCTCTTTGATCGTGCCGATGGGACGCCCCGTGGGCGTTCGCGAGTCCGGCGGGGGATCGAGCGCCTGCACGCGGCCGGCATCCGCGTTTTTGCGATCCACGGCAACCACGACCCGCTCAGTGGCCGCTCGCCGCTGCAGGGGTTGGAGGGTGTGACCGTCTTTCGCAAGGACGTGCCGACGAGCGAGACGTTTGACGGCCCCACAGGTCCCGTTACGGTTCACGGCGTGTCGTTTGGCAAGCGTGAGGTGACGGATAACTTGGCGTTGGCCTTCGAGCACGGCGACGCGCCAGGTCTGCACGTCGGTGTCTTGCACTGCTCGCTGGGCGAGCGCGAAGGGCATGGCCACTATGCGCCCTGCAGCGTTGGCGATCTCGTCGCTGCGCGGATGGACTACTGGGCGCTTGGCCACATCCATGCCTACTCCGAAGAGAATGCCGAGCCGCCGATCGTCTACGCCGGCACGTTGCAGGGTCGTTCGCCGAAGTCGGGGGAGCGCGGCCCGCACGGAGCCGTTGTTGTCGAGTTCGAGGGCGATCGCGTGCTGAGCCATCGCCGCGTCGAGTTGGACCGCGTGCGCTTTGAGGCGATCGACGTTGCGATTGACGAGCTAGACGATGAGGCCGCGCTTGAGCGCGAAGTGCGTCGCCGAGCCGCGGCTGTCGTGTCGGCTGCGGAAGGGCGACTCGTGCTCCTGCGCGTCACGTTGACGGGCCGAGGACCACTGCACGAGGTGCTTGTACGCGACGACTATCTGGCTGGTCTGCGCACTGCCCTCGACGATCAGGAAGATGCCGAGCTTGTCTGGGAGCGGATTGCCTCGACTGCTGGTCCCGCTGTCGACCTCGACGACTTGCGCCAGTCAAATGCTTTCGCAGCCGAGGTGCTGGCCGTGTTTGACGAGCTCGCGGCAGATCCGGCTGCAGCCGAGCAGCTGCTCGAAACACTCGCCGGGTCGTTTACCGATGGTGCCCTCGCTGGGCTAGCCACAGAAGACCCCGCAACGCGACTCGCAGTCGCTCGTGATCTCGCGCTTGGCTTGCTGCTCGAGCAGGGCGGTGCAGCATGAGAATCGCGCGGATCGAGGCGATCGCCTACGGAGCCATTGCCGGACGCGTGGTCGAGCCCGAGCCGGGCCTGACCGTCATCCATGGCCCGAATGAGTCGGGCAAGAGCTCGACCATGCAATTGATTCGCGGCGTGCTGTTTGGCTTTCCGCGCCTGCAAGGCGAAGGTCCGCGGCGCGAACCCAAGGGCGGCGGCCAGCGCTCGGGGCGCGTCGACATCGTCACAGACGATGGTCGCCGGTTGCGGATCGAGCGTGCAGGCTCGACATTGACGGTGACGGACCACGAAGGCATGCCGGTTGGCGATGCCGCCTTCGCACACGCGCTCGGCATTGCGAGCGCCGAGCTGTTCGATCGCGTACAGACCTTCGACTCCAAAGATCTTGCCTGGATGGGGCTGCTCGACGACCCCTCGGTGAGGGCGAGCGTGCTCGCCTCGGCTGTGCTCGGTGGCGGCGCGGGGGCTGGCCCTGTGCTCGAGGGACTGCAGAAGCGGGCCGATGCGCTCTACCTGCGTCAGGGCGAGAAGCAGCCGTATGCGCATGCGCTTAAGCAGGCCACGTCCGCACGACGAGCGTTGCGCGATGCCGAGCGAGAGGCTGGCACCGTCGAGCGTTCGAGCGACGCGATCGGCGAAGCGGAGCAGCGCGTTACCGTTGCCCACGAACAATTGGTTACCGCGACGCTCGAGCTGCAGCGGCTGGAACGTTTGCTCGAACTGCGCGAAGCACTCCACGAACTCGCTGCGCTTGAGGTGCCGACGGGCGGGGGTGTGGAGGAGCCGACCGCCGATACGTTGAGCGCCTTCCGGGCGCTCCTGGGCGATGTGCCAACTGCGGTCGAGGCGCGCCGACGCGCCGACCAACTCCGCATTGATGTTGCCGATGAGAGCGCGCGGGCGACGGCCGGCCGTAACCACGTCGGCTTGGCCGCAACCGCTGCCGTGCCCACACTTAGCGACGAGGCAGCGCTGCGGACGGCAGCTGAGGCCGTCCGTGAGGCAGAGCGCGAGGCCACCCGTCTTGGTGATGCCGCACGCACCATCGCTGCCCACGTACCCGTCGTCGTCGAGCAGCCCTCGGCGATGCCACGGCGCGGGCTTGGTGCGGCGTTGATCGTGATCAGCCTGCTCGCGATTGGCGCAGGCTGGGCGATCAGTATCACCGCGATGATCCTAGGTGGCATCCTGGGCGTGATCGTGGGAGCGGCCGTGCTCGGTGGACTGATTGGTAGTTCGCGAACCGGACGCTCGACGCCCGCTGCAACGCCGAGTGACCACCAACGACCAGCCGCCGAGCAGGCCGAGGCGCTGGCCGAGCAGGCTCGGACTGCTTGGAGTGGAGCGCTGGGTGGGCTCGGCCTCTCGGGCGAGCTTCGCATCGACCAACTTGACGATATCCTGATGACACTCGCCACGATTCGGACTGCCGAGCAGGCTGCGGCTCGTGCGGGCGCAGCCGCCCAAACCGAGGACGCGGCTGCGGCCGAAATCGCGACGCGAGCTGCGGCTGCACTGACGGCGAGCGGTGTTGAGCCGCCGATCGAACTCGGGCAGTTGCGCGATACGGTCGATCGCGCCTTGCGCCAATTGGAAGAGCGGCGCGCGCAGGCGGCGGCCGGCCGCAATGAGCTCCAGGCATGGCAGGATCGGCAGGCACTTGCTCAGCGAGGAGTCGACGAGTTGTCGTTGGGCGATGAGGCGCTCGTTGCTGCAGCGCAGGCGCTCGACCCGGAGCTCACCGATGCGCAGCGCACCGTGCTGGAGCAGGAGGCCGCTGCTGCGAGCGAGGAGCACGCGGCTGCACTTGAGGCACGCGGTGGTATCCGTGCCCTCGTGGCGAGCGCCGAAGATTCGTCCGACCTCGCCTCGCTCGCCCAGGCCGCTGCCGATGCCGAAGCCGATCTGCGTAGTGTGGCAGATCAATGGCTGACGCTCCAACTTGCCCACGATCTCGTCGAGCGTGCCCGTGATCGTTTCGTCGCTGAGCATCAGCCTGGCGTCTTTGCGCGTGCGGCCCAGCAGATCGAGACGGCGACGAATGGTTCGTGGGTCTCGGTGCGGATGCCCGATGGCGAGAAGGCCGGCGCACGCTCCGAGATCATCGCTGCCGACGGCACGGCCACACCCTTTACGGAGCTCTCCGAGGGCACGGTTGGGCTCGTCTACCTCTGCCTCCGCACGGGCCTCGTCGACGAGCTGCACGACGACGGTGGCGCCGAGCTTCCGGTTCTGATGGACGACGTCCTCACGCACCTCGACCCCGAGCGCCGCGCTGGTGCCGCCGCGGTTATCGCCGATCTCGCCACGCGCCATCAGGTTCTCTACTTCACCTGTCACCCCGAACAGGTGCAGGCGCTGCGCGATGCCGATCCGGCTCTGACCGAGATCGAGTTGCAACGACTCGTCTGAGTACGGTCCTGCGTTAGAACTCGACGGTCGAGCCCGGTTCGAGCAGTTGCGCCTTGCTGTTGGGCGAGACGCGCGTGCAATGTTCGACGAATTCGTCGGCTGGCTCGTGTGGAGGCTCGCCGCGGCCGATCGGCCAGAGCGTGCCCCAGTGGATCGGGATTGCGACCTTGGCCTGCAGGCGACGGGCGGCCTCGGCGGCTCGCTCGGGATCCAGGTGGCCGGGTCCGAGGCTCGACCCCCAGCCAGAGATGGGTAGGCAGGCGTAGTCGACGGGGCCGATCAGTTCCATCTCGTCAAAAAGATCGGTGTCGCCCGCGACGTAAATGCTCTTCGAACCCTCGAAGAGGTATCCGAGCGGGTCGGCCGACCCGCTGAGGGGGTGATCGCGCTTCGAGGGATGGTCTGCATGGGTCGCCGTCGCCTTGAGGTCTCCGATCTCGATGCGCTCGCCCTCAGCAATCTCGATCACGCGCTTAAAGCGCTTGCGGCGCAAGAGTTGCGCGGAGCCCGCGGGCATGATGATCGGTAGGCCCTTGCCGAGACTCTCGAGCGATGGTGGATCGAGATGATCGTGGTGGAGGTGCGTGATCAAGACGGCGTCGAGTGAGCGCAACGCGTGCTTGGGAATCGGATGAAAGCGCTGGAGGTGCATCACGCGCGGCCGCAGGATCGGATCGACGAGCACGCGCGTACCACCCATCGCAATCAGCACCGTGCCGTGGCCGATCCACGTCAGGTGGTCACGGTCGACATGTGCACCCGTACTCACGAAGTAGCCGCTTCCTCCTGCAGCCGCTCGAGGTGTTGGGCGCGCGCAACGTCGTGGCCAAGGTCGTGCAGCCAGCCGACGAGAACGCGGTGGAGGTGCTCGGCGCTGACGACCGGCTCCTCGGGCCAGGGAAACTCGGAGGGGAAGAGGACGAACGGGTGCATCTGCTCGCCGCCGAGGCCGCCGTGCGATCCGACGAGCTCTTCGAAGGCGCCGATCTCGCCGGTCTGCTCGTCGAACGAGGCGTTGATCATGATGTCCGCGACATGGGCAAAGCCGCTGGTGCGCAGCACGTGGCGGGCGGCATTCGGGCCGAAGGGCAGCAGGGGGTCGATGCCTTCGATACGTCCTGTATCGAGGTGATGTACGCCGTGCGCACCGATTGCGAGTGGTCCATCCTGCTCGGAGAGCACGAGGATGAAGCCGATGCCCTTGTGCTTGACGAGTCGGGGTATCAGGTGCGGGAAGGTCGCGTTGATCTGCTCGAGCGTGCGTCGACCGGGCTCCGCGTCGAGGTAGATCAGGCCAAGGCTGCCGGAGGCCAACACCTTGATCAGGTCGCGCACGTCCGCGGCGCCCTCATCGCTTGCGAGCTCGTGGCCAGGTCCCAGCACGATTGCATTACCGCTGTCGTGTCCGTGCGTGATGCGCTCGAGCACGGATCCCTTGCGGAGCACGAGCTCCGAGACCGCTGCGCTCAACTGGCCCCAGGCCTCGTCCGAGCCGAAGGGGTTCTCCATCACGGCGGCCTCACAGGCGCCATGAACGATTTCTTGGAGGGTGGTGCCGTACTTCGAGAGGAAGGTTGCGCCCTGGCTCTGGCCATGGTCGGAGAGCACGACAACGTGGTACGAGCGGTCTGCCGTCTCGGCCGCGTGCACGATGCGACCGAACGCCTGGTCGATTCCACGCAGCACGTCTAACGCGTCGTACCGCTCGATGCCAGAGTGGTGGGCAACCTCGTCGTAGCCGACGAAGGTGGAGTAGACGACAGGGCGGCCAGCATAGGCGTCGGCAATCACGGTCTGCACAGCAATATCGCGGAGGATTACGACAGTCACGGCCCGCAGCAGCGAATAGCGAATACCGCGGTGGACGCGCGGGACGACGTCACGACGGATCTGCTGAGCCGCCGCATACAGCTCGCGACCAATGTCCAGCATGCTCAGAATAACGGTGCGAAAGACGGTGTACGGGTTGGCGAAGTAGGCGTAGTAGTCCTTGCCACGCGTCGGCCGGGCGTGGAGTGCGGAGATCGTAAAGCTCGTGTGCTCAGCATCGCCGGTCACGAGGTTGCCGCGACTGGCACCACCACCTGCCAGCAGACCACGACCATCGGAATGGCGCCGCTCGATCTCGGCTGCTCCGCCCGGGTGGTTCGAGACGACGAAAGTGCCAGTCTCCTTCTCGAACCAGCGGAAGGCCGGGATGTCCTCGTTCGAGCCGTGCAGGATGCCCGACTGGCTCGCGCTCGTCTGCGACGACCAGTCGCACTCCCAGCCCTCGAGTCGATGGCTTCCCGACCGGAGCCAGCGCGCGAGTTCGGGCACATTGCCGTCACGAATCGCGCGGCGCATAACGGGCTCGGCGAGGCCATCGATCTCGAGGAACAAGACGCCGGGTACCGCTTTGCTGAGCGACGCATCAGCGTGCTTACGCGCCTGGCGTCGGATCACATTGCGGTAGTAGAAATCGTCATCGTCGATCCCGAGCAGACTCATCACGATCGTATTTGTGAGCGTGATCATGAAGGCCACGACCAAAGCAACCCAGTAAGCGGTCACATCCATGCCCTCGATCAGATTGACGACGACCCAGATCAGGGCGGCATTGATCATGAAGCCGGCCAGGCCGAGCGTCAACACGGCGACCGGCAAGGCGAAGCGAATCACCAGGGGCCAAAGCAGAGCGTTAGCGATGGAGATCGCGATCGCGGCAACGAATGCGCGGAGTGGGTCCTCGAGGTAGAGGCCGGGCAAAATCGCGGCCGCCAGATACAGCGTCCCCGCGGAGACCGCGATGCTAATCAGCGCGCGGATATACGTTTGGACGTGCAACAGCGGTCGCTCGCGATGGCTCTTGCTGCTCATCACACGAGCCG
>SYIF01000121.1 GCA_005798855.1 Actinomycetota bacterium | reverse complement strand
TCGCGCTCGTGCCAGAGCGGCACGTCTTCGAAGCCGACCACAGCGTTGCCTCGCAAGACCCGGGCAAGGCCCGAAATGCGCTCGCAGGTGATCGGGTTCTTCTTGTGTGGCATGGCCGACGAGCCCTTCTGTCCCTTGCCGAACGGCTCCTCGGTCTCGCGGACCTCGCTGCGTTGCAGGTGCCGGAGCTCGGTCGCAAAGCGGTCGAGGGACGAGCCGGTGATGGCGATCGCGGCGAGAAATTCGGCGTGGCGATCACGCGCGACCACCTGGGTCGAGGCGGGTTCGACGTCGAGGCCGAGCAATGCGAGTACGCGCTCCTCCACGAGCGGGTCGATATTGCCGTAGGCACCAACGGCACCCGACAACTTGCCGACGCTGACTCCGTCGGTGGCGCGAGCCAGCCGCGCGTGCGCGCGGTCGAGCTCGAAGACCCAGCCGAGCAGCTTGAGCCCAAACGTTGTGGGCTCGGCGTGCACGCCGTGTGTCCGCCCCATACAGGGCGTGGCGCGGTGCTCGAGTGCGCGCGCCAGGACGGTGGCGCGGGCGAGCTCGACACCGCGGAGCAACTGCGCTCCAGCGTCGCGCAACTGCAACGCAAGACCCGTATCGACAACATCCGAAGAGGTCAGGCCATAGTGAAACCAACGCGATGGCTCGCCAACCTGCTCGGCGACCGTCTCTGTAAAGGCAATCACATCGTGGTGAGTGCGCTCCTCAATCTCCTTCGAGCGCGCGACATCGACCTTGGCCCCAGCGCGAATCGCAGCCGCATCGGCGGCTGGCACGACGCCGAGTTCGACGTGTGCATCTAGCGCCGCCAGTTCCACTTCAAGCCATGCGCCGAGGCGCCTGTCGTCGGTCCAGACGGCGCCCATCTCCGGTCGCGTGTAGCGGGCGATCACCCTATAGACACTAGTCGGAGAGCCGGATGGCGGCTCCCCTCACCTCGCCGCTAGCCCTGCGAGTCGGAGCCAATGTCGTCGCGACGCTGCATGCCGTTGAACGACACCTTGTCAGCCGCTGCATAGGCCGCAGCCCGTGCGCCGTCGGCATCGGCGCCGCGTGCGACGACGGCGAGGACGCGCCCACCAGCCGTGACGACCTTGCCGTGTGCGATCGCGGTACCCGCTTGGAAGATAGCGGTGTCGCGCATGATCGACGCGTCGGCGAGGCCGCTAATGGGGTTGCCGGATTCGGACGCTTCGGGATAGCCCCGCGAGGCCAGCACGATCGCGACGGCCGAACCCCCATAGGTTTTGAGCGGCCGCTCTTCGAGCTGGCCCTTGGCGCACGCCATCAGCCACGGCAGCAGGTCTTCGCCGAGGCGCGGCAAAACGGCCTGTGTTTCGGGATCACCAAAGCGGACGTTAAATTCGAGTACGCGCGGACCAGTCTCGGTCAGCATCAGGCCGGCGTAGAGACAGCCGTTGAAGCGAATACCACGACGCGTCAGCTCCATCAGGATCGGCTTATGGACGGTGTCGACAATCTGTTGCGCCTGCTCGTCGCTGACTCCCGGTGCGGGCGAAATTGCGCCCATGCCACCCGTATTGGGACCGGTGCCACCCTCGCCAATGCGCTTGTAGTCGCGCGCGCTCGGGAGTGGCACAGCGGCCTCACCGTCGCAGAGAGCGAGCACCGAAACCTCTGGGCCCTCCATCCGCTCTTCAATCACGAGCACACTGCCCGCACTGCCAAGCGACCCGCCGAGCAGCTCTTCGGCTGCGCGCTCCGCCTCGGTAGCGTCGTCGCAGACGATCACACCTTTGCCCGCAGCAAGCCCATCGGCCTTGACGACGCAGGCGCCACCGAGCGCGCCGATCGCCAGCTTAGCACCCGCAAAATCCGTGACGGTGTACGACTCGGCGGTATCCACGCCGGCCGCATCGAGTAGCTGCTTCGTGAAGGCCTTCGAACCCTCCATCTTCGCTGCGGCTGCACCCGGCCCGAACGTCGCGATGCCGATGTGGCGCAGCTCGTCGGCGAGGCCCAGCACCAACGGAACCTCAGGGCCGATCACGACGAGATCGACGGCGAGATCGCGCGACAACGCGACAAGACCTTCGATGTCATCGGCCACGACGGGGTGGCACTTGGCGATCATCGAGATGCCGGGGTTACCCGGGGCAGCATGCACTTCGAGGCAGTGCGGACTCGCAGCGATCGAGGCGGCTAGAGCGTGCTCGCGACCACCCGAGCCAACGATCAGTACCCTCAACGCGCGCTCCGCGCCACCGCATCCATGCCGTGCGGTGCCAGCACCTGATCGCGACGCACACCAACGCCAACCAGCGTGACGGGAATCCCGAGCTGGTCGGCAACCCAGTCAACGTAGTCCCGCGCGGCCTGTGGCAATTGCTCCCACTCAGTGGCGTCAGAGATGTCGGTACCCCAACCCGGTCGCTCTTCCCAGACCGGTGCCGCATGGTGGAAGTCGGATTGGTGGGCAGGAAACTCCTCGGTGATCGTGCCGTCGGGCAGCTTGTACGCCACGCAGACGGGAATCGTGTCGAACTCGGAGAGCACGTCGAGCTTCGTCAGGACGAGCTCGGTCAGGCCGTTGAGCCGTACCGCGTAGCGCAGGCCGACAAGGTCGAGCCAACCGCAGCGACGCTCGCGTCCAGTCGTCGTGCCAAACTCGGCACCGATGTCGCGGATCTTCGTGCCACGCTCTTCGTCGGCCTCACTCGGGAATGGACCCGCACCAACGCGCGTCAGGTACGCCTTGGCGATGCCGAGCACGCTATCGATCTTGGTCGGTCCGACGCCGGTACCCGTGCAGGCACCGCCGGCGATCGGGTTCGACGAGGTGACGAAGGGGTACGTGCCGTTGTCGAGGTCGAGCAACGTGCCCTGTGCACCCTCAAACAACACGCGCTTGCCGGCCTCCAAAGCCTGGTCGATCAAGAGCGACGTGTCGGCCGCGTACGGCTTGAGTCGCTCGGCGTAGACCGCGATCTCGTCGCAGATCGCGTTCGGATAGAGCGGTCCCTGGTCGCGGCCGCGCAGGATCTCGCGGTTGCGGATCGCGAGGGCCGCAGCCACCTTCTTCTGCAGGATGCCAAGGTCGAAGAGGTCCTGCACGCGAATTCCGACGCGGGACGCCTTGTCGGCGTAGGCCGGGCCGATACCACGACGCGTCGTGCCGATCTGCAAGGAACCGAGGCTGACCTCGTTCTGCGAGTCGAGCAGACGGTGCCAGGGCATGATCACGTGCGCATTCATCGAGATCCGCAGACCAGCCGTCGAGCGTCCACGCGCCTCGAGCGCGTCGAGCTCGCCACAGAGCACCTCGGGATCAATCACGACGCCGTTACCGAGGACGCAAATCTTGTCGGGCTCGAGGATGCCGCTGGGCAGCAGGTGGAACTTGAAGGTCTCATCGCCGTGCACAACCGTATGGCCAGCGTTGTTACCGCCCTGGTAGCGGGCAACGATCTCGAACCGCTCAGCGAGCAGGT
>SYIF01000120.1 GCA_005798855.1 Actinomycetota bacterium | reverse complement strand
CTAGCGACCATCGGTCGGTCGAATCGAAGGCTCGACGTACGCCGTCGCCCACGGTTCCGGCCCCAGACAACGCAGTAGCGTCGCAGGATTCATCGTGCCTGCGCCAACTTCTGTGTGATACGGCTGGACGATCGCGCAGCCTTCAGCCGCCCAAAAAGCCTGCAGGCGCAGGATCAGATCCTGAAACGTGAGTGGAGTCGCATCGGTCTGCACAGGCGAAGGCTACCCACTTACCCCCGCTGGATGCCCCGCCCGGGGAAAACGCAGATACCCTGAGAGCGTGTTTCGACGCGTCCTAACCCTCACCATTGCCGCCGTAGCATTCGGAGCCATCACTGGTTCGAGCGCACAAGCGCTCTCGCTGAAGACCATCGCGACAAAGGTCGTCTCCCCCACCGCCCTGACGTTTCGTCCCGATACCCAATGGCCCGTCGTGACACAGCGCAACGGGTTGGTGGTCGCAATCGCCAAGGGTAAGGTCAACGTCCTCGCCGACCTGACCGACCGCGTCGGCCAACAGGGCGGCGAGCGCGGTCTACTCGGAATCGCGTATAGCCCGCTCTATAAGGACAACGGCTTCGTCTTCGTCAACTACACCGATGCCGCCGGCGACACCCAGATCGTGCGCTTTCGCAAAGGCAAGTACGGACATTTTCTGAAGGGCTCCGCCACGACGCTCGTGTCGATTCGTCAGCCGTATGCCAATCACAATGGCGGCCAACTCGCATTCGGACCAGATGGCTTTCTCTACATTGGGATTGGCGACGGCGGCTCCGGTGGCGACCCGGGCAACCGAGCCCAAAACCCCAACACGCTGCTCGGCAAGATCCTACGGATCGACGTCAATGCCGGCACGCCCTACGCGATCCCGTCGACCAACCCGTTTGCCGATGGCACGCTCGGACAGTCGCCGGTCTGGGCGATGGGCGTACGCAACCCGGGCTTCTCGTTCGATACGCGTACCGGAAGCATGTGGATCATCGATCCCAGCCAGGGCTCGGACGAAGAGGTGGATTGGATTCCGAACCCCGCACCGCCGCTCCCGAACCTCGGCTGGCGCGCCTTTGACGGCACGAAGCCCTACACGCCACAACCGCTTGCGGGCACGGTCATCACACCAGTCACGTCCTATGGAACGGCCTTTGGCTGCAACCCCGTGGGCGGTGCCGTCTATCGAGGCAAGACGATTCGGAAGCTCCGCAGCAACTACGTCTTTGGAGATAGCTGTAGCGGCCGGATTTGGTCGATCCTGCGCAAGGACGCGAAGCTCGTCGACACAGGTCTACGCGTACCCAAACTGGCGGCGATTGGTCAAGATCCCGCCGGCGAACTCTGGCTGATCAGCCAGAAGGGTCAGCTCTCGACGGTTACGCCGTAACACCCGTGCCCAGCAAGGCAAGTCGCACGCCGCCGTGGTGCTCGGCGGTCTCGCGGCAGACGCGGGCAATGGCCGCTCGAGCGGTCGGCGCAGGAGTCGACACCCCACCAAGTGGCGCAGCGAGTAACTGGGCCGCAGCATTCGCCGCGATCGGATCGAGCGGACTACCACTGCCGCACGCCGCACAGAAGGCGCAGCCAGCCGCCGCGTCGTAGACAGCGACCGGCGCTCCACACGCGACGCAGGCAGCGACCTCGGGACGCCAGCCGGCAAGCGCCAGCAGCTTCAAGACAAACCCCAGCGTAATCGTGTCGGCAGCACCACGAACATCGTCGCCGAGCGGCTCCGTGAGCGCCTCGAGATACCTCTGCAGGCCGCGGAACAGTCGCTCATCTGGCTCGGGCTCTGGAAACAGCCGGACGATTGCTTCGATGCCACCCGTCGCAGCAAGCGCACGGATCGGGTCTCGACGTAACTCATCGCCAGACCACAGCACGTCGGCGCCGGTAATCGTCGAAAGATCGCTCTTGCCGGGCTGCACAATCGCATCGATGCGGGTCAATGGCTCGAGCCGCGCGCCCATCTTGCCTGTCGTCTTGCGGGCTCCTTTGGCGATCACGTTGACGCGACCGAATCCCGGGGTGAGGAGGTGCACGACGCGATCGGCCTCGCCCGTACGAAACGATCGCAGGACGATTGCTTCGGTCTCGTACGCCCCCGCCATGGCGAGGTTACTCCTGGACGAGCGCGAGCAGCTCGCCGTTGCGATCAAGCGCGGCGATCTCGTCAAAGCCACCAACCGGTTCGCCGTCAACCATGATCTGTGGCACCGTCATCCGCCCTGTCATCTCCACGAGCTTCTCACGGAAACCAGGCACGCGATCGACGTTGATTTCCTCAAACGGGATCTCACGCGAATTCAGCAACGCCTTCGCGCGCGTGCAGAAGGGACACCAATCAGCGGAGTACACAATGACGTTTTTCACATTTTTTTCAACGTCCGTTTTGGTCGTGGCATTCCCGATCGGCGTGGCTTTGGCTGGCAGGTCAAACAGACGTGTGTGCCACGGCCCGCGCAATGCGTTTTGATGATCTCGTCCCCACACACGATGCACGGCTCGCCGTCGCGGCCATAGACGCGAAAGCGCTCTTGCATCGAGCCATAGCCGCCCTCGGGATCGCGGAAATCGCTGATTGACGCACCCTGTGCGCGGATCCCCTCTTCGAGCGCCACACGCGTCGTCACGGCGAGCCTGTCCAACTGTGGTTGACGCAGGCGCCCGGCCGGCGTGTCGGGATGGATACAGGCCGCGTGGAGTGCTTCGTCGGCATAGATATTGCCGATACCAGCGACCCGTCGCTGGTCGAGCAGGAGGGCTTTAACGGGCGCTCGACGACCCGCAAAGGCTGCCTGCAAGACGGCACCATCGAAAGCGCTATCGATCGGCTCGGGTCCCAAGCGGGCGGCGAGGTACACGGCGGTTTCGTCGTTCGTCAACAGGTCCCACGTCCCAAAGCGACGTGCGTCTGCGTAGGCGACGAGTGTGGAAGCCGAGAAGGTCAGAACAGCACGCGTGTACCTCGGCTCATCGTCCGCACAGAGCAGCCAATTGCCGGTCATCCGTAGGTGAGAAATCAGCGTCTCCTCACCATCGAGCCGAAACAGCAGATACTTGCCACGCCGATCGATCGCGAGGATCGTGCGACCGGTCAGGCGCTCTTCGACACGTCGCGCATCATCGCGTCCCACGAGTTTCGTGTCACGCACCTCGACCTGCGTCAGGCGACGCCCAGCCACGTGAGGCTCGAGGCGACGACGGACGGTCTCGACCTCAGGCAGCTCCGG
>SYIF01000119.1 GCA_005798855.1 Actinomycetota bacterium | reverse complement strand
GGGAGGACACCACAACCGCGCGGATGTGATGTCCTCCCAACGAGTCTTACGCCGTTGCGTCGCCGTGCGTCGCGGGGTTAAACGAGCCGCGCTTGATGAAGCGGCCGTGGCCGGGCTTCGTGAGGATCTTGCCGTTGTCGAACACGACCGTGCCGCGCGAGAGTGTCTGTCGAGCGGAGCCGGAGGTCTTGCGGCCGTCGAAGAGGTCGTAGCCGACGTTCGAGAAGGCCGTGGCTGTCGAAAAGACGTGCTCGCGATTAGGGTCGAAGATGACGAGGTCGGCATCGGCGCCGGCAGCGATCGTGCCCTTCTTCGGATGCATGCCGAATTGCTTGGCAATCGCCGTCGAGGTGACATCGACAAGCTTACTTGGCGACATGCGGCCCGTCTTGACACCGTGCTCCCACATTAACGCGAGTCGGTGCTGGACGGCAGAGAGTCCGTTCGGGATCTTCGAGAAATCGTCCTTGCCGAGCCCCTTCTGCTCGTCGTTGAACGGGCAGTGGTCGGTCGAGATCGACTGCAGGTGCCCGAAGTTGAGGGCATCCCACATGAAGTCCTGGTTCGACGCATCACGCAGCGGAGGCGAGCAGACGTAGCGCGCGCCCTCGGGTGCCGGTCGATTGAGATCCTCAATGTCGAGGAACAGGTACTGAATGCAGGTCTCGCCGTACGCATGTACGCCACGGGCGCGCGCGTTGATGATCTCTTGTGCCGCTGCCTCGCACGAGACGTGGACGATGTAGACCGGCGCATCGACCATCTCGGCGATGCGGATTGCACGACCCGTCGCCTCAGCCTCGACCGATTCGGGGCGCGTCAAAGCGTGGTAGATCGGTGTCGTCTGACCCTTGCCGAGTGCCTGCGTGACGAGGTGGTCGATGACCCAACCGTTCTCGGCGTGGACCTGCACGATGCCACCGACCTCGTTCGAGCGCTCGAGCGCCTGCATGAAGAGATCGTCGGTCACCATCAAGGCACCCTTGTAGGCGAGGAAGACCTTGAAGGATGAGACGCCCTGATCGACCATTGCTTGCATATCCTTGAAGGTCTGCGTGTCCGCAGTGGTGATCGCCATGTGAAAGCCGTAGTCAACGTGGGCGGCACCTTCGGCGCGACCCATCCATTGATCGAGCGACGACTGCAGACCGTTGGGCTCCATCTGCAGACCGAAGTCGACGATCGCAGTAACACCGCCAGCCGCAGCAGCCTGCGTGCCCGTGTCGTAGTTGTCGGCACTGGTCGTGCCACCAAAGGGCATCGACATGTGAGTGTGGTTGTCGATCAGGCCTGGCAGCACAAAGCAGCCAGACGCGTCGATCACCTCGGCATCAACGTTGTCGAACGCGCCGACCGCGGCGATCGTCTCGCCATCGATCAGGACATCCGCCTTCGTAGTATCGGTTGCGGTGACGACAGTGCCGCCACGGATGACCTTGAGCATCTGCTTTCCCCTCACTTGTGAAACGTAATGCGGGCGATCATACCGCTGTTCGTGCGAAAGAAATCGTTCGACGGTGGATTGATTGTGAGAGCGGTATGGTGGTCGGATGTTGGTCGTTGGAATTGGCGTACTCGCCGGAGTGCTATTTGGTCTTCTGACGACGCTCGTGCGTCGTGGTTTGATGCGCCAACCCAACGCGATCGTCGGTGCGATGGTGATCACCAGCTCGGCAGCACTGATGGTGCTGGCAGTAACGATCCTGACCGGTAAGGGCGGCGACCTGCTTCAGCTTCGGATGGCGGCTGGCTACTTCGGGCTTGGCATTGTCGTACCCGGCATCTCGCAGATCCTGTTTGTGGTGGCTGTGCGCGAGGTTGGTGCGAGCCGCACCGCGATCATGATTGGCACGGCACCGCTGCTGGCGACGATTATCGCCGTCGCCTTCCGCGGCGAGGCGCTTGTGATCGGTCTCGTGGTGGGAACGGTGCTGATCGTGATTGGTGGTGCCTCGCTGGCTTGGGATCGCAATCTGCCACCTGGTTTTCGTGCGCGCGGCATGCTCTTCGCCTTCTTCTGCGCCCTCTTGTTTGCGGTGCGGGACAACGCTGTTCGGATGCTGGGTGGTGCGAGCGATATGGATCCTTTAGCAGCCACGACGTGGACGCTGATCGGCGCCGCCGTCGCGGTTGTTGTCTACGCCACGATTGCGCGCCGCGGAGCCGTGCTGACGGAGTATCGCTCAGTCTTCCGGGCGTTTATCCCCGCTGGTGTGGTCTTCGCGTTGGCGTATCTTGCGCTTGTCGTGGCGCTCGAAATTGGGCGCGTCACCGTCTTTGCGCCACTCAACGCGATGCAGTCGATGTGGACGGTGCTCTTTGCCTGGCTGTTGCTCGGAAAGTCGGATGGCATTGGTGCACGCATCGTGTTGGCGATGCTGCTCGTTGTCTTGGGCGGCATACTGATTGGTGTCTTCCGATAATCATCGAACCGTCCGACCTTCCTGGCCGCCAGGCCTATCGGCTGCTGATTGATTGTGTCGTGCCGCGTCCGATTGCGTGGGTGACGACGATGGACGAGCAGGGTCGTGTCAACCTCGCGCCATTCTCGTTCTTTCAGGCCGTCGGTGCCGATCCACCGAGCATCATCGTTTCGATTGGCAAGCACCGTGACGGCGAGTTCAAGGACACGGGCGTCAACGTGCTCGCGTCCGGCGAACTCGTGGTCAACGTCGTCACGGACGAGTTGGCGGAGGCGATGAACACGACGGCCGGCGAGCACCCTTTTGGAATCGACGAGATGAAGCTGGCAGGGCTGACGACGGCAGCGTCGCGGATTGTCGCGCCGCCACGGGTTGCTGAGTCGCCTGTGTCGCTCGAGTGTCGGGTCAGCCAACGTGTCCCGATCGGGCGTGAGGGCGGCGAGAATCAGTACCTCGTGCTCGTCTGCGAGGTTGTTGCCTTTCACGTGCGCGACGACATCTACGACGACGGTCGCATCGACCCGCGGCTCCTGCATCCGCTGGGACGCCTCGGTGGCAATGCCTATAGCCATCCGGGCGAGATCTTCGAGATGGAACGACCACCGTCCACTCGACCTCACTGAGCGTCAGAGCGCAGGCAAGACGGCGATTGCAACGACGTCGACGATGGCGATGATCAGCAGCGCTTGGAAGCGCCGAGCGTGGTTCGTCTGGCGCGCACCAACTGCGAGGACAACGAGGTAGACCCCGACGAGCACGATTGCAGTCAGGGGCGAGCGTGCAGCAGTACCGAAGGCAATCACCGTAGTACCGACAGCCAGCAGGAGCCAGCAGAGCAGCACCGAGCGCCGCTCGCCGAGCCTGACAGCAAGACCGCCGAGCCCGGCCGCGCGATCGCTCTCAAGATCCGGCAACGCATTCGCCAGATGGCCACTGACGGCGACGGTTGCGAAGGCAAGGACCGTCCACGCGGGTGGAAACTCGCCGTCGAGCCCGAGTGAGAGAAAAAACGGCATCGCTCCGAAAGCGAGGGCGTAGGGGAGCCACGACCACGAGGTACGGACGAGGGCGACGGTGTAGAGCCACCCCATCGCGATCGCGAAGACGTGAAACGACCCACCGATCGGGCCAGCGACAAGCCAACTTAAGGCGATCGCAGAGACGAGGGCGATTGAGGCAGCGATCCAGAGCGCTCGTCTAGAGACAACGTTTTGGACCGTTGGCTTGCGCAGTCGGCCCGCGCGGGCGTCGAGTGCGGCATCAAAGGCATCGTTGCTCCAGCCAACCGAGAGTTGGCCGACGAGCACCGTCACAAAAACCAGGGCAAGCGACCAGCCCTGCCAACCCAGACTCCAGCCGAATGTGGTCATCACGATCGAGACGGCAAGCGTCGGCGGCGCGTGGCAGGCACGCACGAATCCCTCGAGTCGCCTCATCTCTTAGACCCTACGGGATCGAGGGGGCATCGTCTGCGCTACCACGTCCGCGTCGAACTAGCTCGTCAGGCCGTCGGTTTGATCGCGGGCGATGGCGGCAGGATCACGGTCGGCTGGAGGACCGTAGCCGCCACCGCTGGGGCCCATCAGGCAAATGCGGTCACCCGCGCGCGACCTGCGGTACGGGAACTTCGAGGGCAGCTCCTGCTCGCCATCGCGATTGCGATTGAGAATCACGCGACCCGGAGTGCCATCGTCGCCACCGAACAGGCCCGGCGGTGCCCAGATCGAGCCCTCACCCTCGAGCGAAAAGCCTGTGTCTTCGAGGAACTCAAGCTCGCGGATCGAGCCGAGCCCGCCGCGCCACTGGCCACTGCCACCCGTGCCCTCACGCAATTCGTACTGGGTGACACGAAGCGGGTAGTGCGACTCGATGTCCTCAATCGGGTTGGTACGGGTCATCGCATAGAGCGTGACGACTGCATCCATGCCGTCCTTGCCGTAGCGAGCGCCATAGCTCCCCTCATGAATGTCCATGTAGACCCAGTGCTCACCGTCCTCGAAGCCCGAATACGAGACGATCTTGAGCGTGCCCGTCCCGGCACTGACCGCCTCGGGGAGGATCGGCGCAAGCGCGCGCATCAGCGTGTCGGCGACGAGGTTGCCGCCCGAGAAGCGCGCAATCGTCGGCGCGGGGAAGCGCGGATTGGCGAGGCAACCTTCAGGAGCGGTAATGCTGATGGGGCGGAACAACCCAGAGTTCGTTGGCACCGCATCGTGCGTCTCGGTATCGAGCAGAATCGAGCGCAGCGCCACCCAGACCGCGAGATCGACGGTGCCGACGAAGGGCATGTTGAGCGGGAGATCGATCTGCGGCGAAGTGCCTGCGAGATCGACCGTCAGCTCGGAGCCCGCGATCGTGACAGCGACCTTGATCACCAGGTCCTTGTAACTCGGATCCAGATGGTCGGGATAGCCATCGAGTCGGCCCTCGGCTTCGTACGTACCATCGGGTAGTCGCTCGATCTCTCGTCGCATCATTCGCTCCGAGTAGTCCATCACGTCCTCGCAGGCCAGCCGAAACGTGTCGAGGCCGTAGCGCTCAATCAACTCCTCGAAGCGGACCGCGCCGATCTTGGAGGCCGTCACCTGTGCCTCCATGTCGCCGACCACGAGGTGTGGTGCACGCACGTTGTCCTTGATCAACTGCCAAAGGACCTCGTTGGGGCGACCGGCATCTTCGATCTTGAGCGCGTTGAAGTGCAGACCCTCGGCATAGGCATCGCCTGCATCAACAATGCCGCACGTACCGGGCGAGAGCGCACCGAGGTCGAGATGATGTGCGGTCGTGCCAGAGAACCCAATCAGTTCGCCTTGGTGGAAGACGGGCACGATGAAGCCCACGTCCGGTTGATGCGAGGCGCCGTAATACGGGTGGTTATGGATCACGACGTCGCCCGGCTTCCACTCCTGTCCCGTCTCGCGGAAGCGACGCTCGATACCGCGCACGTAGCCAGGGATTGGACCCGATTGCAGCGGAGTCGACTGGACCGACTCGCAGAGTTGGTTCGCGTCGACGTCACAGAGTGCACAGCCAAAATCTTCTGACTCGCGGATAATCGACGAGTACGACATCCGTGCCAGCTTGTGGCCCATCTCGACGGCGATCGAATCGAGACCGCCAGCGATGACGGCAGTAGTGACGGGATCGAGACGGCTCATGCGGGCACCTTGCGCGTGAGGACAAGGTTGCCGGCACGATCTGCACAACCCGACCAGCCGGGAGGGATTACGGTCGTGGTATCCGCATGGAGCACAATCGCGGGACCAGAGAACGCCTCATCAAGCGGCAACCGGCCCCGCTCGAGGAACGGCGTGGCATGCGCGACGAGCACGCCGTCGCAGCCGGGGAACTGGACGGGCTGCTCGGCGACCGTCGCCTCCACGAGGGTGCCACTCGTGACCGGCAGCGCAGCGACGGTCGGGCGACGACCAATCGCGGTGACACGAGCGTTGACGATCTCGATCGGATCGTCGTGCGCCTTCCCGTACTCGCGGGTGTGTAGCTCGTGGAAGCGCTCCAGTGCCGACTCGACAAACGCACCATCGTCGAGCGGCACTCGAAGCTCGTAGCCCTGCCCGACGTAGCGACAGTCCAACGCCCGCGTGACAACGATCGCGTCATCCGCCACGTCATCTTCGCGAAGCCAGGAACGCAGCAGAGCTTCGATGCTCTCGAGCTCGCGATTGACGCGTGCGGCATCGACTGCGCCTTCGACCATGAAGACGGTCCGCATCTGGTCGTACTTGAGGTCGCTGGTCAACAGCCCGTTGGCGGACGTGATGCCGGGGTAGGGTGGGACGAGGACCTCTGGGACGTTGAGGAGGTCGGCGACTTCAGCGGCGTGCAACGGGCCGGCACCACCAAACGCAACGAGCGTGAAATCCCGCGGATCGTGGCCCTTCTCGATCGTTCGCGACCGGATCGCCCGCGCCATGTTGGCATTCGCAATCGTCAGGATGCCCTGCGCCGTCTCGGCCTCGGTCATCTTGAGCTCGGCGGCGAGTGGTGCCACTGCGGCCTGCGCAGCTGCTCGGTCGAGCTGCATGCGGCCACCGAGGAAGCGCTCGGCGTCAAGGCGGCCAAGCAGAAGGTGCGCGTCAGAGATTGTGGGCTCGGTGCCACCGTGGCCATAGCAGGCCGGTCCGGGACGGGCCTTGGCGCTACGTGGACCGACGCGGAAGGCGCCACCGCCATCGACGTACGCGACAGAACCGCCGCCCGCTCCGATCGCGTGGACATCGAGCATCGGCACCAGCAGCGGATAGCCGCCGACCCACGTATCGCGCGCTGACGCCTCGGCGACACCGTGCTCGGTGACGATGCCGATGTCGGCCGACGTGCCGCCGACATCGAACGTGATCAGTCGCTGGCGACCACTGAGTGCGCTGGTCCACTGGCCGCCGAGAATGCCGGCAGCGGGGCCAGAAAGCAGCAACGTGACCGGGCGCTCGGCAGCAGCACGGACACTCGCCACGCCGCCACTCGACATCATCACGTGCAGGTCGCCCGTGACGCCGATCTCCACCAGAGCCGCGTCGAGCCGCGCGATGTAGTTGCCGGTCTTGGGGCCGATGAAGGCGTTCATCAAGGCGGTCGTGAAGCGCTCAAACTCGCGGAACTGCGGGACTATGTCGGCGCTCGCTGTGACGAACGTGCCGGGCATCACCTCGCGCACAATCTCCGCTGCACGCTGCTCGTGTGCTGGATTGAGGTAGGAGAAGAGGAAGCAGATCGCGACGGCGTCAACGCCGGCTGCCTTGAGCGCCTCGGCGGCGACACGAACCTCGTCTTCGTCGAGTGGGACCAGCACTTCGCCCGAGGGCGGGACGATCCGCTCGGTCACGACGTGCCTGTGGGCACGCTCGGCGAACGGTTGAGTCTGCCAG
>SYIF01000118.1 GCA_005798855.1 Actinomycetota bacterium | reverse complement strand
TTCTGCACCTTGCCCAGCGCATTGCGAGGCAACTCGTCAATCCGCGTAATCACGCGTGGGCGCTTGTGCGGTGCGAGCTGGTTGGCGACGTGATCCACGAGGACATCGTCGGTCAGATCGCTGCCTGGTGCGACAACGACCCACGCTGCGATGCGTTCGCCGAGGTCGTCATCGGGAATCCCGAGGACTGCCGCTTCGACGACGTCGGGGTGTTCGAGCAGGGCTGCCTCGATTTCGCCGGCACTGACGCGGTAGCCGCCCGTCTTGATCAGATCGGTCGAGCTGCGACCCGCCAGGCGCAGCACGCCGTCATGGTCCAGCGAGCCGACGTCGCCGGTACGAAACCAACCGTCACGGAAGGCTCCTGCGGTTGCCTCTGGATTGCCGAGGTACGCATCGAACAACGCGGCACTGCGCAACTCGACGTTACCGATCACGTCCGTATCGCCGACAGGCAGCGTGGCGCCGGCGTCGTCGGTGATGCGCAGTTCGACGCCGGGCAGCGCGGTGCCGACGGCACCTGGAATGCGCGGGCCATCGTGGCGTGCGCTGGCGATCATCAGGGCCTCGCTCATGCCGTAGCGCTCGACGATCTGTTGGCCTGTCGCTGCGGCGTAGGCCTCGTGGACGCGGGCGGGCAGGGCCGCCGAGCCCGAGACGATCAGACGTGCCCCACGCAGCGCATCGGCGATCGCCGAGTCGGCCTCGGCGGCAGCGAGCAAGCGGCCATGCATCGTCGGCACGGCAAACAACATCGTGGCGTTGTCTGCGAGTGCGGCCGCGATGGCCTCGGGCGTAAAGCGCCCAACGTGGCGCACGCCACCACCTAAACGCAACGGTCCGAGCAGACCGAGCACGAGTCCGTGGACGTGGAACAGCGGCAGCGCCTGCGCGACGACATCTGCGTCTGTCCAGGCCCAGGCGTCGGCTAGAGCCGAGAGGTTGGCAGCGACCGCGCGGCGCGACAGCACAACGCCTTTCGGAAGGCCGGTTGTGCCAGAGGTGTAGACGATCAGTGCTGACAAATCCGGGTCGGGCTCGTCGGTCGGGAGTGGTGCGCGGGCCGTCGGGTCGATCACGATCCGCGGCAGCCAGTCGAGCGCGGCGGGCAGTTCGGCCGTCGCCGACGCCAGCACGGCCTCTGGTGCGCTGTCACCTGTCTCGTGGACGACCTCGGTCTCGCCTGAGGCTGGGTTGAGTGGGACGACAGTGACGCCGGCGGCGAGTGCGCCGGCAATACCGAGCCCGGTTGCGAGCTCGGACGTGCACCAAAGTGCGACGCGGGTCTTGCCGGCAAGCGATGCCGCAACGGCGCCGACGGCACCGGCCAACGCCTCGCCCTCGAGACGTTCACCCGCAATCTCGAGCGACGCGCGTGATAGTCCGGGGAGTAAAGGCGGTGTCACAGCGCGAAATTCTAGGTCGACCAGAGATGCATCGTGGCAACGCCCCGGTACGGTGCCCACGCCTCGCCTCGCAGGCGCGATTCGCGCTCGGTGGGGCGTCGTCCATCGGCATCGGCCAGTGCGATCAGTACGCCGAGATCAGTGGCGGGAAACGCATCGAGGTCGCGGATCGCTCGCATGCGGATGTACATCGCCGTCCATGGACCAATGCCCTTGAGCGCCACGAGAGCGGCTTGAGCCGCCTCGGGGTCGGCACTCGGGGAGAGGTCGACACCGCCGGTCGCGACGAGTTCGGCAATTGCACGCAGGGCATCGCGTCGCGCGTTTGGCAGACCGAGTCCATCGAGACCGCCCTCGGCGACAGTCGCCGCCTCGGGAAAGACAAGCCCACCGCCGGGTAGTCGCTCACCATGTCGCTCAGCAAGCCGGGCCGTCAAGGTGCGGGCTGCAGCGACGCTGACGAGCTGGCCGAGCACAGCGCGAGCACACATCTCCCACGCGTCCCACGAGCCAGGCATCCGTAGACCGGGTCGGCTCGTGACGCGCGGGCCGAGCACCGGATCCTTGCCGAGCAGTTCGAGCCACGGGCGCGGGTCGTCGTCGAGCCCGAGCAGGTGGCGTACCCGTGGTGTGGCCAGCTTGAGCGCCGTGGCACTCCACGCGCTGATCGCGACGCCGGTCTTCCCGTTCGCCGACAGCGAGATCCGCCCGACAGACCGGCCAAGCCGAGCCGTTCGTGTGTAGGTCGTGCCATCCCACGTGTCGATGTCGCGCACGGTGCGATCGCCGAGCCACGCGAGCGTGCCAGCAACGTCGATCGGGCCACGACCGCGCTCGACGGTGCTTACGCGAGCCATGAGCCATCGCGACCGCTGAGCGCATCGCTGAGTCGATGCCGAGCGCGCACGGCGATCTGCGAATCCTCGCCGACGCGCGAGGCAAGCCAGGCCACGGAGAGCAACTCGCGCACGCGAATCGCAGCAGCCAGCGCGGCCGGGTCGATGCGTCCCGCCAGCGATTCGTAGCCTGCTTGGAAGCTCGAAAAACGTGAGGGACCGAGGCCGAGTCGCCGCTCCGTCACTTCGAGTGGTGCCAGGTCGTAGACGGCCGGGCCACGCGACAGAAACTCGGGGTCGATCAACATCCACCAGTCGGCGCGCTCGGGCCACCAGTTGGCACGATGAGCATCGCCATGGATGACGGTCTGTTCCCCCGTGACGCTGGGCCAGTGCTCGCCGATCGCAGCGAGTAAATCGGCACGCTCGGACTCGGTAAAGACCGCGATCGATCGATCCAGCCAGCGTGTCGCGATCGCCAGCGGATTAAATCTTGGCAAGTCGAGCGCATCATAAACAAGCAGGTGCCGCCCCGCCGTATGGAGCGCCGCGAGGCAGGCGCCGGCGATGCTGAGGTCGGCATCTGCAGGAGCGCCCGGGACGACGAGGGGGTAGGGGACGACGAGGGTGTCACCCAGCACAACCCCCTCGCCAAGTGGCTGCAAGATGTGCCCGGGCAACTGCACGATTGCGACCAAGACGCGCTGGGTGGCGACGATCGAGTCCGCGTCGCCCGGGATCACCCGCGCGACGCGACCCGCATCGACCCGCACGGTGATCGCATCGGCTGCGCGTAGTACCTCCGCCTGTGCCGGATCGGTACCGAGCGCGTCGCAGGCGAGCGCGAGCGCCTGCTCAGGGGTCACGACTCGAGCGTCTGCAGTGCGTCAGTTACGAGCGACATCGCATCCTCGACCGTCTCGGGGACCTCTTCCTCGCTCTGGCGCAGCAGGGTTAGACATTGGCGCAGCGCGTGATCCGCGCCGTGCAGATGCTGGAGCGCGGTGACGAGCTCCTTGGCGGCGGGGGTCATTTCAGCAGACATTCGTTGTGCTCCTAATTACCACGTGGTATCGGTCTCGATGATGGCGGCGGCCTCGCGCCATGGCTCGAATTCGCGACGAATCAGATCGGGATAGGTGCCTGCACCGTGCACCATTTCGAGCGTCACGAGCTGCAGGGCGATAGCTGTGGCAGTCAGTGCGCTCGTGCTCGGGAGCAGGCGTGGGGCATGGGGGAGCAGGATGCGACCAGCGTTGGTCAGCTCGCGACCCCAGACGCTTTCGACAGCCGGCACCATGATCGCCGCGCAGGGCATGCCCACACGGCGTGCTGCACGCAGCAACATGCGGCCACGGTCGGTGCGACGCGGACGCCCACGGTGTTCCGTCGCGATGATCACGAGCCCGGTGTGCTCGTCACACGCGGGCAGGTGTCCGTGCAAAAACGTCTCGAGATCGCGCGCTGCGGACGGTAGGTGCAGCCCCTCTTCGACCTTCAAGACCAACTCGTCTGCGCTGATTCGGTCGTAGCCACCACCGACCACGATCAGCCGCTCGACGCCCTTCAGGTTCGCAGCAATCTCGGCCGCGTGGGGGCGGACGGTGAGGCAGTCCTCGAGATGGCCGCGTAGGGCGTTTCCATCGACGGGCTTGTTGGCGATCACACCAGCGATCACGGCACCAGCGACCATCGGCGACAGGTACCCAATTGTGTGGCACCAACTGGTGTCTTTGGCGGGCGTCATGGCAACAAGGTCGGCGGCCTCAAGCAGTGGGCCGTCGGGGTTCGCCGTGATCAGCGCGGTCGTGGCACCGCCCTCGCGGGCGGCCTCGAGCGCAAGCTTCGTGGCGTGCGTGCCGCCGTCGTGGGAGATCCCGATCGTGATGCCACCAACCGCTGGGTCGATCGAGGCCTCGAGAGCCTGGCGCCCGACCGGGCGGCTACCGCGATGGCCAAGAGCATCGTCGAGTTGAGCCGCCACGGCACGCGCACCGTGTTCGCTCGTTCCACAGCCAGCGACGACGATCGGTTCGCCGGCGGCATGGGCCTTCTTGACGGCAGCCGCGATCTTTTTGAGCCCGGCAATACCGACAATCGCCTTCGCCGCCGCTGGCTCGGAGTCGATCATCTCCTCCATCAGCCATGGGCGTGCGTCGCGCAGTTCGGGGAACCAATCTTCGTACCATTGTGGAGTGCTCATATGAGCGAGTCTACGCCAGAGGGTCGTCGTCCGCTGACTTTTGCAAACTGCGAGCGTCACCGGCATGAGTAAGCGAATCTGTGGCGTCGACGTCGGTGGAACCAAGATCGAGGCTGTGGTGCTTAATGAGGGCCACGAGGTGCGCGGCAAAGCGCGCCTCGCCACCCCCATCACGGATGGCCCGAACAGCGTCATCAATGCGATCATTGAGGCGATCAAGGCCGTGGCTGACTATGCAGGATGCAAGACCAGCGATTTGGTTGGGATTGGCATCGGGGCGCCGGGCGCAGTCGATGCCAGCGTCGGCATGCTTGTGCGCGCTCCAAACATTCCTGGCTTCGACAAGCCCTATCCGCTCGCCGCAGCGATCCAGAAGGGCTGTGGCGCCCCAGTGTTTCTCGGCAACGACGTCTCGGTCGCGGTGCTTGGCGAGCGCGATCTCGGCGCTGGTGCCAAGCTCCACAACTTTGTCGGTATCTGGTGGGGCACGGGCGTCGGCAGCGGCATCGTCCTTAATCGCGAGCTGTGGCATGGCCGTGGTGCGGCGGGAGAACTCAGCCACGCCGTGATTCAGCGTGGTGGGCTCGCCGAACCGAGCGGTATGGTCGGCACGATGGAGGCCTACGCTGGGCGCCGCAACATGGAGACGCGCGCCCGGGATGCAGTGGCGGCTGGTCGTGAGACCAACCTTTTCACGCTGATGGAGCAGGCTGGGAAAGAGAGGCTTTCTTCCCGGGCCTGGCAGGAGGCACTCGAAACGGGTGATCCGCTGGCTAGCGAGCTGATTGGCGAAGCCGTCGATGCGATCGCGACCGCGGCTGCGAATGTGATCAACATCCTCGATCTCGACGCGGTGATCCTCGGTGGTGGGCTTGGTTCGCGCTTTGGTCAGCCAATGGCAGACCGCATCGCCACTTCCATGCAGCCAACGTTGTTCCAGCCCGACAAGGCTCCACCGGTCCTGGTGGCGGCACTCGGCGACCTTGGTGGCGCGATTGGTGCCAGCCTGCTCGTCGGCCGGCACCATTAAGTCGAGACTAAACTGGGGCTAAGCCAGCACACGGAGTTCCACACCCGCAGCGAAAGTGGCGTACCCTAAGCCTCATGTCTTCTCCACGCCCGCGCTCGCGCTTTGCCCTCGTCGCCACAACCGCCGTGGCCGCTCTCGCCATGCTCGTCCCAGCGGCTGTCGCCGCGCCCGTAACGGTCAACGTCGGTGCCGCGCTCACACTGACCGGTCCAAATCAGGCCTACGGGCTCAGCTCGCGCCGCGGTATCGACCTCGCTGCCACGGAGATCAATGCGGGCTCCGTGTCCGGCGTGAAAATGAACGTCAAGACGATCGACGATCTGGGCACCGCCGCTGGTGCCGCTGCTGCCTATGGTGTCTTCTTCCGCGATAACGTCTCGGTCCTGATGGGGCCGACGCTGTCGGATGTCGCTTTGACAGTCGACAACTTTGCTCAGGCCGCACGTATTCCCGTGCTGGGAATCTCGAACACGCAGCCCGGTATTACGGAGATCGGCACGTTTATCTTTCGACCAGCATTGACCGAAGCTGTTGTGCTGCCCGCAGTGGTCAAGGCTGTGGCAACCTCGTCGTTGGCACCCAAGACGGCAGTGGTGATTCAGGGCAGCGATGGTTTTGCTGCCACGTCGGGCCCGATCCTCGGCGCCGCGATTACCGCTAACGGTTTGACTCTGCTGAAGACCGAGCTCGTGCCAGTCGGGACGATCGACTTTGCTGCAATCGCCGCGTCTGTCAAGGCGTCTGATCCGGACATCGTTGCGATCACCGCCTTGCCGGCCGAGGGTGTGCCGTTGCTCGTCGCCTTGCGCGTTGCGGGCTACAAGAAGAAGATCATCGGCTCCAACGCCTTCGCTTCGCAGGCCGTTGTTGCAGGTGCGGGCACGAAGGCAAACGGTCTGATTGTTGGCACCTCGTGGAGCGCCCTGACGGATTCGAAGGCCAATACGGCATTCATCAAGAACTTCAAGAAGACCTACAAGCGCGCGCCCGACCAGTTTGCAGCGACGGCCTATGCCTATACCTACGTGCTGGCAGCAGCAGCGAAGAACGGCAAGTCGGCAACGCAGGATGCGATTACCGCGCAACTGACTGCGATTACTGGCACGAAGACCGTTTCGACATTGCTTGGCAAGTTCACGTTCGACGCGGCTCGCAACGGCATCTCGCCCGTCATGGTACAAGAGGTCGTAAAGAAGAAGTTCACGGCCTTCAAGCCGAACTAACGCTAAATTTGTACAGGCGGAGAATGCTAACTTCCCGCGTATGAGTGAGATGCCCAAAGCGAGTCGGACGCGCAAGACAGGCATCGTTGCCCTGCTCTTGGTTGGCTGGTTGCTCGTGACGCTCGGTGTCGTGGGCGTGTATCTCCAGCGCTCGATCTACAACTCTGACGTGTTTGCGAGTCGAGTGTCGGCTGTCATCAGCGAACCAGATGTGCAAAACGCGGTTGCGACACAGTTGACAACGGCGATCGTTGAGAGGGTTCCGAAGGCAGCGATTGCTCGACCTTTGATTCAATCGGCTGCTCTAACGATCGTCTCTCAGCCGGCCTTCAAGAACATCCTCACGCAGGCGCTCGTGCGCTTCCAGAAGATCCTCGTTGATCCAGATACCGCTTCGCTTGTCTTCAAGGTCGAGGGTGCGCCACAGATGATCCAAGAGGCGCTTAACGGGATCGACCCGGAATTGGCTGCGACGGTAAGTGGTGCTGCTGCAACCGAACTCGCGAAGATCCCCAATCCCGGACCGGCATTCCGCTTGATTCAGCTCGGCGCGAAGGTTGGACCGATCGCCTGGGGTGTGATTTTGTTTGGCCTGATCCTCGGCGGCATTGCGAGCTTCGTCTCGCCCGACCGGCGCCGCGGTCTGATTGCGTCGCTCGTCGTGTTGGCAGCGGCAGGACTTCAACTCGTGCTGATCTTGGCACTTGCACGGATCGGCCTCGTTACGGCAACGGCCAGCCAGCCAGTCCTCTCTGAGGCACTCGGCGGCGCCTTCGAAGGTCTCTTTGGCGATCTCCGCCGCATCGCCTACTGGATTGGCGCGATCGGCCTGGTTGCCTCCGTCATCGTCTGGTCGCTGCGTTTCACACTGCCGGTAGCCTCGTCGGCTGCCGCCCGGGCGCGCGAATCGGCCTCTGGTGCGCTTGACGTGGCGGGCGACAAGGTCGGTGGTGCACTGAGCTCTGCATCCGAATCGGCGTCTGGTGCTCTTGCCTCGGCCTCCGAGTCGACAACCGGCGCACTGACGGCGGGCTCCGCTGCTGTGGCGGCCACGAGCAGTACTGCCGTTGGGGCAGTTGAGCATCGCCGGGTTGAAGCCCAGGATCTGGTGGTCGTGATTCGCAGTGGCTTGCAGCGTCTGTTCGTACCGGCTGCGACCAACCAGGGTCGGCTGATTCAGGGCGGAATCACTCTCGCCATCGGTCTGCTAGTCCTCTTCGCCTGGTCGATCGTGATCGACGTGCTTGTCTTTGCCCTCGGCCTCGGTCTGCTGGTGCTCGCCCTCAACCGAATCCTGCTGGTCATTTTCTCGCACCGAGCTCAGCGCGCCCTCGCCGCCGAACAGCAGACCGCTGATGGCGCTGGTTCGACGACCGACGCCTAGCGCGTCTCGTCGCTCCCGTTGAACGGCCTCGGCGTCGCCAAGGCCGAGGCGGCCGCGCGGTTACGCCGGCCGACTCGACGTGGGGCAAGGTCCTGCAGTTCGTCGCCCTCCTGGACGTCGCCCGGTTGGTTCTGTTCAAGTGGAACCTGATCGTCGACCTCTTCATCCTCGTCGTCGCCGTGCTCCTGCTGGCGCTCGCCGCGAACCGCCTGATGATCCTGATCCTGATCCTCAGCCGTCGTGCCGGAGCCTCCGCGGACTTCGCGGCTCCGTCCGGCGACTAACGCTCCGGCGGGTCGCGGGAGTACCGCCACAATCACGTTCGTGGCGTAGCGCGTCGAGATGCCCGGTGCTACGTTACTAGCGGTTTCAGCCGTCGAAGAGAGGTCGTCATGGCGCTAGATGAAAACAGTATTGGGGCGACGGCCGGTGCTGCCATGGCGGTGGAAGCGCGCAAGCAGACCGTGCTCGATCGCACGGAGATCGTGCTCGCAATCCTGCTCGGCGTCGCGGCGATCCTCACGGCGTGGTCCACGTTCCAGAGCGCCCAGCTCGCCTCGGCCATGACGGCGGCCTACAGCGAGGGCATTCGCGTTTCGGATGCTGCGTCGCAGGCCTTCAACGACGCGTCGGCGACCGACGTTGCCGATCAGGCGCTGTTCCTCGAGTTCGCGAAGGCATCGCAGGCCGGCGAGGAGGATACTGCGCTGTATATCCATGACTCCCTGATGTCCGAGGAGCTGGCCGCCGCCGTTGACTGGTGGATCGACCAACCCGATTCCGCGGGCTACGCCACGCCGTTCACCGAGGACAACCCGAACTGGTCGACGGCCATGTTCGACGACGCCGAAGCGCTCGACGCCGAAGCGCAGGCGCAGTTCGACGAGGCGGAGAAGAAGGACTCCCTCGGCAGCG
This sequence comes from Actinomycetota bacterium, assembly GCA_005798855.1. Lineage (GTDB taxonomy): Bacteria > Actinomycetota > Thermoleophilia > Gaiellales > F1-60-MAGs149 > F1-60-MAGs149. The sequence continues at coordinate 16,381 of SYIF01000118.1, read as the reverse complement.
ATTTCGACATCCTCGCGATCATCATCGCCCTCGCTCTGTTTCTCTTCGGCATCGCCAGCCTCGTCCGCCAGCAGCGCATCAAGATCGGCCTCGGCGCCGTCGGCGGAGTGATCCTCGTGTTCTCGCTCATCCGCCTGCTCCAGCTTGGCAATCCGGCGGGCGTGACTCTAGGCCTGTTCTTCTAAGCGCGATGGCACGACAGATCACGACCCGTGATCGCCTGCGCTATCGCTTCGACGCGACGCTGTCGCGCGGCACCGTAGGCATTATCGGATGGCTTGCTGTCGTGACGATGATTTTTGTGCTGGTCGCTGGCACCTTGATTGTCGTGCTCGGAATCCGTGCCGACGGCGAGAATCAGACGTCGTTCATCGAGGGCCTCTGGCTCAGCGTGCTTCGCACGCTCGATCCCGGCACGATGGGCGGCGATTCAGGCTGGCGGTTCCGCTTCATTGCCCTTGGCATCACCATCATCGGCATCTTCATCGTGTCGACCCTGATCGGTCTGATTTCAACCGGCATTGACCGCACGGTGGATGAGTTGCGTAAGGGGCGCTCGCTCGTTGTTGAGGAGGGGCACACTCTGATTCTCGGCTGGTCGCCGAAGGTGCACCAGATCCTCAGAGAGATCGAGATCGCCAACGAGAATCAGCGCCATCCGAGTGTCGTCATTCTCGCCCCGCATGACAAGGTCGAGATGGAGGACGAGGTCAAAGCGCGGGCGAGCGGCCCGCGACGCACCCGTGTCATCTGTCGCTCGGGGGACCCGTCGGATCCAGCAGATCTCGAACTGGTGCGCCCGCTGGCGGCGAAGTCGGTGCTGATCTTGGCAGATGAGCAAGCGGGTGATCCGCAGACCGTCAAAACAGTCCTCGCGTTGATGGGCTTCGATCGGACGTTTGAGCAGCTCAAGGTGACCGCAGAGTTTCTCGATGCGGACTCAGCGGCAGCGCTCGAACGCGCCGCGGGCGGTCGGCTCGGTGTGGTCGTCTCCAACGACGTGATCTCGCGCATCACGGCGCAGGTGTGCCGGCAGGCTGGTCTCAGCTTCGTCTTTCAGGACCTGCTTGATTTTGATGGAGATGAGATCTACTTTCAAGAAGAGCCTCGTCTGACCGGGCACACGTTTGGAGACTGCCTCACGCTCTACGAATCGTCAGCCGTGATCGGCGTGCGTGCCGCTGATGGCACGGTCACCTTGAGCCCCCCAATGCAACGCGTCTTTACTGAGGGCGATCAGGTGATCGCGATCTCCGCCGACGACGACACGATCGCGCTCAACGGGGAGATCGTCCCTGGTCAAGCGGCCGCAACCGCTGGGGAGCCTCCGCTCGAGCTGAAGGTCGAGCGGACCCTTGTGATCGGCTGGAATGTGATGGCACCGTTGGTGCTGCAGGAGTTGAGCCGCTACGTTGCGCCAGGTTCGGAGGTGCGTGTGCTGTTTGATCCAACGCGGACCGAGCCAGCCCCGCGCGCGGTCGCGATGGAGAACATGGCGATCGAGCTCGTCGGAATGGACACGATCGATGGACAGCTGTTGGCAGCCGAGATCGGTCGCAGCGCCTACGACCAGGTGATCATCCTCTGCTACCGCACCGGCGATCAGGCCGAGAGCGACGCTCGCACGCTGTTGACGCTCCTGCAGGTGCGCCAGGCCACAGAGCAGGAGGGCAGCCTAAACAACGGCGTGCGTCTCGTCACCGAGCTCCTCGACGTTCGCGATGTCGAGTTGGCGCGCATTGCAAACCCCGACGATTTCGTCGTCAGCGAGCGCTTGACGAGTCTGATGCTCGCGCAGTTGTCGGAGAACGCGGATCTCCGTGGTGTCTTCGCTGACCTGTTCGATGCCCAGGGAGTCGAGCTCGTGCTCGTTCCTGCGTCGCGCTATGTCACCACGGGCGAAGCGCAGTCCTTCACCGACGTCGTGGCGGCTGCTCGTCTGCGCGGCCACGTCTGCGTTGGCTATCGTCGCGTTGGCGACGATCAGGGCGATGCGACGCTCGGTGGCGGTGTCGTTCTCAATCCGCCGAAAAGCACGCCAGTCACGTTTACCGAGGACGACCAGATCCTCGTGCTTGCCTGACACTGGCAATGCATGGGCCGACAGGGAATCGAACCCTGACCGAGAGATTAAAAGTCTCCTGCTCGACCTTCGAGCTACCGGCCCGCTGGGAGTGTACGACGGGTCTAGCGGTGAGACGCTAGCTGTAGACGCCCGGCGTGGACTCGCGAAGGCGCAGCACGGGGATCAGAGCGATCAGGAGCAGTGCTGCCAAGCTGATACCAACGGCCGGAAAGCCGAAGCGGTCGAGCACGAAGCCAGCTGAGATAACTGCTGTTGCGCCGCAGAGTGCGACGATCTGATCGTTCGTTGCGGTCAGGCGCCCACGCTCCTGAGGCGTTGTCACATCCGCCAACACGGTCGTGCCTGCCACCCAGCTCGCGCACCAGCCGAGGCCGAGTAAGAAGAAGAAGGGGAGGATCGCGATGGAGTCGCCGAGCAGCGACGTACCCACGGACCCGATAGCGGTGACGAGGATGCCGGCGATCAGCGTGCGGCGTCGCCCGGCGCGGTCGGCCAGCCGACCAAGCGGTGCGGCCAACCCAAACATGCCGAGGAAGTGGGCGGAGATAAAGATGCCAATCACGGCTGGACCCATGCCCTGCTTATTCAGCACCACAGCCGTGACGCCCATCACGCCAACCATGGCGGCTTGGATCAGCGCGGAGGCAGTAATCGCAGCGCGGGCGGGCTTTAACTGCAAGAGCTCGTGGCGGGTGCGGGGCTCGCCGTGTTCGGGCTCATCCTCCGCACCGGGAAAGTAGTCGCTGAGGTGGCGTGCCACGTCGCGCGGATCGACTGCGATGCCACGCACGAGCATGAGGGCTGCGATCGCAGTTATCGGCACGAGGAACCACGGTGCGGCGCTCTCGTTGAGGCTCAATACACCGGCAACCAGCACGAGTCCCGAGCCGAGCAGCGGACCGATGATGCTGCCGATCGCGCCGGCCGAGACGACGAGGCCGACGCCGTGGGCTCGCTGTGCGACCGGGTAGAGGTCGGCGGCAGCCGCGCGGTGCATCATTGCGGGCCCCTGGCCACAGCCGAAGACGATCGTGCCGAGCACCAGCAAGGGGTACGACTTCGTCACGATCGCCAGCGCGCAGATCACCGCACCGACCGTTAATAGCGCGAGTCCTGCCGTCAGGACGGGGAGGCGGCCATGGCGGTCACTGACGCGACCAGCCACCCATAGCGCGGCCACACTCGACAGGAGCGCGAGGCCAACGCTGGTACCCGACATGCCTTCGTGTCCCGAGAGGTGCGCGGTAGCGACGGCGCCGACGCTGGCGTTGAGGGGAATCGCGGCGCTGGTCGCGGCCTGGCCGGTGGCGAGGCGTAGCGTCCACTGCGAAATCCGACGCGGCGTCTGGACTGTCGCCATCAGTTGAGCGACGGATCATCAGGCCGGAGCGCGAAAACCGCAATCGCACCACCATGGCGGCGAAGAACGTTACGCCAGAGCGTCTCGGGCTGATCGGTAAAGCAATCGTCGACCCTGGCCTCGACCAGCACCCATGCCTCTTCTTCGAGTTCGTCTTCAAGCTGGCCCGCGCTCCAACCCGAGTAGCCAGCGAAGACGCGGGCACGAACGAGTGTCGTTGGGTCGAGGGTCTCATCGGCATCGGCGGGCAAAAAGCCAACGCTGCCAAACGTGATCGCCGCCGAACGCTCGCCATCAACGAAGTCGCCAAGCACCAGCACTGCTTCGGGCTGGACGGGCCCGCCCGAGTGCACGCTGGCGTCCTCAGCGACGAAATCGCTGAGGATCGGTACGGCGCTCTCGACTGTCACGCCAAGCGGGCGATTGAGCACCAGACCCATCGCGCCCTCGTCGGAGTGCTCGGTGATCAGCACGACCGTGCCGGCAAAATTCGGATCGCCGAGCGTCGGCATCGCGATCAGTAACTGGCCTTGGAGCGAGCGGTACACGCAGGCAGCATACGCCTCCTCTCAGAGCGTGCCGGTGCTGATTGCCTCTGCGACCGTTGCGGCCCGAGCGCGAATCAGTGCCTGCTCCTCGGCTGCGAATCGCTCCCAGCCTCGGGCAGCCTGCGCAGTGCGTGGGTTGGCGGCCAAGCGGGCGTGGTGGCGGGCAGTGAAATCCCAGTAGAGCGTGGTAAAGGGACAGGCCTTATCGCCGGTGCGTTGACGTGGATCGAAGCGGCAGCCGCCGCAGTGTCCGGTCATGCGCTTGAGGTACGCGCCACCGGCCGCATAGGGTTTCGTCGCCATCAGACCACCATCGGCATGCAGGCTCATCCCGGTGACGTTCGCTTGCATCACCCAGTCGTAGCCGTCCGCGAAGCGCTCGCGAAACCACGAATTGGCGGCCTGCGGTTCGGTACCGAGCAGGAGCATCAGGTTGCCGGCAATCATCAGACGATCGATGTGATGCGCCCACGCGTAGCGCTCTACAGTGTCGGCAACGTGTTGGACACAGGCGAGGTCGGTCGTCGCCTCGCCCGTTAGAGCCGGGGGGACGGGGGCGTGTGCATCGAGTTCGTTGAGGGCTGCGTAGCCCGGCATCTCGCGCCAGTAGACGCCGTTGACGTACTCGCGCCAGCCGAGGACCTGCCGAATGAAGCCCTCGACGGAGGCCAGCGGTGCAGCACCGGCGCGGTAGGCAGCCTCGGCCGCGGCGACGCATTCGCGTGGTTCCAGCAGACCGATGTTGAGCAGGGGCGAGAGCGTCGCGTGCCGCAGCCACGGATCATCAGGGTCGCTGACATCCTCGAACGGACCGAAGGCTGCGAGGCGCTGCTCGACAAAATCTGCCAGCCACCTCAGGCTCTCGGCCCGCGTAGTGGGGAGCCAAAAGTCCTCGGCTCGACCGGGCAGGCCCGGGGCGTGTCGATCGATGTCGGCCTGCACGGCTGCGAGCACTACCTCGCCATGATCGATTGGTGGTGGCGGGGTCGGCCGCGCACGCTCGTCGCTGCGACGCCAGGCGGCGAAGGTCTCGCGGTTATCGTGATCAAACGACCACTTGCCGCCGCACGGCTCACCGTCGTCCAGCAGCACGTTGTGCTCTCGACGCATCCACGCATAAAAGTCCTGCATCCGCAGCCTACGCCGCGTCCCTGCCCACGCGGCAAACTGCTCGCGACCACAGAGAAAATGCGAGTCAAGAGTGGTCTGGATCGGGCAGCCGATCACCTCCGCGAGCCGAGGAAGATTGGCCTGTGCTTGCCATCCGGGTAGCTCCATCACAAGCACTTCGGAGGCAGCGTGGGAGGTCACCGCACGCTTGAGGGCGTCGGCAAATCCGAGCTCGAGCTCGAGACGAAATTCGTCGACCTGCCAGCCGTCGGCGCGTAACTGCTCGGCGAATTGCCGCATAGCAGCCAGAATCAGCGTGACCTTATGGCGATGCAGACGTCCGCGAAGGGCTTGCGGCAGCGATTCGATCAGCACGACGCGGTCGTGCTCACGATCGGCGGCGGCGAGGGCGCTGTTACGCAGCGATACCTGCGTGCCTTGGATCCAAACCAGGCGGGTTATGACGTCTCCGTCGTGACCTGCTCATTGGGACACCAGTACGTCGTGCGCCCGCCGACGGTGGCGCGCTCGAGTTCGCAGCTGCAACGTGGGCACTGTCCACCACGGCGAGCCCGCGCGAAGCGGCCTCGACCCGAGCCACCCTTCGGCGTCAGAGCTTCGCGCAGGGCGAGCCTCAGAGACGAACGCAGCTGATTGAGCGCGTCTCCCGACAGCGTCCCCGAGGGTTGTCGGGGATTGATCATCGCGTCAAACAACGCCTCGTCGGCGAGCAGGTTGCCCACACCCGCGAGTACCGCCTGGTCGAGCAGGCGAGCCTTGATCGGTGCGCGGCCCGCCCCGACCCGCCTACGAAAGTCTTGCGGAGTAATCGTCAAGGCGTCGGGTCCGAGCTTCTCGATGCCGGCGCCGAGGTGCGCGCGCGACAATCGTCGCTTGTCGCGGAGGGCGACGCGTGACCCGTCGTCAAAGACAATGGTGATGCGGTCCCAGTTGCGTGGCGAGGGCTTCGGTGCGCTGCGAATTGATCCGCCCATGCCGAGATGCAGTCCCAGCTCGTGTCCATTGTTGGTTTCGAGCCAGAGAAACTTGCCGTGGCGTCCCGCCGCGGTCACGATTGATTCGCGCAGTGCGCTATCGATCTCGCCCGGCTCGTGTGGGCGGCAGACCCATTCGTCGTCATCCTCGACGTGAACAATGCGCAGACCGACGCAGAGGCGCTCCAGCGTCCGGCGTGCCTTCTCGGCTTCGGGTAACTCGGGCATATGCGTCCTTTCGCACCGGGTGTTGCCGCGGCGCGAGATGCGGCTGCGTTTCGGAACGACAGGCGACATTCTGGGCCCGGGCCCAAAATGTCGCCTGTCCTCATATCGCATCAAACGCACACCCATGGCACACTCGTGCGTATGGCTGACGTGATTGTGATTGGAGCGGGCCTTTCGGGTCTGCGTTGCGCTGGCCTCTTGGTCGAGCGCGGCCTCGAAGTCGTAGTCGTCGAGGCGTCCGATGGTGTTGGTGGACGTGTGCGTACGGATGCGGTTGATGGCTTCTTGCTCGACCGCGGCTTTCAGGTCTTGTTCGATGGCTACCCGGAGGCGCAACGAGCGCTCGACCTCGAGGCGCTCGATCTACGTGCCTTCCTGCCGGGTGCGGACATTTGGTGGGACGGGCGTATGCGCACGATCGGGCATCCGCTGCGCGACCCTCGTTCGCTCCCAGACGCATTGCGAGCTGGCCTTGGCAAACCACGCGACATTCGAGCGGCCGCCAAGTGGTTGCGCGACGCCCGTCCGCTGGCCACTGCGACCGCGCCCGAGGTGACGGCCGACGAGCGATTGCGCTCGCTGGGTTTCTCTGACGACATTCGCGAGCATCTCTTGCGTCCGCTTTACGCCGGCGTGTTTCTCGATCGAGAGCTTGGTGTCTCGAGCCGCCTGCTCGACCAGGTCTTCTTGCAGATGGCGGCGGGCCGCACGGTTGTACCGGCTCGCGGCATGGGGGCTATCTCCGAGCAGCTGGCAGCACGACTGCCTGCGGGTGCAATTCGTCTCAACGAACGGGTGGCAAAAGTCGGCAAGCGCAGCGTGACGCTTGAGTCGGGCGAAAAGCTGCGCGCGGAGATTGCGGTTGTGATCGCCGCGGGCACCGACGATACCCGCACGCTGGCGGGGGTCGAAGCACCTGCCCCCCGAGGCTCGACGTGCCTCTGGTTCGACACGTCCGAAGCGCCTGCAGGGCGCCGCATCGTGCTCGATGGTGATGGCGTCGGCCCAGTCAACAATGTCGCGGTGATGAGCGCTGTTTCGCCGTCGTACGCTCCGTCCGGTCGCTCGCTGGTCGCGGCGTCGTGTGTTGGCTTGCCCTTTGCAGGGGATGATGCGGAGCTCGTGTCGGCTGCGTACGCCCAACTCACAAGCTGGTTTGGTGGTCGTGTTGATACGTGGCGCCTGTTGCGGACGGATCGCATTGAGTGGGCTCAGCACGCCCAACCGCCCGGTTCGATCAGCACGGGCGCGCGGTGGTTACGCGACTCCGTCGTGCTGTCGGGCGACGGCACCGAGAACGCCTCGATCGATGGTGCGTTGCGCGCGGGTCGTCGGTCCGCGGATCTCGTGCTCGCTGGTGTGGTCGCGCGACAGACGGCAGTGTCCTGATGCAGGTCGTCGTCGTTGGTCTGGGCGCGATGGGGTTGCCGACGGCACGCGTGCTGGCCGAGCGCGGCCACGACGTGATCGGTATCGACCGGCATGGCATCTCGGCACCTCCAGGCTCGTCGGCGGGCGAGACTCGCATCTTTCGGCTCGCCCATGACCGCCCGGAAGACATTCGCCTTGCACGCCGCGCGCTCGAATTGTGGCGCGAGCTCGAGCAGCTGAGTGGCGAGCAGCTGATTGACCAAGTCGGTCTGATTCTCCGGGGCCAACCCGTGCCGGCCTGGGTAACCGCGATGCGCGATGAGGGGCTTGTGGTTGAGGAGCTCGATGCGGCTGGAGTGGAGCGCGTCTTTCCCGAGTTGGTGTTTCGCCCAGACGAGCCCGCCGCCTTGGTCCCTGCTGATGGTGTGGTCTTTGCTCGACGTGGCCTCGCGGCCATCGCTGCTGCGGCGCGTGCGGCCGGCGCCGAGCTGGCGATGCCCGAGCGGATGCTCGACATCACGGAGACGCCAGTGGGTGTGCGCGTCACGACCGATCTTCGCGTGATCGAGGCCGACACGGCAGTCATCGCTGCCGGGCCATGGGCAGAGGAGTTGCTGCCACCGCTCGGCTTTAGCATCCCGCTGATCCCATCGATTGGGCAGGTCTCGTACTGGCGTGGCGGCGCGGCTTGGGAGCGTCGCCCCTCGCTTATCGATTTTCAGGAAGACGGCAAGATGGGCGTCTACGGTCTGCCAACGCCGGGCAAGGGCTACAAGATTGGTCTCGATTATGGCGACGAGGATGCCTGGTTTTCTGATGCCACCGAGTGGACACGCCGCGAGTTCGAGGAGGAGTGCAACCGGGAGTGGGTTGCAAAGCATGCGCCCGGCCTCGTCGCTGATGGCCCACATATGACCGAGGCCTGTCCGTGGACGATGACGCCGGACTCGGAGTACACGTATGGCCGGCGTGGGGCGATCGTGGTCGCCGCCGGTTGCTGCGGTCATGCCATGAAGTTCACACCCGTCCTCGGCGAGATCCTCGCCGATCTGACGGAAGGCCGAGAATTATGGCCGGACGCCAAGGCCTTCGCGCTCGAGCGGATCCCTGCCGAGATGCCCTTCACGCGCTACGACACGCCGATGGGTTCGCGCATCTCGCTCTAGCGGTAATCGTGTGTGGTGGATGACGGTGGCCCGCCTGTCGTGTCGTCAGTTGGCGAAATCCACCACAATGCACGACATGAAGCGCTTTGCCGAACTCGCGCAGACCGATGCGCCGCACCTCGACGTGCTGGCGCTTGCGATTGCGAGTGAGCTACGCGAGGTCGACAGCGATGCCGCGCTGGCCGAGCTCGACCGGTTGGCGGGCGAGGTCGTGCGTCATGGCTTGGGGGAGACTCCCGAAGAACAGCTCGACGCGCTGGCGACCGTGCTGGGACGGCACGAAGGCTTCGTTGGTGACGTTGAGGAGTACGACCATCCCAACAACTCGATGCTGGACCTCGTCCTGCAGCGTCGGCGAGGTCTGCCGATCCTGCTCAGCGTCATCTGGATTGAGGTGGGGCGACGGCTCGGTGTGCCCCTGCGGGGAGTTGGCCTGCCGGGTCATTTCGTGGCTGCGTACTTTGGCGAAGGCGATCCGATTCTGATCGACCCGTTCAAGAGTGGCGTGCGCATGCTCGAAATTCCTGCTGGCGTGACTGTCGAACCGACCTCGACGCACCAGACCGCCCTTCGTATCCTCTCGAACCTCGTTGGCTCGTATGAGCGCCGTGGTGATGTCGGGCGGACGCTGATTGCCGCCAAAATGCGCCTCGATCTGCCGTTAGACGACCGTGATCGCCGGGTGATGGAGTTTGATCACAAGCGCGTCTCTGCGCGTATGAACTAGTCGGACATTCCCCCGACGCGCCGCGAACGATTAGGATCTCACAATGCATTCGTCCTACGCACTCAACTCCGAGGATTTCGACGTCATTCGTGATGGCGTGTCCGCTCCACTCACAACCCTCTGGCCCGGTGGTTACAAGAATGGCGATCGCCTCTGCGTGCTGATGGGAACGCCGATGGATGCCGTTGGGTGTTCGAATCTGATCGGTGGTACGAACACGCTCTTTTACGACCACCTGCGCGAGACGCGCGGCACGCCGAACTTCTTTCGCTATGCCGACACGTACATGATTGGTGTCGATTGCGAGCCCGGCGACTGGAATCAGCTCGACGTCTGGCCGATGCACAAGTTCGTCAGCATCATGTCGCCGACGGCCGAGTCGCTAATCCACACGATCAACGATCGTCGTATCACGCATCTGGCGATCCCCGAGACGGGTATTCGCGTGCGCGGACCAGTCGTGTTGTCGACATGGAACTCGTTTCTCGACACCGTCAAGTGCATCGTGCTCTACAACCCGTTGACGGGCAAGGCACGCGAGGCCGACATCGCACTGCTTGGCAACAAGGTGATCGAGTCGTACGTCGAGCAGGCAATCTTTTCGACGCCGGGTATCGGCGCCGGTGCGCAGGCGCGCTATCGCCGTATTCGTCGCAACCTCGATCAAGCGCCGATGCGTTGCCTCGAGGAGTACCGCACGCTTCCGAATCCCGCTGCGGCGCGCGCCCTGCTTGGCGTCTCCGAGGTCTTGCCGCCTGGCCACCAGCCGCCCGACCTGCGGCAGGCACCGATCGTGATCATCCCCGTCGACAGCCCGATCGCCGCAGCCGACCAGGAGAGTTCGCCTCCCATGAATGCCGCTGGCATCACCGTCGTCGAGCCTCCCGCACCACTGCCGTCGACCGAGGGCCTTCGCAAGACGGCGTTCGACGGCATCTTGCGTCGCTCTGGAGGCAACTTCGCTGAGTGGGAGGGCTGGTCGTGGATCTCCGATTTTGGCGATCCCCTCAACGAGCATCACGCTGTGCGCGAGACCGTCGGTATTTGGGACGAGTCTCCGCTGCAAAAGTGGATCTTCCGTGGCCCCGACGCACTCAAGGCTGTCGACTACTGCTTTGCCAATGACATGGCTTCGATGCAGGTTGGTCAGGCACGCTACTCCTGCTTCCTCGACGAGCACGGCCGGATGCTCGGTGACGGTGTCGCTTTCAACACGGGCGATCCCGAAAAAGCGGGCATTCTCGTCGTGACGGCATTGCCGAGCGATGTTGACCAGTTTCGCCGCGTCTCGAAGCAGCAGGGCTTTGATATTGAGGTGCTCGATCGCACCGAGGAGTGGCCGCACATTCAGGTGCAGGGGCCCAAAGCGCGCGATCTTGTCGATTCGATGACCGACTTCGATGTCGCCAGCCTCAAGTACTTCCGCTTTACCGCGGAGCCAATCACGATCGCCGGTATTGATGGCTGCTACCTGGCCCGCACTGGCTACTCGGGCGAGCTCGGCTACGAGATCTACGTGCCAAAGGGTGCCGCCGAGGCGCTCTGGCAGGCACTGCTCGACCATGGTGCCTCGCTTGGTATTCGCCCGTACGGCCTCGCGGCTGTCGAGTCGTTGCGCATCGAGTCTGGCCTGATCTTTATCGGCTACGACTACTTCCCAGGTCTGACGTCGCCGTTCCATATGAATCTGGAGCGCACTATCAATCTGGATACGGGCGACTTTGAAGGCAAGCAGTCGCTCGTCAACGAGTTGGCTGGTGGCATTACGCATCGCCTGACGACCCTCGTGGTCGCGGGCAACGAGGCGCCAGATTATGGCGCTGATGTGTTCGTCAATGGCCGTGGTGTTGGCAAGCTGCTGTCGCCGTCGGATGGTCGCTCGCCAAGCATTGATCGTCTGATCGGCATCGCATGCCTTGAGGCGGACTTGGCCGAGCCGGGCAATCGTGTCGAGGTGGCGTTGCCGGATGGTCGTCTCGTGCCGGCCTACACCGACACGTTTCCAATTTACGACTCGGAGAAGAAGCGACCTCGGTCGTGAGTTGGAGCGCCGACTCGGCTGGTCCAATCGGAGTCGTCGCAGAGGGCTGGGAGGGGGTGCGCGGGGCCGAGCTCTTGCGCGCGCAGTTGCCGAAAGAGGATCTGGTCGTCGTTGCCGATCACGCCTTCGCGCCCTACGCGAAGCGGCGCCCCGATCAAATCGTGCAACGTGTCCAGGACCTCGCAGTGGGGTTGCTCGATGAGGGCGCTAAGGCGTTGCTTCTCGCGAGCGGCTTTGCCTCGTTCGAGGCGCGCCCAGAAACTGAGGGCGTCACTCTACGTGGCCTCGAGTGTGGCCTGCGCGCAGCACTTGCCCAGGCCCAAGGGCGTCCTGTCGTCGCGGTCTTCTCATCCGCCGAGGTCAAGCCGATGGTGCTCGCCAAGACGATTCGCACGCTGCGTGGTGGAGGTAGCGTGACGCTGATCGAGCGTGGCGAGGATACGGTCACCGAACTGCTTACTCGCCTGCGCGGCCATGCGCCGGAGGTGGCAGTACTCCTACTATTGACTCCGAGTGCCTACGTCGACGTCGAAGCCGTGCGCGCAGAGGCCGGCGCCCTCGTCGTGATCGACGCCCTCGAGGCGGCGGTCGACTTCTTGATCCACGACATTCGACGGCACCAGCTGCTTGCCCACCACGGCGAACGTACTGGTCGGATTACGGCCTACGCCACACGTGGTGGCACGACGGGCATCAAGCGTGAGCCACTTTCGACGGCGTCAGTGGCAGTACTCCAGCGGCGTATATAGTTAGTTTTTACGACATTTTTCTTACTATACCGTAGTGTTTGAGCATGAGCACCGCTGCCCGCGACACTGCACTCCACGCGCTCGTCTCCGTGGAGCGCCTGCTCCGGCGTGCCGATCCCGACGCTGTGCCAGACCTGCTCGAGCTGCGTGCTGCTTTAGAGTCGACGGCAGGCCGCATGGTCACTCGCGGTCGTGCCGCGCGCTTGCTCGCGCTGACGCAGACGAGCGTCGATCGGTGGATTGTTGATGGAGCGATTCCAACCGTTACCGACGTGGATGGGCGCACGATGGTGCCGACGCGCGAGCTGATGCGATTGCGCGTGGAGATGGACGAGGAGCGCCGCCGCGGCATCCAGCGCCCGCTCGGTGTCGTCGTGAGGCAGCGGCGAGAGGCGGCGGCTTCGCTGCCGCTCGATGAAATCGCACCCTCGTCGTTAAGGGCGGAGATTGCGTCTCCGGGGCATCGCCGAGCCGAAGTCATCGATCTCGTGATACATCGGCTGCTTGCACGCGAGCTATCCGAGAGGGATTTGGAGGTCGCACGATGGCAGCTCAATCAATCAGAGGCCACCGGACTCGTGGATAGTGTCTGGGTGGAGCGATGGCGCGTTCTGCTTGGACAGACGATCGACGCTGTGCGAGGGGACCTCGTCGCGGACACCGCCACCGCCGCGCGGCTTCGGCAGAACTCCCCCTTCAAGGGGTTGCTCCGATACGAAGATCGGCGCGCACTACTCGTCATGCTCGGAGCTACTGCATGAAGCGCGAGCCTGTACTGAAACGCATCGCGGGTTGTGCGGTGCGCGCTGGCAGCTAGGACGCGAGCCCTAACCCCGTCACCGCAATCAGCGTCACCGCAATTCCGATGTACTGGTTGACGAAGAGCCGTTCGCGCATCCCGATGATTCCAATCAGCGCGGCGGCGGTACCCCACTGGGTGGCGGTAACCGACGCGACCGACAGCGGACCAATCGAGGCGGCGAAGGCGAAGCAGACGAAGCCAACCGCATCGAGCAGTCCGCACCAGAGAATTGGATAGAAATCGGCGCGGTTCGGAAACTGGCGGACGAGCAGGAAAGCCGGCAAAATCACGAGTACGCTCGTTGCTCGTGTGATGCCAACCGTGGTCAGGTCCGGCAGCTCGGATTGGCCGAGTGCGACCAGAACGCCGGCATAGGCAACAGCCGCCAAGATCGCTTCGGGGGCACCAGCCGCAGTGCGGCGTCCCGGCTCTAACGCGACGAGCACTGCGCCGATCACCGCCACGGCAATCAACGCGTACATCAGCGTGGATGGGCGCTCGCCGAGTGCGATTGCGAAGATCGTCGCGACACCGCCTTCCAATGCGATGATTGGCGCGACGACGCTGAGGCTGCCCTTGCGTAGGGCACGCAGGAGCAGAAAGAAGCCAACATCGGCGAGTACGCCAGCGGCCACAGGCCAAGCGAGTCCCTCGATCGTCCAGGGGCCCTCGAGGTGGTCGACGATCAGGGCGAGCGGTAACACCGCAGCCGTCGTCACGATCAGCACCCAGAACATGATCACTGCCGGCTTGGTCTTGGTGCGTGTGACCTGCTGGGTAAAGACGTTTGCGAATGCCCAGGCGAACGCAGTTACAAGTCCGAAGAGGACGGTCACGCTAGATCAACAATCCAAGGCCCGTGACCGCGAGCATCGTGACGGCGATACCAACGTATTGGTTGGCGTGCAATCGCTCGCGGAGAAAAAAGATGCCGATCAGTGCTGCTGCCGAGGCCCATTGGGCCGACGTGACTGAGGCCACGGTCAACGGCCCAAGCGAGGCGGCGATGGCGAAGGTTGCAAAGCCAACCGCGTCGAGCGTGCCAGCGGCAAGGAGCGGTTTGATGGCCGGGCGTGGCGGCAGTTGACGCACCATCAGAAACAAGGGAATTGCCGTCAGGAGGCTCGCGACGCGCGCAATCCCAGCCGAGGTCATTGCCGGTTGCTCCGTGTATCCCATTGCTACGAGCATGACGGCGTAGACGAATGCTGCGAGCACTGCCCAACCGGCACCCTTCGCCGTCCGTCGCCCTGGTTCGATGGAGACGAGCACGGCACCAACGGCGGCAAGCGCGAGTAACGCGATCGTCGCGGGCGAGGGCCGCTCTCCAAGCACGAGCGCGACGGCTGCCGCGAGCCCACCTTCGAGCGCGATGATCGGCGCCACGATACTGATGCTGCCAACCTTCATCGCTTTCACCATCAGCAGAAAACCGATGTTGCCTGCAATGCCGGCCAGGGTGGGGGGACCGAGCGCTTGCAGGTTAAACGGACCCTGCAAGCCATCGACGATCAGCGCAGCTGGGACGACGAGGCACGTGCTGATCAACAGCATCACGACGAGCATCACGCGGAGATCCACGAGTCGCGAAGACTTTTGGACGAAGACGCTCGCGAACGCCCACGAGAACGCTGCCGACAGTCCGAGTAGGACTGTCACCGGATTATCCTAGTCACCCAGTTCGATGCGACGACGATCTGTGTACGCCTTCAACTCGGCGTGCAGATCCGGATCTAGCGCCGGTGCCTCCCACGATTCCTGCAGCTCGTTCCACTTGGCGAGAGCGCGCTTCGTCGCGTCCGGTCGCTCCTTCTTCGTCCAGGTCGAGTAGTTATCGGTCGTCCAGACTTCGGGGCGATAGAAGCAGTCGCGGAACCGCTCGAGGGTATGCGCGGCTCCAAAGAAATGGCCGCCGTGGCCAACTTCCTCGTGGGCGCCAAAGGCGAGCGTGTCGTCACTAAATTCGACGGGAGTAAACTGCGCGATCATCTGGCGCAGCATCTCCGTGTCCATGGCGACCTTCGCGAAGGAGTGGACGAGCCCACCTTCGAGCCAACCGGTGCAGTGCAACTGGAGGTTGGCGCCAGCGAGGAACGACGGCAGCATCGTATTGAGCGATTCGAAGGCCGACTGGCCATCGACGGCAGGGCTCGCGTTGAGGCCACCACCGCCAGCGCGCCAGAGGACGTTGTGTCGGCGTGCGATCTGGCCCGTGGCGAGGATGCCCAAGGCGGCCTCGGGGCCACCGAAGCCAGGTGAGCCGGACTTCATATCCGTGTTCGAGACGAACGAGCCCATGATCGCCGGGCAGCCCGGACGGATCGCCTGCACGAGCGCGATGCCCGCCAGCGACTCGGCGGTCTGCTGCGCGAGGGCGGCCGGCAGCGAGACGGGGCCCATCGCGCCCATCAGGATGAACGGCGTGATGTTGACGATCTGGTTGCGCTCGGCCAACAGCCAGAGCGACTCCAGCATGCGCGTATCGAAGACGAGGGGCGAGTTGGCGTTGATCGTTCCGAAGACGCCGGGGTTCTCTTCGAGCACGTCGAAGCCGCCAAGCGTGAGCTGGGCCATCGCGATCGAGTCGATCACGCCGTTGACGTGGATCTGTGCGGCGCCAACCGCGAGGTCGGTGTTCTCGTACATGGCGAGCTGCAGGTCGAGGTGGCGCGAGTCGAGCGGCTTGTCGTTGCACTCGATAATCGGGTAGCCCGGGGTATCGATCTCGGGCGTCATTTGGGCAGCACGCAGCAACTTGACGGCGTCGGCGAGGGTGCCGTCACGACGAGGCGTTACGCCGTCATCAACGAACGGCATCGACTGGCCGGTGCAGAAGACCATGTTGTCCTTGCCGAACTGGACGTTCTTCGCGGGGTTGCGCGAGAGGAGGGTGAACTCGGTTGGCGTCGTCTTGATGCGCTCCAGCAGCCAGTCGGGATCGAAGAAGACGACTTCGCCCTCAACGCGTTGGCCCTCGCGCTTAAACAGCTCGAGCGAGGGCTCGTGCATAAACGTGATGCCGAGCTCGGAGGCAAGGCGCTTCCAGCCACGGTCGACGGTGTCGAGCGCGTCGGCCGAGAGTGGTTCAAAGCGGGGAGTGCGATTGACGAACACGTGAGGCCTTTCCCTAGTCCCGTAAATATGGCAGGCGGCGGGCTTGCGTGCGCTCCGCACCCGACCTGAGCGAGGCAGAGATAC
>SYIF01000117.1 GCA_005798855.1 Actinomycetota bacterium | reverse complement strand
GACGCGCTGCTGCTGACCACCGGAGAGCTCGCGCGGCTTGCGAAGCTTCATCGCGCCGAGGCCGACGAGTTCGATCGCCGCCGTCGCCTGCTGCTCGCGTGCCGTCTTGTCCATGCCCTGCATTTTCAGACCGAATTCGACGTTCTGGAGCACCGTCTTATGCGGGAACAGCGCGTAGTGCTGGAAGACAGTGGTGACTGGACGCTGCGCGGGAGACACCCCATTGAGCAACTCACCGTCGATCGTAATCGTGCCACTCGACGGGTCGTCGTGCCCACCAATCAATCGCAGCGTCGTCGTCTTGCCACAACCCGAGGGACCGAGAAACACGATGTACTCGCCGTTTTCGATCTCGAGGTTGACATCCGAGACCGCCGTGATGTCGCCGGGGAAGACCCGGTACACATCTTTCAATACTAGGCCTGTATCATTCACCGTGGTTCCTGTCTCTCGCTGTGAAATAGATGAAGAGGGGGCGGCCGAAGCCGCCCCCTCCGGGTAGTACGTGTCGAACGAACGCTTACGCGCTCTTGAACTCCTGCCACTTCTGGGACACGTAGTCAGCCTCGGCCATATAGCTGTTCCACGTGTTGAAGTTACCGCAGCGCTCTTCGTAGCCGCCACCGTCACGGGTGTCACCCTTCTTGATGCTGGGCTGACCGAACGGATCGTTCAGCACACCGGCAGCGGGCGCACCTTCGAGGTAGTACCCGATGTAGTTTGCCGAGTCGTCAGGGAAGAGCATCTCAAAGCCCTCAGACGATGCCGCAAAGACCGCGTTGTAGTAGCCCTGTGCGGCCATGATGCCGGCAGGCTCAGCGGTATTCCACCAGTTCGCGTAGGCGAGGCAGGCCGCCAACTTCGACGGATCCTTCTCGACGTGCGCGGCGATCGAGTTGCCGCCACCCCAGCCGCGGAAGCCTTCCTTAGGTGCGGCATACCGCACCGGGAAAGCCTGCGCCTGTAGGAGCGAGACGGCCGGCGACCACATCGACTCGACGAGTACCTCGCCGGAGGACATGAAGTTGACCGACTCGTCGAAGGTGGCCCAGAAGCCACGGAACTGGCCAGCCTTCTTGAGGCTGATCAGAATCGACATCAGCTCGTCGATCTCAGCCTTTGTCATATCACCCTTGTCGACAAAGGTCATGTCGCCATTGGCCTCAACTGCCATTGCGGCATCCATCAGGCCAATCGTCGGGTCGTCGATCAGGGCAACCTTGCCCTTCAACTGCGGATCGACGAGGATCGCCCACGAATCCTGCTCGCCGAGCTCATCGACGTTGTAGCCGAAGGCATCAGCGTTGTTGTTTCCTGGAATGCAGGTCAGGAAGTCTGTCGCTGTCTCGCTGATCTCCGTGCCGGACGTGGCGTAGAGCTTGCGGAATGCCGCATCTCCCTGGCCGGGATTGCCGCCACCCTCAATGAGAGAGCCCTTGGTGATCAGAGGCGAAATCTCGGCATAGCGAGTCATCGCCGATGTTGGGATGGCCATTAGATTGCCAGAGGGCCAAACCTGGTCGGTCTGCTGGTAGTACCCGGAGAAAATATCGAACGAATCCGGCTGTGTCAGCGCGATCTGCGTGCACTCAGGAGTCGACTTGACTGTGAACTCGAGTGTGACACCAGGCGTAGCCTTCTCGAAGGCGGCCTTGATTGGGTCGATCAGGTCGACGCCGAGGCCAACGACCTTCAGCGTGCCCTGGTATGCCGCTACTTCGGCGGCTTCCGTGGTTGCCTCTGCTGCTGTGGTTTCGGCAGCAGCAGAGCTCGTCGAGCCCGAATCGCTACCACCGCAGGCTGCGAGTGCACCCATTGCGGTCAGGCCAACACCGGCAAGGCCAGCATTCCTGACGAATTGTCGACGATTCATGCGGCGCATGTTGTCGGATTCCGAATTACTCATACGTTCCCCCTGTGGTCTCGTGCGATCCGAAGGAATCACACAGTCTCTCCTCTACCGAATACCTGCCTCGGCAGAAGTCATCGGTAAAGAGAGGTTATAGGCGCGACAGGACGTAGTGTCAAACCGGTGGTGCTAACTACAGAGTGCGATTGTGCCTGATTGTCTGGTCAGTTCAACTCAGTCGATTCGGTTTCACGTCGATCTCCCGCTGACTTCGGTGCAGCACGGTACCGTGTGGCCATGACCACCATTGTTATCCGCACTGTCCTCTTCGGCGACGAAGTGGATCCGACGGTTGGAGATCTCCTGATTCGCGATGGGAAGATCGTTGAGCGCGGTGTTGATCTTGCCTCTACCGCCGAACCGGATGAGGAGTTTGAGGAGTTCGACGCAACAGGTTTGGTGGCCCTGCCGGGAGCCATCGATACGTACGCGCCACTCGCCAATCCGAAAAACCCCCATGCGCCTGCTGACGACCTCGGCTCGGGCACAATTGCTGCCGCTCGGGGCGGGGTGACGACGTTCGTCGCGCCCGTGCTACCGGCTGCGAACGAGACGCTTGATGTTGCGTTTCGCGATGCGTGCAATCGTGCTGCGGGGCAGGTCTTCGTTGACTGGGGCTTTCTCGTGGGTATCGGGCAACCCGCCGCTGACTCGAGCGCGCGGTTGCAGACGATCGCCGGTGAGGCTGGCTTCCTTGGCACTGTGCTCGATCTGGACGCGCTAGACCATGCGGCAACGGCTGGTCCGGGTGCGCTCTTGCGGATCGCTGCGCTGGCTGGTCTTCCGATCACGGTTCATGCTGCCGGCAGGCGCGGCGCGGCTGCCGAACAACGTCGTGTCCAGATACTTGGACAACTTGGTGCGCTGGCGGACATCGCACCGCACATCGCACCGGTTTCGACTGTGGGAGCGGTTGCAGAGCTCGGTCTTGTAACAGCCTCGACGTCACTGGCACACCTCTGTCTTGCTGAGCTTCCTGATCCGCTGCGGGTGGCACCACCCCTCGGCACAGAGAAAGATCGCGCGGCGTTATGGAGTGCGCTCGCTGATTGCACGCTCGAAGGCGTCATCAGCGACCACCGTTCCGAGCCTCTGAGCGGGTTCGACGGTTGGGTCGGGCTCGCCTCGATCGAACTGATGCTGCCGGCCCTGCTCTCATTCGGTGTGGCGAAGGGGGCAATCGACCTGTCGACACTCTGCGCGATTACGGCGGAACGTCCAGCGCGTCGACTCGGCATCTGGCCGCAGAAGGGCTCGCTTCACGTCGGGGCTGACGGCGACGTCGTGTTGGTCGATCCGGCAGCCGTTTGGACCGTCGATCCGGCTGGGCTCGAGGGACGTGGCAAGGCGCCGGCCTGGCACGGCCAGGAGTTGACCGGCCGCGTCGTCCACGTTTTCTCTCGTGGTCAGCAAATCGTCAACGATGGCTTCCCACTGTTCCGCCCGGGGCGTGGCCGTCCCGTCACGCGCGGCTAGAGCGGAAGTTCTGGCTCGCCGGCTGTCCAGCCGCCATCGACGGGCAACACGACGCCGGTGATCAATGAGGCGGCAGGCGAGCAGAGGAAGGCGACGACGCCACCGATGTCTTGCGGTTGACCGACGCGTCCGAGCGGGATCCGACGCGTCGCGGCAGCAAGGACTTCGGGGATCTCGAGCATTGGTGCAGCCATCGGCGTCCAGACAAATGTCGGGCAGATAGCGTTGACGGTGATGTCGTGCTTCGCCCAGTCGATCGCCAAGCTACGCGCCATCGTGGCGACCGCGCCTTTCGACATCGAGTACGCGCTCTGGCTCGGCAGCGAGACGAGGCCCGCTTGCGACGAGACGAGAACGATGCGTCCACGCCCGGCACTGATCATCGAGCGAGACGCAGCGACCGCCCAATGGAACGAGCCCTTGACGTTGACGTCCCAGAGTCGATCGAGATCTTCCTCACGCACCTGCTCGGCCGTCACGTTCTCGGTCAGCACACCGGCACAGGTCGTCAGCAGGCTGATCGGACCGAGTGCGGCGACAATCGCCTCTGCCGCGGCATCAACGCCCGCCTTCGACGAGACGTCGCAGCCCACAGCGAGCGCTCGGCGTCCGTGCGCCTCGACGAGTCGAACCGTTTCGGCGCAGCGCTCGGCGTCGAGGTCGACGCAGGCGACGTCGGCACCCTGTTGGGCAAGCGCGGCTGCTGCGGCCTGACCAAGACCCTGGGCCGCACCTGTGACGACGGCGACCTCGCCGTCGAGCGAGAACGAGATCGTGAGATCCTGCGTAGTCACGACTGCTCACCCGAGGGCAGCTCGCGTTCGAGTTTGACGAGACCGGAGTAGTCGAGACCGCCAAGGCCAGCAGTCTGCGCCTCGTGGTAGATGCCGGTGACGACCTCGAGCAGCTCGGGGTCGAGACCGCTCTCGGCAGCGAAGACGGTGGCCAGTTCCATGTCCTTCGTCATTAGGTCGAGCGTAAAGAGCGCTTCGAAATCGCGGTTGGCTGGATGCGCATCGTCGACGCCGGCGGCGGGATAGCGCGCACGCATGACGCGCGAGTCGCCCGTCGAGCGCGAGAGAATGTCGAACAGCATCGCGTCGTCGATACCCGAGCGTCGCGCCAGTGTCAGCGACAGACACAGCGCGGCCATGTGTGTGCCGGCCAACATGTTGTTGCAGAGCTTCGCGGCCTGACCAGCACCATGGCCTCCGACGTGGACGACGAAGGCACTCCACGCCTGCGCGATTGGCTCGAGGAGGGCGTACGCCTCGTCCGAGCCACCGATCATCGAACTGAGCGTGCCGGCCTCGGCGCCGATCGGGCCACCCGAGAGGGGACAGTCGGCGACGATCAGGTCCGTTGGTTGTAGTTCGCGAGCGAGTTCCTCGGCGAGCGAGGGCGGGCTGGTCGAGAGATCGGCCAATACGGCACCGCGGGGTAGTGCAGCGGCGGCTTCGCGCGCCACGCTCGCGACGAGCTTGGTCGAAGGAAGAGAGAGTAGACAGACCTCAACGTCGGCGCAGGCCTCCGCCGCACTCGTCGCGGTCGCGGTCGCACCAAGGCTCGCCGCATACTCCATCGCAGCGGGCACGGGATCGAAGACGCGGACGTCGTGGTCGGCAACAACGAGGTGCCGCACGAGATGCCGGCCCATCGTGCCCACGCCGCAGAAGGCAATGCGGGTCATGCGTTGTTCGATTCGTCGTTCAGCTTAAACATCGGGTCTCTGAGTCCTTGGGAGTTAGTCGGTGCCGACGGGGATGAACGGGCCGGCGCGATGGACGAGGCCTGGAAGGTCGCGTCCCATTACACCGCCGAGCCATTCGCTGACCTGGATCAGCGCATCGAGATCGACGCCGGTATCGACACCCATTCCCTCGAACATGTAGACGAGGTCCTCGGTCGCGATGTTGCCCGTCGCGCGCGGCGCGAAGGGGCAGCCCCCAAGGCCGCCGATCGAGGCATCGAAGATGGTCGCGCCAGCCTCGAGGCCAACCGCCGCATTCGCGTACCCCGTGTTGCGTGTGTTGTGCAGGTGCAGACCAACGGGCGTGCCGCTCGAGGCGGAGAGTGTCGCGGGGACGAGCGACGAGACCTGCGTGGGGACGGCGACGCCCACGGTGTCGGCGAGGATGATCTCGTCGGCGCCGGCAGAGACAGCGAGGCGGGCGTGCTCCACGACCAGCCCTGGGTCGACCGGTCCTTCAAACGGACAGCCAAAGCTGACGCCGAGCGTCATCGTGACGCGCTTGCCAGCCGCCTTCGCTCCGGTGACGAGCTGGCCTGCGATCGTGGTTGCCTCGTCCAGCGTGACGTTCTGATTCTTCCGGCAAAACGTGTTCGTCAGCGGATAGGCGACGTGGATCTCGTCGGCGTCCGCGGCAATCGCATCGTCCAGGCCGCGACCATTCAGCACCAGCGCCGCATAGATGACGCCAGGCTTGCGTGTGATCGCACTCATCACCTCGGCGGCACCCGCCATGCGCGGGACAGCCTTCGGATTGACAAACGATGTGGTCTCGATGCGGGGCAGGCCCGTTTCAGACAGTCGGTTGACGAGTTCTGCACGCACGGCAGGCTCGAGTTGGACTGGATCATTCTGGAGCCCGTCTCGCGGGCCGACGTCACAGAGCGTGATGCGCATAGATCCTCCGACTCGTTCGAGAGCAGCATAGCCACGCCGGCGGGAAATCCACTGCTAGAGGCAGTATTCTCTCGGGCATGCGTCCAGCCGCTTACACGCCAGCCACCGTCGTCCGCGATCTCAAGGAGCTGCGCGAGCTGACAGGTGGACCCGATGGCGCCCGCCGCCTCGCCTGGACCGACGACTGGGTCAAGGCACGTGACTTCCTGCGTGCCAAGCTCGAGAAAATCCCAGGCGTGACCTACGAGATGGACGAGTGCGGGAACATCTGGGCGACGCTACCGGGTGCGCGAGCGGAGGCGGTTGTCGTTGGCAGCCACGTTGACGCTGTGCCGCGTGGTGGCTGGCTCGACGGCGTGCTCGGTGTGATGGCGGGCCTCGAAGTTCTGCGTGCAGCGGCCGCCCGTGGCACGCCACCGTGCACCGTCAAGCTCGTCGATTGGGCAGACGAAGAGGGTGCTCGCTTTGGTCGCAGCCTGCTCGGCTCATCGGCCTTCGCCGGCACGCTCGAGATCGACGACGTCAAGGAGTTCACCGACAAGGACGGCATCCGCCTCGACGATGCGCTCAAGGCAATGGGCGTTGACCTTGCCCAGTCGCACCTCGCCAAGCGTCGCATGGAAGGCGTCGAGGCCTACCTCGAGATCCACATCGAGCAAGGTCCGGTACTCGAGAGCGAGGGGCTCGCAGTCGGTGCGGTGCTGGGCACCGTTGGCGTTGAGCGCTACACCGTCACGTTTCGCGGCCAAGCAGCGCACGCGGGCTCGACCCCGATGCTGCAGCGCAAAGACACCTTCTCGGCTGCTGCCCGCTTCGCCCTGCTGTTGCGCGACGTCGCGATCGCCCATGAGGGCGTTTCGACGATTGGCAACGCGACCTGCAGACCAGGCGTGGTGACGGCCGTCCCGGGAGTGACCGAGATCCTCGTCGACCAGCGCCATATCGATGCCGACGTCCTCGCCGCGATGAATGCCGACGCGCGCGCCGCCTCCGAACAGGCCGCCACCGAATTTGGCTGCACCGTCAGCTGGGAGCAGCTCTGGCGGATCCCACCAATCCCGTTCGACCCCGCACTGATCGAGGACGCGCGCGCCGCGGTGCTCGAAGTCACCGGCACCGACCGTGCCCTGCCCTCGGGGCCGCTGCACGATGCGGCAGAGATGGCACGGATGGTGCCGACGGTGATGCTATTCGCCTCGTCGATCAACGGTCTCTCTCACTGCCCCGAGGAGGACACGCCGGAGGAGCACCTGCTGCTCGCCGCGCAGGCGTTTGGGATCGCGGTTGGGCGTGCGATCGATCGGGTCGGAGCGGCCTAAGTTAGTTCAGGGGCCGCTCGCTCTCCTGGGAGGACATGACAAGTGTGCACTTGTGGTGTCCTCGTGCCTTGATCGCTCCGGACGTGCTACCCCCGCACTTCTCCATGTCCGCCCCGATGGGGCCGACAT
>SYIF01000116.1 GCA_005798855.1 Actinomycetota bacterium | reverse complement strand
TCGGGCGAGACGGCCGACACGCTGGCTGCGATGCAGATCGCCCGCGATCGCGGAGCACGCGTTGTCGCTGTCACCAACATCATGGGTTCCGCCGTCGCCCGCGCTGCAGACGGCGTGCTGTACACCCGTGCGGGACTCGAGATCGGCGTCGCCGCCAGCAAGACGTTCACCTCACAGGTGACACTGATGACGCTGCTGGCGCTGCATCTCGGAGCCGTGCGCGGCAATCTCAGCACCCAACAGGTGGCGGAGATCGGTAACGAGCTTCGCGGTCTGCCCGACTTGGTTCAGCGCATCCTCGACGACAGCGCCATGGATGCCCAGCTGGACATGCTCGCCGACCGTTTTGCGCACGATCGTTTCTTCCTTTACCTTGGTCGCCACCTCGGCCTGCCGATCTGCCAGGAGGGCGCGCTCAAGTTGAAGGAGATCTCTTACATCCCGACGGACGCCTACGCCGCCGGCGAGATGAAGCACGGTCCGATCGCGCTGCTCGGCGACGATACGCCGGTCGTGGCCGTCGCGACCGATAGCCACGTCTTCGAGAAGATGGCATCGAACCTCGAAGAGGTGCGGGCGCGTGGTGCCCATGTCATCGCCGTTGGCACCGAGGGCAACACGACGATCGCTCAGCATGCCGAGCACGTGTTGTACGTCCCGCGGACGCGCCCCGAGCTCCAGCCGATTTTGGCTGTCATCCCTCTGCAGATGCTGGCCTACAAAATTGCGGGTCGGCTCAGCCTCGACGTGGACCGCCCCCGTAACCTCGCCAAGACCGTCACGGTTGAATGAGCGACGGCTTGGACGCACCCCGTTTGCTTGTCGGGCTTGACCTAATCGAGATCGAACGGGTTGAGCGGGCGCTGCTGAGGCACCCAGAACGCTTCCGTACGCGCTGTTTTACGCCTACTGAGGTTGCAGAACTCGATCGCAAGCCGCGGCCCGCAGAGAGCTACGCTGGGCGCTTTGCGGCGAAGGAGGCCGTTGGCAAGGCCCTTGGGACCGGTGTGCATTTCACTTGGACCGAGATTGAGGTCGCTGGTCGGGGAAAACCGACCGTCACGCTGCACGGTTGGACAGCGGATGCGGCTGCTCGCAAGGGTGTTGTCGCCATCGACGTGTCGATCACCCACTCGCGCACGACGAGTGCGGCGGTTGCGATCGCGATCCTTGGTCCCGAATAGGATCGAGCGGGAGGGTTAGCTCTTGTCGGCAGGGGCGTCGACGGGAGCTTCAGCGGCGTCTTCCGCAGGAGCTTCCTCGCCGGCAGGCTTCGCTGCCGCCTCCTTCGCCGCAGGCTTCTTGGCCGCAGGCTTCTTGGCCGCAGGCTTCTTGACCGGAGCGTCAACAACCTGCTCCTCTTCGACAACGGCTACCTCTCCGACAACGGCTTCGGTCTCGGTGACCTTCGCCGCAGCCTTCGTCGCGGTCTTACGCGTGACGCGGCGCCTCTTGGTCTCCTCGATCTGAGGCCCGCGAGTGATGACGCGCGTAACGCGTGCCTTCTTGCGGGAAGCCGTGTTCTGGTGGAGGGCGCGCTTTGCCGTCGCGCGGTCGATCAGCGAGACGTACTCCGTATGAGCCGTCTCAATCACAGCGGCGTCGCCGCCCTGGACCGCCTCAACAACGCGTCGGAACGCCGTCTTGATCGTCGAGCGGTAGCGGATGTTTTCCATGCGCTGACGTTCAGCGACGAGGATGCGCTTCTTCTGTTGCTTGATGTTGGCCATGAACTCTTCCGTCAACCCGGGGGACTTCCCGCGACGCGCCGGAGGGTAGCATGAGCGCCAATCGCTCCGCGCAACCGGACGGCATGCGATCATCGGAGCATGGCGATGCAGGACGATGCGCCGATTCAGGGGGCGAGAAGCCTTTCTGTGTCGGCAGCGCTCTTTAGCGCAGCAACGGGAGTCTCCCGTGTTCTGGGATTGGTGCGTGAGGTCATCTCCGCGCAGCTACTCGGCGTCTCTGGACCCGCAAGCGCCTTCGTCGTGGCCAACAACGTTCCCAACACCGTTCGCTCGCTGGTGGCCGACTCGGCCTTGGGCGCATCGTTCGTCCCGGTCTTCAACGACCTGCTCGTCAAGGGCGAGCGCGAACGCGCCTGGCGAGTCGCCTCGAGTGCACTCACACTGGCCACGCTGGCGCTGATGGGCGTGACGGCGCTCGGCATCCTGTTTGCGCGGCCCTTGCTGAGCTTCGCCAACCTCTCCGGCGAACAACTGGACCTCGCCGTTCAGATGACGCGGATCCTATTTCCGATTCTGATCCTGCTCGGTATCTCAGGGCTCGTCCAAGCAATCCTCAACTCCTTCGACGAGTTCTTCCTACCAGCGATCGCGCCGGTCTTCTGGAACCTCGTCATCATCAGCTTTCTCATCTTCGCCTTCACCGTCGACAGCCTCGAGGAGCGAGCAGTAGTGCTAGCCGTTGGCACGCTCACGGGCACCGTCATTCAGACCGTGATCCCGCTGCCCGGATTACGTGGCAAGGGTGGCACGCTACGACCACTGATCGACCTGCACGATCCAGCGGTACGGCGTATCTTGATCCTCCTCGTTCCCGTCGCACTCGGCCTCGGGCTGGCCAACGTCAGCTTGACGGTCTCGACCTTCATTGCAACGTACGTTGACCCGGCCTATGCGCCGCGCGCGATCGATGCCGCATTCCGCGTCTACATGCTTCCGCAGGGCATTTTTTCGGTCGCCGTCTCGACCGTCATATTCCCAAGCCTCGCCCGCGCGGTCACGGCTCGAGACTTCGCACGCTTCCGCACGTCCCTCCAAGATGGCACTCGACTGATCGTGTTCATGCTGCTGCCCGCAAGCGCGGCCATCGCCGTGCTCGCAACGCCAATCATCCAGCTGCTGTTCCAACGCGGGGAGTGGACTGCCAGTCAGACACCCGGGGTCGCCGAGGCATTGATCGCCTTTGCGCTCGGCCTCGCGCTCAACGGCATGATCCTGCTTCTGACTCGCTGCTTCTTCGCGCTCCAACACGTCTGGGCCGCAACCGCGATTGCACTGGTCAACCTCGTCGTCGCGGCCGGCTTGAGCCTGCTCCTGTATGGACCGTTCGGCGTCTGGGGCATTCCCTTGGCCAATTCGATTGCGAATGCGGTCATCGTGCCGCTGTTGTGGGTTGTGCTGAGCCGTCGCGTCGGCTCGCTCGACAACCGGGGCGTCCTGACCAGCACAGCCCGCTCTCTCGTCGGTGCCGTTATCGCCGCTGGCGTGGCCTTGGGGATCTGGACGTTGCTACACGGTTGGCTTGGTGAAGCACTGTATGCCCAACTGATCTGCGTGGGTGTGGCGATCAGCGTTGCCGGTGGGCTCTATCTCGGCGGCATGTACCTCTTGCGCGTCCCTGAGGCTCAACGGGTGCTCGCGATCCTCCGCCGTCGTCCTGAGGTTGCCTAGTGCGCCGCTTTGATATCAAGATCCCGTGGGCCGTCGCCTCCATCTGGCTGGTGCTACGCGATTCGGTCACGCGCTTTCAACGCCACCGTTGCACGACTGCAGCAGCCGCGATTGCCTTTCATGTCTTGTTCTCCGTGTTTCCTCTGATTCTGCTGGTGACGGCCATCCTCGGCACCCAGATGCGCAACGCTGAGGCGCGCCAGCAGGTTGTCGACCGACTCATCAACGTGCTGCCGCTCGACCTGAGCGCTTCCGGCCAGATCGATCAATTGCTGGTCTCGGCGACGAACAACCTCGCCACGATCGGTATCGTCGGCGCGATTGGTCTGGTCTGGTCTTCCAGCGGCATGCTTGGCAGCGTGCGCGGAGCGATGGAGCTCGCCTGGGAAGGCCAATCTGGCAGGCGAGCGTTTTTTCACGGCAAGCTCGTCGACGCCCTTTTGCTGACGATCGTCGTTAGTGTCGTGCTCTCATCGTTTTTGGCTGGACTCGTCCTGAGCATCGTCCCGCAGGTATCGATCGATGTGATGCGACCCGAGAGCTTGTCGAGCGGGCTGGCTGCCGCGGTTCGCTCATCACTCGCCCCAGCGGTCTCGATCCTGACCTCAGGCATCGTGCTGGTGCTCACGTACAAGCTTCTTCCACGACCGCGTCCTGCGCTGCGCTACGCCCTCGCCGGTGCCGCTGTCGCCGCGTGTCTGCTCGAAGTGGCACGAAGAATCTTCTCGATCTACGTCGATCGTGTTGCCACCTACGACATCGTCTACGGCTCGATCGGCTCGATCATCGTGTTCCTTTTCTTCGTCTACATCGCTAGCATGGTGATCCTCTACGGTGCCGAGTTGGGCGCCTCGCTCCGGCGCGTGCACAACGCGGGGCGGGTTTTGCGCCCCGGGGCCTAACGACCCCAGTCGGCATCACCGGTACCCTGTGATGGTGGACCAAGAACTGATCCGGAACTTCTCGATCGTCGCACACATCGATCACGGCAAATCGATGCTGG
>SYIF01000115.1 GCA_005798855.1 Actinomycetota bacterium | reverse complement strand
TTATTCCCCAGTGAACTGGGGAATAACCTCACTGCCATAGACGTCAATCGTGCGTTCGCGATCGCCGGCCATCAAGTAGATGTTGAAGTGCTTGACGCCGATTGCCTCGAGCTCCCTGAGTTTGGCGACGTGCTGCTCGACGGTGCCGAGGATGCTGAAGCGGTCGGCGGTTTCGTCGTCGACAAACTCGCCGTGCGCGGCACCCTCGCGGGAGTGGTCGTCGTAGTTGTAGAACTCGCGACGCTCCATGTAGGACGTCAAGGCCTCGGGGAGTTCCGACTTGTCGTAGCGCTGGAGCAGGTCAAAGACGTGGTTCGACACCATCGCCGGGAACCAGCGCGAGGCGTCGCGGGCGGCTGCCATGTCATCGATCAAGACCGCGGGTGCACAGACGATTGGCTCGAGCAGGTCGGGGTCACGCCCAGCCTCCTCGGCTGCCTTACGTGCAATGCCCATGATCCACTGGATGATCTCTGGATCGGCGAGCTGGATGATCACGCCGTCTGCAACGCGGCCAGCGACACCAAGTGCACGGGGGCCGTAGCCCGCGAGGTACATCGGAATATCCGGCTGATCCTTCGCCCACAGCAATTCGAGTTCCTTGTCGTTCCACGTCACGGGGCGACCGTTCATGAACTCCTTCATCATCGCCGTCGAGCGCTCAAACTCGGCGATCTTGACGGGCTGACGACCGACGTAGCGGAGCGCCGAATCGCCACGACCAATGCCGATCACCATGCGACCGTTCGAAAGGTCCTGGAGCGTTGCGTGGCCGGAGGCGGTAACCGTAGGGTCACGCGTGCCTGGGTTCGTCACGCACATACCGAGCTTGAGCGTTGTCGTGCCAAGAGCGGCAGCCGTCAGAATTGGATACGGGTCCTGCCAGAGGACGTGCGAGTCGTACGTCCAGCCGATCTCGAAGCCATTGTCTTCCGCCTGCTTGAACAGGCGCACGAGGTCGGTATAGGGCGGGTCGGGAAGAACAGTGACGCCGAAATGCATGAGTCGATCCGCCTTACGCGTTTGCGTGTTGATTGAAGAAGTCGGTCACGAGCACCGTCGCCTCAGCGGGGCACTCGAGCAAGCCAGCGTGGCCGATCTCGGTGAACTCGTGCACCGTCGCCCAGTCGCCGATCGCCTCCGCGATGTCGTGGGCGCTAAAGCCACCTGTCGCTAGGCGGGGTGGAGTCATCGTGTCGCGGGAGCCGTTCGTAAACAGGATCGGGCGCTTGATCGAGCGCGCGATCTCCTCGTTGTCCATGTTCTCCATCGCGAGACAGGCCCAACGAATCGTGTACGGCGGATTGAGGCGAATCACGTGGCGGACGAGGTCGAACGTGCTCGGGTTGTCGGCGAGGAACTGGTCGCCGACGGCCTGGATCGTGACGAGGTCGCAGAAGTCGTCAAGCGGCATCGCCTCTGCCATCTTGCGCCACGTACCGAAGTAGACCTTGCGGTAGAGGTCGCAGCGCGCCATGCCACAGTCGGCGCAGGCAGCAATCGTGCGCTCCGGGTACTTGCCGACGAAGGCGATCGTGACCATGCCGCCCATCGACGTGCCGTGCACGAAGACGCGGTCGAAGCCGAGCGCGTCGAGTAGCAGTGCGCCCTCATCGGCCCACTTCTCGACGGAGTGCTCCTCGTGCGGACAATCCGAGCGTCCATAGCCCGTGGCGTCGAACGAGAGGAGGCGGAAGCCGCGCTCGCGGAAGCCGTCGTTGACGAAACCGAAGTTGTGGCGGCCAAACAGCGAGCCACCAAACTGCATCACGATCGGACCATCCTCGGGTCCAGTTAATTCGTAATAGATCCGATTTTCGTTCGACAACGTGACGAATGGCATCGCTCGTACTCCCCTTGGTAGGTCCTGCTCCTCAACGCACTCGTCCGAATCGCTCCAGACGGCTATCCTCGCGTAAGCGGAGATTATCCGCGCTTGGGGTGAAAGGGAAACAGCAATGGCAGGCGAGTTCGAAAATCGAGTCATAGTCCTGACGGGAGCGGCCGGTGGGATTGGTCAGGTGACTGCGCGCCAATTCGCTGCTGCGGGCGCGAAGCTCGTACTTTCCGACCGCGAGGAGGCAGTCGTTGGGTTAGCGGCCGAGCTCGTCGCTGCCGGTGGTGAAGCAGTTGCCGTCATCGCTGATGTGACACACGCCGACCAGGTTGCGCGAATCGCTGCGGCAGCCGACGAGGCGTTTGGCGGCGTCGATGTGCTCGTCAACAACCACGGCATGATCCTCGGCCGACCGTTTCTCGAGACGACAGAGGCCGAATGGGATCAGCTGCAGAATGGCGTTCTCAAGAGCGTCTTTCTCGTCTCGCAGGCCGTCCTGCCCCTAATGCTCGGGCGCGCAGGAGCCAATGTGGTCAACATCTCGAGCGTCAGTGGGCTTGTGGCACTAAAGTACATGAGCATTTACGGCACGGCCAAGGCAGCCGTGATCCACCTCTCGAAAGGAATGGCGATCGATTTGGCTGAGCACGGGATTCGCGTCAATGCAATCTGTCCTGGCGTGATTGATACGCCCCAGCCGCGCCAGTTCGTCTCGACGCTCGAGGACCCAGCAGCCGCCTTCGAGGCCTTTTCGCCGATGCATCCGATCGGGCGGATTGGCGAAGCCTCCGAAGTCGCCGACGCGATTCTCTATCTGGCCAGCGATCGCGCCTCGTTCGTGACGGGCTCCGCGCTCGTCGTCGACGGTGGGATGACAGCGGTATGAGGCGCGTCCTGATCACCGGTGGCGCCTCGGGGATTGGCGCCGCGACGGTCGCGCGTTTTCAAGAGAATGGCTGTCGTGTCGCCGCCCTCGACATCGACGAGGCCGCGCTGGCACTGAGCACGGCCGAGGTGAAGGTGCACTGCAATGTTGCGGATGAGGCTTCGGTCAATGCGGCCGTCGAAACAGCAGTCGCCGAGTTGGGCGGCCTCGACGTTGTCGTAGCCGCTGCTGGCGTTGCCTCGCGTGGTTCGGTCGAGCACTGCTCGCCCGAGGAGTTTGGACGCGTGATGAGCATCAACGTGCGCGGCGTATATCTGACGTGCCGGGCGACTGTCCCTCATCTACGTGCGTCGGGCGGTGGCGCTGTGGTGACGGTTGCCTCGCAGCTCGGACTCGTGGCCGTGGCGGATGCAGTGGCCTACTGCGCATCGAAGGGTGCCGTGATCAACATGACGCGTTCGATGGCGCTCGACCATGCCGCGGAAGGCATTCGCGTCAACTGTGTCTGCCCAGGGCCGACAGAGACGCCGCTATCGGCGAGCTTCTTTGCGGACACACCAGATCCGGCAGCGACGCTGCAGGCCTTCAAAGATGCTGGAGTGATTGGCCGATTGATCTCGCCCGCCGAGATTGCCGAGGCAATCAACTACCTCGCATCAGAGCGAGCGAAGGCAACGATCGGCGCGGCACTCGTCGTCGACGCGGGCTATACCGTGCGCTAGTCGAGATCGTCGATGTGGACGACCTTGGTGCCGGCCCACTTATCGCCGAGCCGCTGGCGGCGCTGCTCGCCCGTGGCGAGCATCCAGAGAATGCCGAGAGCGTATGGCGTGATCCACGGAAACATGTCGAGCGGGCGGGCGAGCGTGCGCTTGATTGCTGCGTCGCGGGTGATGCGATCACCGCTGCCCATCACTGCGCGAATGCGCGCCACGCGCTTGCCCGGCGTCTGTCCGTTCCAAAAGTATTCGAAGCCGGCGTAGTACGAGAGCCACCAGATCAGGAAGAAGACGTACGACCACACCGGAAGGTCAAAGCCGCCATCCGCGGTGGGCACGCGCGTAAAGACGGCGAGCCAGAACAGGACGACGACTAACACACCAAAATCGAGCAGGCCCGCAACAATCCGAATTGTCAGGCCACAGGGCGTAGGTCCAGTCGAGCCATGGACGAGGATGTGACGGGCGGTAGCGGAGTCCACGGGCGTAGCGTGCCATGGTCGAGGCATCCGCACGTGCGTACGTCAGCGTGATCAGGTCAGTGGCGTTGTGCGGTGGGAGGACATCACATCCGCGCGGTTGTGGTGTCCTCCC
>SYIF01000114.1 GCA_005798855.1 Actinomycetota bacterium | reverse complement strand
GGGAGGACACCACATCCGCGCGGTTGTCATGTCCTCCCTTGGATCCACCCACAGTGGACCTTGATGGCGGCACTGGCGCCCAGGTACGACGTGTCGACAGTCGCTACCATCCCGCCATGGAACCGTCGCAGGCACCACCCGTTTTCTCCGACGAGCGCAAGCTCACGTACCTCAACGTGGCGGCTGCGGACTCGCCGCTGACGAGCCCCGTCTCCGACGAGACGATCGCGGCGGCACGGCGCTACCGCAAGGCGCGCATGGTTGAGCAGATCGTGGTCAACGACTGCGATGCGCTCCTGCTCTACGACCCGATCAATATTCGCTACGTCCTCGACGTCAGCAACATGACCATCTGGATGATGCACAACGCCTTTCATTACGCCCTGATTTGCGCCGACGGCTCTGCCTACGATTTCGCCTACGGCGGCTCGGAGCACCTATCGGTTGGGCTCGAAGGCGTGACCGAGTCGCACACTGCGATCGCCTGGACGTTTCAGGATGCGATGGATCGCGACACGAGTGACGAGCGACTCGTGCGCTGGGCCGCCGAGCTCGACGAACTGATCGTGGCGCACGGCTCGGGCCACCGCCGCATTGCCGTCGACACCTGCGAGCCGACCGGCATCCGCGCACTCGAGAGCCGGGGCCTGACCGTCGTTGATGGCTATCCGATCACTGAGACGGCCCGCCAAATCAAATCGGCCGCCGAGCTCGAAATGCTGCGCTGGACGATGAAGGTCTGCGACGCGGGCATCCAGCGCCTCTACGACCGCTCGGCCGAGCCGGGTCGCACTGAGCTCGAGATCTGGGCTGAGCTGCACCACGAGAACATCCGCAACGGTGGCGAGTGGATCGAGACGCGACTGTTGGCCTCGGGGCCACGCACGAACCCCTGGTTCCAAGAGGCCTCGCATCGCCGGACCGAACTCGGTGACATGTTCTCCTTCGATACGGACATGATCGGCCCGTACGGCTACTGCGCCGACGTCTCGCGCGCCTGGACCGTTGGGCACGTGCCGCCGACCCCCGCCCAGCGCGATCTCTACCTGCAGGCGCTCGAGCAGATCGAGCACAACACCGAACTCCTGATCCCCGGGATTGGCTATCGCGAGATGAATGCCCGCTCGTGGCAAATCCCCGAGCGCTTCCTCGCACAGAACTACGGCTGCATGTTCCATGGCGTCGGTCTCGCCGACGAATCGCCATGGTTGGCGACCCATCCTTTCTTCGACGGCAGCCCCTGCGATCGCGAGGATCTCGTGCTTTTGCCGGGCACGGTTTTGAGTGTTGAGAGCTACGTCGGTGAGGTCGGCGGCCACGAGGGCGTTAAGCTCGAGGCGCAGTTTGTGATCACAGACACGGGCTACGAGCGGCTCGATCACTTCCCCTGGGAAGACTGGGCCTAAACGCGCCACCTGCCGCCGGTGCGGCAAACCGCTGATACCGTAGAAGGACGTCAAGCGCTGTCGGCGAACTTCGTCGGCGTCCCGCTGGATGCGCCCGCTCTGGAATTACCTCGAGCAGGCTCTCTGCTCGAATGGAGTTTCATGACTAGTTCGTTTATTGACCTCGGCGTGCCCGCCGACCTTGCAGCCGTGCTGGCGCGCAAGGGAATCGAGTCGCCGTTCCCGATCCAGACTGCGACCGTTCCGGACGCAATCGCGGGTCGCGACGTGACTGGCCGAGCCCCCACGGGCTCCGGCAAGACGATCGCTTTCGGCCTCGCCGTTGCCGCTCGTGTGCCGGCCGCCAAGCCGGGCCGTCCCACCGCACTCATCCTCGCGCCAACGCGCGAGCTTGCCGATCAGATCCGCCGTGAAGTGGAGCCGCTCGCCGAAGCCCGTGGCCGTAAGGTCGCTGCCGTCTACGGCGGCACTGGCTATGGCGCGCAGATCAATGCGCTTCGTCGTGGCGTCGACGTCCTCGTCGCCTGCCCCGGCCGGCTCGAGGATCTGATCCAGCGTCGCAATGTCAACCTCGGCGATGTCAGCATCGTCGTGATCGACGAGGCCGACCGCATGGCCGACATGGGCTTCCTACCCGTCGTCCGTCGCATCCTCGACCAGGCTCAGCCGAATCGTCAGACGCTGCTCTTCTCCGCCACGCTTGACGGCGAGGTCGAGAAGGTTGCTCGTCAGTACCAGAACGATCCGGTGCGTCATGAGGCCGAAGCCGAATCCAACTCGGTCGGCGACGTCAACCACATGTTCTGGAAGATCAAGCCCGACGAGCGCCTCGAGGTCCTGATCGACCTCGTGTTGCGCAGCGGCACCGTCATCGCGTTCTGCCGCACGCGGCATGGCGTCGATCGCCTTGCCAAGAAGCTGACACAGGCGGGCGTTGGCGCAGCCAACCTCCACGGTGGTCGCTCGCAGTCCCAGCGCGAGAACGCACTGCGCGCCTTCACCACGGGCCGCATGCCGGTCCTCGTGGCGACGGACGTCGCTGCCCGTGGCATCCACGTCGACCAGGTTGCTTGTGTCGTGCACTTCGATCCTCCAGCCGATAGTTCCGACTACGTCCATCGTTCGGGCCGTACCGGCCGTGCGGGCGAGGACGGTCTCGTCGTATCGTTCGTCGGCAAGGCCGATGAGCATCCGGTGCGCAAGATCATCAGCCAACTGAAGATGCGTGAAGAGATTGGCCGCGTCGACCTTGACGCGATTGGTGAAGTCAAGCAGGTCCGTGTTGATCACAAGCGACCGACGACCGACGAGCGTCAGCCCGTCAAGGCCGAGCGTCCCAGTCACCACGAGCGTGCAGAGCGCCCCGAGCGCCCCGCCCGCAGCGAGCGCCTAACCCGCCAGAAGCACGAGGATCGCTCCAAGCGCGAGCACACCAAGCATCAGCAGTCGAACCGCTCGGTGCACGAGACGGGGACGCCGAAGCCGGCTACCCCGAATGCCAAGAGTCATGAGGCGGCCAAGCCGCGTCACAAGCGTCGTAATCGCAAAATCGGCGTCTAGGTCTACGCGTTGCGGTTCGGGCTTCGGCCCGAACCGCGCCTAACCGTCAGGCTGATCGTCCGGCGACGAGTCGTCAGACTTGATGCGGTGTGGCAACGTGTCGCGTGTCCGGCCAAGGTTGGCCACGATCATCGCGAGGAACGTGACGAGATAGAGCTGGCCGATCAGCCCCTCGGCAACCGCGCTAAAGCGCCCGGCGGTCAGCGCCGGCGTGAAATCGCCGTACCCGATCGTCACAAGTGTGATGAATGAGAAGTACAGGAATGTCGCGACAGACTGTTGTCCCTGCACGAAAAATGGCTCGCTCGAGAACGTCGCCAAGGTCAGGTTGAGGTAGGTAAACAGGAGGCCGATCAGCAAGTAGACACTGATTGCATTGACGACGACAGTCATGTTGATCACGCGTGCCCGGGCGATGTGACCGAACATCCGCAGGATCACACCCGCTGTCAGCAGGACGCAAAACAACGTCGTCATGCCGAGACCATCGTCGGAGTGATCCACGCGGGACAGCGCGCCCACCGACGCCAGAACTGCGACCACCACGACAGGTCCGGCGATCATCATCACGCGCTTAAAGCGCGGTCGCTGGATGTGTGAGGTCACCACGATCTGAAACAGCAGGAGCATCAGCACGAGCGCGAGGACGTGCGTGATGAGCGATTTGCTGTCGATCGCCAGCAGCGTGAATGAGGTGAACGACAAGAATGGTGCCACGAAGACCTGATCATCGCGCGTCAATTTGAGCCACTGGCGCTTCGACACCTCGAGCTCTTTTGCAATGCCGTGCTTGTCGCTCAACTACGTCTGCTCGCTGCGGTCGCGGGGGCCAAACATGCGCACCGTTTCCTCGTCGTCACCCGGCGGCACATCGGGGATGCCAAGCAGACGGTCAATCAGCATGTTCTGGAAGCGGTGGCACGACTCCTCGAAGCGGTAACACATGCGTCCGCCTTCGTAGGCAGGGTTGCGTAGCCCATCCTGGACCCGCTCGACGATGCCGATGTCTTCCTTGTTGACCTCGTCCCAGAAGTTCATCAGCGAGTCGATCTCGGCCTCGGGGTCCGTGCTCTGCGCAATCGATTCGGGGTGCGTCAGGAGATACACGACCTCGGCAGTTCGGCCAGGGCCATCCGGTACGGCCAAGAGCAACACGACGTGGTTTGGCATTACGTTGATAGCCACGTTGGGGAACAGCCAGATAAACCGCGCGGCCTCAGCATCTTGACCTTCGACGAAGGTGACGGGTGGGAGTCCCTTCCAACCACCGTCCTCCGTGTTGGCGGCAATCGGCCACGTGCAGAAGCCGACGTACATGCCGGCACCCTGCCAGCGATAGTGCGAGTCCATCGGGGAGACCTTGACCAGCCCGGGGTGGACCCACGGCAGGTGGTAGTACTCCATAAAGTTCTCGCCAATCAGCTTCCAGTCGGCGTTGATGTCGTACTCGACCCGGCGCGCCAAGCCGTACTCGTCGAGGCGGTACCCAGCGAGCTGCTCGACGAGGTCGCCGAGCTCGTGCTCGATCGACGGCGTGTCGGGGTCGAGGCAGACGAAAACGAGACAGCCCCACTTAGCAACCCGCACTGAGTACAATCCCATCTCACCGATATCGAAAGCCTTGATATCGGCCATGTCAAATGCCGCGCGCTGATCGACGGGCACTTCGCTCTCTGGCGTAAAGAGCGGCGTACCGAGGCAGGTGCCATCGAGGTCGTAGGCCCAGGCGTGGTACGGGCACGAAAAGAATCGCTTGACCTTGCCGGTGCCCTCACACAGACGCGCACCACGATGGCGACAGACGTTGTGGTGCGCGCGTAGCTCGCCAGCCTCGTTGCGCGTGACGATGATTGAGCGGCCAGCTACCTCGACGACGAGGAACTGGCCGGGCTCACGCACCTCATCTGGCACACAGACCGGAACCCAGCTCTTGGCGAAGACGCGTTCCTGCTCGAGCGCGTGGAACTCGGGCGACACGTAGGCGTCGGGGATCAGCGTGGACGCAAAGTCGACGGGCAGGCGCGTCTTGGCGTATGTGTCCTCGCGAAGAAAGGCGTCGGCGGGCAGAGGGCGTTTCATCTGCAGGGATCGTACCGCCCGGCCGGGTCTGGCGCGATCGATGGCCTCAGAGAATCGCTAGGCTCCCCCAATGGACGCCTTCATCGTCGATGCGGTTCGCACGCCGTTTGGCAAGAATCGTGGTGGCCTCAGTGGCCTGCGCGTTGACGACCTTGCGGCAATCCCCCTCCGCGCGCTCGTAGAGCGCCACCCTGAGCTCGATCCGGCAACGATTGCCGAGGTTCTTTTGGGAGACACGAATCAGGCGGGTGAGGACAATCGTAACGTGGCGCGGATGGCGCTTTTGCTGGCGGGTCTGCCCGTCTCGGTGCCCGGCGTCACAATCAATCGCCTCTGTGGCTCGGGTGGTGAGGCGATTCTGCAGGGCTCGCGGATGGTGCGTTGTGGCGATGCCGAGGTGGTGATTGCGGGCGGTGTCGAGGGCATGAGCCGCGCGCCGTTTATCTTGCAGAAGCCTGACGAGGTGCTGCCGCGTGACATGAAGCTGCACGGGACCGCTGTGGGTTGGCGCATGATCAACCCCGTATTTTCGGACGAGTGGACGCTGTCGTTGGGTGCGGCGATGGAGCAGGTGGCCGCGCGGCTGGGTATCACCCGCGACGAGATGGACGCTTGGGCACTGCGCAGCCATACGCGGGCAGCCGCGGCGTGGACGGCCGGCCTCCATGCCGACCACGTCTTGGAAGTCGAGGGCGTCACGCGTGACGAGAGCATTCGGACCGATACGAGTGCAGAGTCGTTGAAGGGTCTCAAGTCGGCCTTCAGTCGCGACGGCACGATCACGGCTGGCAACTCCTCACCGATCAACGACGGCGCACTCGCGATGCTGATTGCCAGCGAGGCAGCCTGTGGCTCGCACGGTTGGACTCCGCTGGCTCGGATGGGCGCCAGCGCGACGGTCGGCGTTGAGCCGCAGGATTTTGGCTACGCACCGATCCCCGCTATTCGAGCGGTGCTCGATCGCGTGGGCCTCACGGTCGAGCAGGTCGACGTCTGGGAGGTGCAGGAGGCCTTCGCAGCCGTTCCGCTTGCCGTACTGCACGAGCTGCCCAGCATCGCGGAGGAGCGAGTCAACGTGCATGGTGGCGCGATCGCGTACGGGCACCCGCTCGGCGCCTCGGCTCCACGGCTGATTCTCGATTGTGTGTCCGAGTTGCGGCGTCGTGGCGGCGGCATCGGTGTCGTCGCGGTCTGTATCGGCGTTGGCCTTGGCCAAGCGCTCGTGCTCCACGTCGACGCGTAAGCAAGGTGAGGACATTACAAGTGCGCACTTGTCATGTCCTCCTTTGCACCACGCTGCTGGAGCTACGGTCGCCTGACACCAACATACGATGTGAGTTGCGGGTAGCATCCCTCCATTACCGGCGCTGCCGGATTTCCGCGAGAGGAAACCATGTCGCACAAGTACTCCCTCCAGGACGATCGGATTCCGCGCTCCTGGTACAACATTGCCGCCGACCTTCCGAGCATGCCGCCGCCGCCGCTGCACCCGGGTACTGGCCAGCCGATTGGTCCCGACGACTTGGCGCCGCTGTTTCCGATGGCGCTAATCGGTCAGGAAGTCTCGACGGAGCGATACATTGAGATTCCGGAGCCGATTCGCGACGTTCTCGCGATGTGGCGCCCGACGCCGCTCTTTCGCGCCGACAATCTTGAGGCCGCGCTCGGCACGGACTGCAAGATCTTCTACAAGTACGAAGGCACCTCGCCGGCCGGCTCGCACAAGCCGAACACCGCCATTCCCCAGGCCTGGTACAACAAGCAGGAGGGTGTCGAGCGCATCGCGACCGAGACGGGTGCGGGCCAGTGGGGCTCCGCCCTTGCGTTTTCAGGCGCTCAGTTTGGCCTTGAGGTCAAGGTCTACCAGGTGCGTGCCTCGTACGACGCCAAGCCGTTTCGCCGCTCGATGATCGAGACGTGGGGTGGTTCGATCGTCGCCAGCCCATCGATGGACACGAATGCGGGACGTGCGATTCTCGAGACGGATCCGAACTGCCCAGGTTCGCTTGGTATCGCCATCTCTGAGGCCGTCGAGGATGCCGCCACGCGCGAGGACACAAAGTACGCGCTCGGCTCGGTGCTCAACCACGTGCTGCTGCACCAGACGGTGATTGGTCAGGAGGCCCAGGAGCAGATGAAGGCCGCGGGTGCCTATCCGGACGTCGTGATCGGTTGCGTCGGTGGCGGCTCGAACTTCTCCGGCATTGCCTTCCCATTCTTGGCCGACAAGATTGCCGGCAAGGACATTCGTGTCATCGCCGTCGAGCCAGCTGCCTGTCCGACCCTAACGCGCGGCCACTACGGCTACGACTTCGGCGACACGGCACAGCTGACGCCGCTCATGCCGATGCATTCGCTTGGTCACGGCTTCATTCCCGACACGATCCACTCTGGTGGTCTCCGCTACCACGGTGCCGCGCCAATGGTTTCGCACCTGTTGCAGCTCGGCCTGATCGAGGCTCGTGCCTACAAGCAGCGTGAGTGCTTTACCGAGGCTGTGCGTTTCGCGCGCACCGAGGGCATCATCCCCGCACCCGAGCCGACCCACGCCATCAAGGCAGTCGTCGACGAGGTCGCACGCGCCAAGGAGGAGGGCGTCTCCAAGACGATCCTGTTCAACCTCTGTGGCCACGGCAACTTCGACCTTGCCGCCTACGACGCGTTCTTCGACGGGTCGATGGTCGACATCGAACTGTCGCAGGCCGATCTCGATGCCTCGGCGTTGACGCTCGAGGGTCTGCCAGTTATTGCGTAACCCCCTGTCCGCCCCAGAGGCGGACAGGGAAACCGCGGGGTTGCTCTTTCTCGTGAGAGAGCGTGCTCGGCGACTGGTAGTCGGGGGCGGACACCACATCCGCGCGGTTGTAGTGTCCGCCCCTCGTACCTACGGCCGCTTGGCCACCAGCAGGAGGTCTTCGCCCTCTTGCGCGACGGTGCCATCTTGTTTCGTGCACGTCACGGCCATGCGCACGAGGCCCTGGTCGGGTTTCGACTTCGACTCGCGGTTCTCGATCACCTTCCACTCGGTCACGATCGATTCACCCGGGTACGTCGGCGCCTTGAAGTTGCGCGACTCGGACAGGTAGGCGACGATCAGCAGCGAGTCCATCTCCGGGCAGGGTGTGCCCGAAGACACGCCGAGCACCAACAGGCCGTGCGCGATGCGCTGCTCGAAGGGCGTGTTGGCACGCACCCACTCATCGTCCTTGTGCAGTGGATTGTGGTCGCCCGACAGATCGCAGAACTCGGCGATGTCTTGTGCCGAGATTGTGCGGCTGGCGGAGGTGAGGACAGTGCCGACAGGTAGGTCCTCGAGGAACAAAGTCTTTTCGGTGGTCATGGCAGCAGCGTAGTCGTCCAACTGCACGCTATTGCCGCGCTACGGTGCGCGTGTGGCGACGACCCCTTCGACGCAGCGTGGCAATCTGATCTGGCTTGGATATCTGATGGTCGCGGCCTCGGCGACGTTTGCGGCGGGCAATGGCGTCTTCGCGAGCCTGATTATTGATACGGGTGTGGGCCCCTTGGCACTGGCGGCGACTCGGATTTATGGCGCGGGAGCGATCCTGATCTTTTTCTTCTTGCCGCACATCCGAAAATTGCGGAGGGGGCACGTGCTGCCACTCGCACTGTTTGGTCTAATCGGGCTCGTGCTCGGGCAGGGCGCGTACTTCGAGGCGATCTCGCACGCCGACGTTGCCTTGGTCTTGGTGATTATTTTTACTGCGCCGCTCGTCGTTGCGGTCTACGAGCGCGTGCACCTCAAGGAGATGCTCCCTCGGTACGCGTGGTGCGCGATAATCGTCTCCGTTGGCGGCGTGACGCTGGCGATTTTCGGGCAGGGCGGCATGCCTGCGATCTCGCTCGTCGGATTTCTCTTCGCGCTGGTTGCAATGATCGCCTACGCCGTTTCGGTGATCCTCGCGGCGCGCCTGCCAACTGTCTTTCCACCGCTTGCCCGCACGGGAGCGTGCATGGTGGTCGCCGCGGTGATCTGGGTCTTCATCGTGCCGCCGTGGACGCTGCCCTTCGACAAGCTTGGTGAGACGACGACGTTTGCGGGGCGCTTCGGGTTCTCGCTCCCCGTCTGGGTCGCAGTGCTGTTTGTGATCCTGGTCGGCTCTATCGGCGTGTACGCCACCTGGGTGGGTGGCACGGCGCTGGTGGGGGCGGGCGCGTCGAGCATGGTCGGGATGGCCGAGCCGGTACTCGGAGCGGTCTTCGCGTGGGGCCTCTTAGGCCAACACCTCGCCGCGACGCAGAGCATTGGTATCGCGATCGCGGTGGCCGGCATCATCGTCGTCGAGCGTGCCCGCGTGCGTTCGACCCGCGCCACCGAGTTCGATTCTCTCGCCGAGTTCTGATCAGGATGCTTGGTGCGTATCGAACAGGTGCGCTCCTCGTGATCATCGCCTGCACGTTCTTCGCCCTCAATGGCATCGTCGCGCGGATTGCGATCGACGGCGGCCTCTCGCCGATCAGCGTCGCTGCTGTACGTACCGTCGGTGGCGCACTCTGTCTGCTGCCATTCGTGGCGCTCGTGTGGAAGCGGTTCACGCGGGCAATGTTGCTGCCGATCATCGCCTATGCCGCGATTGGCATCTTCGCCTCGCAGTCGTTGTACTTCCAGACGCTCAGCTATCTCGACATCGCGTTGGCGCTGGTGCTCTCGTACATCGCACCCTTGCCGATCGCGATTTACCAGCACGTGCGCTGTGGGGAGCGCCTGCCCCACTATGCGTATGGCGTGATGCTGGTGGCGATAGGGGGCGTCACGCTGTCGGTGCTTGGTGGTGGCGGCGGCGTTGGTGCTGTCTCGGTCATTGGCGTATGCTTCGGCTTGGCGACGATGATTACGTTCGCCGCCATGGTGATTCTCAGTGCGCGTCAGCCAGCCCAGCTCGGTCCGATGGGTCGCGCCGGCGCGCAGATGATCGTCGCGGCTGTGCTGTATCTGATCGTGGTGCCGCCATGGGCCTTTCCCTACGGCAAGCTCGACGACGTCGTCATGCTGGCTGGGCGCTTCCAGCTTGAGGTGCCGCTTTGGACCACGCTTGTCTGGATCGTGGTGCTCGGCTCGGTCGTGCCGTTCTCGTTGGTGCTTGCGGGCAATGCCTGCGTCGGCTTGGGCGCGGCAAGCATACTTGGCATGACGGAGCCGGTCGTGGGCTCGATCGCTGCGTGGGTGATCCTCGGCTAGTTGCTGTCGCTCGTGCAGATCGTGGGCATCCTGACACCCTCGTGGCTGTGGCGATCGTCGAACACGCACGAACGCGCTTT
Organism: Actinomycetota bacterium; assembly: GCA_005798855.1. GTDB lineage: Bacteria > Actinomycetota > Thermoleophilia > Gaiellales > F1-60-MAGs149 > F1-60-MAGs149. Next base: position 418 of record SYIF01000114.1, on the reverse strand, counting down.
ATCCATGAGGTCGAGTTGCCGGGCATGCTGCCGCCGCTCGGCGACCGTAATCCCCGGTAGCGTTCGGCGTAATGGCTACTGTCCTCACCTCCCTCCGGATCGGCGAGCGCATCGGAATTGCGTTCTCTGGTGGGCTCGACACGTCGGCTGCCGTCGCGTGGATGCGCGACAAGGGTGGCGTGCCGTTTGCCTACACCGCGAACCTTGGCCAGTACGACGAGCCAAATCTCGATGACGTTCCGAGCCGCGCGTTGCAGTATGGCGCCGAGGCTGCGCGATTGGTTGATTGCCGGGCCGAGCTGGTGCGCGAGGGGCTTGTGGCGCTGCAGTGTTGCGCCTTCCACATCAGTTCTGGTGGTCGCACGTACTTCAACACCACGCCGCTTGGTCGCGCGGTCACGGGCACGATGCTGGTTGC
>SYIF01000113.1 GCA_005798855.1 Actinomycetota bacterium | reverse complement strand
GTCTTCCAATCTCGTGACTTAGACCGTTAGTGGCTGCCGTCGTGCCAAACACCTGTCTGTATTTGCCTTGAACGGAATGCGACTGCACTGCTGCGCGGACGCGTTCGGTTTGCGCCAGCCATGCCTCCAAACGGTTCCAATCCGATGGGCTTGGGGGTACTTCAGCCCGGAGTTTGGAATGCGTTGCCGAGCCTGGCTCGTGCAACGACATTTCGCCTCTCCAAACTGACATATACTCGTTGGCTCGAGTGAGAGGTACGATAGTGATTGATGACGGAACACTGCGCTTGGCACCGGCGGAGCGCCTGCACGTACGCCTGACCGAAGGCCACGGGCGGTTCTTGATCATTCTCACCACGACGATCATCTGGATCCTCAACACGACCCTTGGTCGCTACCTCGTGCGCGAAAAGATACTGGCGGGTGAGTCTGCTGCACTGGAGCGCCCACTCGAATGGGTTGGGACGGCCATCTTCGTTCTCGTCACGCTGAGCCTGATCGTCGTGATCTACAAGCCGTATCCGACGTGGATTTTCCGCGTCGCGGCTGTCTATCTAACCTTCTCCGTCGTGCAGGTCGTCGCCAACGTCATCTCGATGGTGAGCACGGCGAACGGGGCCCACGGTGGCGGTCTCGGCTCGCTCTGGGATGTCGCAGCCGTCTACGGCGTCAGCGTATTGGTCTTTTCGGTCGTCTACTTGGTGCTCGACATTCGCACGCCTGGCGGTGCTTTCGTCTGGCCGTCTCGCGACGATGAGGAGCCTCCGATGCCGCATGCCATCGACTACCTGTTCATCTCATTCAACGTCAATTCGACGTATGGCCCAACCTCTGAGGCGGTGGTTTCGCGCCTCGCGAAGAGCGTGATGGTCCTACAGGTATTACTCGCAATCCTGATGTTGACCGTGCTGATCGCGCGCGCGGTCTCCGCGACGTCGTAGCCGCGTAAAGGCGTTTACACCGATGCAGGCATGAGGACGACTCCGTCCACATCCGCGTAGGCGATATCGCCCACGCGGCAGGGCACGCCGCGGAAGACAAGGTCGTCGCCCGCGGTCCCCTGCCCCACGCGCGCGGGGCGCTGTGGACAGGTGGTAATCGCCATCACGCCGAGTGGCAGGGCGGCAAGACCGGCAGAGTCGCGCACGCAACCGTCGATGATGATGCCGGACCAGCCGTTGGCTACGGCCTCGGCCCCAACGACGTCACCGACGAGTGCCGTGGCCAAGCCGCCGCCACCGTCGACGACCAGCACGCGACCCTCGCCCGGCGTATTGACGAGCTCTTTGACGCGCGTGTTGTCGGCGTCGCAGCGCACCGTCATCACCGGACCGGTGAAGCGCGTCGTGCCACCAAAGTGCCGCAACCCGGGTGCCGGGACGCGGATCACGTCGGGATTGTCATCGCAGAGATCGCAGGTATTCCAGTCGGCCATGTATGCACTATGCCAGCGTGGGCCCGCCTGCAAGCGGTCCTAAGCGGCCCAAACCACGCACGGAGTGAGATCGACGATTCCAAGGCTCCGTCCGGCGCTGTCGTGATCCTGTGTCCGTGGAGATTCTCGACGTCAATGGGGTGCGCGTGCCCGTGCGCCGATCTTCACGCGCGCGCCGTGTTCGCCTGGTAGCCAAGGCTGGGGCCGGTGTGGAGCTGGTCTTGCCTGCCCTCGGCGGCGAGAGCACAGGCCGCGAATTGGTTGCCACGCACCGCGAATGGATCGCCCGCCAGTCGGCTCGCCTCGAGCAGCGGCACCTTGGCCTCGAACGCGCCGACGTTGTCTGGCGCCACGGCACTGCCCTGCCGCTGACGCTCCGCCAGGCCAGTCGTTCACGCGTGATGAGCACTGACGACTCGGTTTTGGTGGCCGCACCGGACCTCGAAGACGCGGCCCGCATGGTCGAGCGCTGGTACCGCGAGCAGACTCGTCGTGTCGCCACAGCTCTGATCGCCGATCTGCCCGAGCCGCACCCGACGACGCTCCGGATTGCTGATGGCACGTCGCGTTGGGGCTCCTGCAGCCGCACCGGCACCGTCTCGCTCTCGTGGCGACTGATGCTCGCGCCGTTCCATGTCCTCGACTACGTCGTCGTCCATGAGCTGTGCCACCTCCGGCACCTCGATCATGGATCTACGTTTTGGGCCGCCGTCGAAGAGCTTCGTCCCGATTGGCGGGAGGCTCACGCGTGGCTGCGGGCGCATGGCTCAGAGCTTCACGCGTACGACCCGGCCTTTGCCGTGAAGCCGCTGCGCGTCGCCGCTTAAGGCCGAGCCTTCAGCGCGTCGAGACGCCCATGGGCATCTTCGATGCGTTGGGCGAAGACGCCTCCACCCTCAGCACCGAGCTCGGCCCGGACCGGTGGGTCTCCACCCGCATCGTGCATCGCGGCGAGACGCTCCGAGAGCCCCTCAAGGCTGGCCAACGCCGTGTCTGTAATGGTCGCCTTGATTTCCGGGTCTCCCGCGATCTGGACAATCACCGGAATTGCGCTGGCACGAATGAGATCGCGATGGATCGCCTCGGCGCAGTCCTCCTCCACCCGATGCTCGGCCATCTCGTTGGCTGACACCGTGATCGCCGTACCGGCCGCGATCCGCGCCTGGACGAAATCGATCCGGGCACGCTCGGTAGTCGCGCTGTCACCTCCTCGACAGGCGATCGCATAGAGGCGAAGCGTGCGAGCCTGCTCGACGAGCTCGAGCAACACGCGATCGGCGATGGCGGGCCGCCACAGCATCATCACGAGCCACACCAACACTGCTGCAACACCCGTGGCGAAGACGCGGGCAGGAACCGTCTCGACCAGTGGGCTGCCATCAAAGTAGAACAGCGTCAGGACAAACACTGTCACCCCCTCCGTTGCGATCAGATAGTTCGGAACGGCGAAGGCGACGATCACTGCCATCGAGACACCGATCACGCCGATCGCAAACGGATCACTCCACACCAGTGGCAAGACGAGCGAGGCGATCGTGACCCCCACCACGGTGCCGCAGAAGCGTTGTACGAGCCGGACCGCAGAATCGTTGAGCCCCGGCTTCGTCAGCCAGGCAACCGTCATCGGCAACGAGTAGGCGTGTGGGAGTGGAAAGATCGTCTCGGCAATCAGGGTGCCAACCGTGAAGGCAGCCGCGAGTCGAGCCCCATGAATAACGAACGATCGCTCGAATGTGGCGAGCCGTTGCGGCCCGGCCAGCGCATCGTGCGGGACCCGCAGCATCGGTCCACACTCGGCCTTTCGCCCAATCGGCCAGGCGCCTTGGGCAAGTGCGGCAGCCTGCTCGAGGTCGCGACGAATCGACAGCACAATTGGGCGCCACTGCTCTGGCAGGTCGGCTGCCGTCGAGTCTGCGACGCGCTGGAACTCGGACAACGCCGGCGCAATCCGCCGACGGAGCAGCGGCACGTGGACGGCGGCCGCAATGCGCAGGCAGAGCACCGAACCCGCATCTATGAGCTGGCCAATGACGACTCCTTCTTCGCTGTGATGAAGTTCGTCTTCGGCAGTCAGTGCGAAGAAGCCGCCACGCGCGTGATCACACGCCTCGACAAGCTGCTCGAGCCACACGCGGCTGGCGCCCTCTGCACCGCTCAACGGAATGTGCTCGCGCGCCAAGTTGATCCGCGTTGCTGCCGTTAGCGCTGGAATCCCCCGCACATCTCGCTTGAGTGAATAGCCAAGCGCGCGGTAGGCAAGAAAGACCTCAGAGCGAATCTCTTCCAGTCGACGAAAAAGCGTGGGCAAGCAGATCACGATGACCTGGATCGAGGCGCCGATCACGACGTAGATCGTGGTTGGTACGACGTCGCCAATTGGTTCGGGCGTGCCACTGAAGACGGCGAACATGACGAGCCCGACCATGCCCGCCACGCCAGCCCGGGGACCGGAAATTCCGATGTAGCCGAGCGCAAACGCGAGGAGTGCAGCAACAGCGAGGTGCCACGGCAGCGAGTCGGAGACAAGCAAGGCGATTGCCGTAACGCCAGAGATAATCAGAGCCGTCAATGCCATCGCTCGGAAGCGGATGCCAAACGTGCCGGAAGTGTCGACGAGCCCGACGAGCAGTGATCCGATCGTGACGGGAAGCACAGCGGCGGGATGCCCCATCGCTACCGCGAACGTAATGGCCGTGACACAGCCAGCACGAATTGGGCCAACCCAGAGCACACCCGCCCAATCGACCCGCTCCGCCGTACGCAAGATCTGAGTTGCGACGCGGCCCCGATGCACAAGGCAATCGTAGTAAACACCAAGCGCTGCGGCCCGCAATGTCTCGAATGTCCAGATCGTGCCTGACCCCTTCTGGACATTCGACGCCTCACTCGGGGCGAAGGGCGAGGGACAAAAGACGAGAGACGAGAGACGAAAGACAGGAGGGCAGGAGGCCAAAAGGACAGGAGGCCAAGGGCGAGGGACGCGGGGCGAGTGAACCACAGTGGCTAGCCCCGTCCTGACGACGTCCGCGCTACCTTGCCGGTATGCCAACTCGTCCTGCCCGCATTGCCGTGATTGGTGCCGGTCCGGCGGGGTTCTATGCCACCGGGCACCTGCTCGATGCCGAGGCCGTGATTGAGGTCGACGTGTTTGATCGTCTGCCGACCCCATGGGGGCTGGTGCGTGCCGGCGTCGCTCCCGACCATCCGAAGATCAAGGCCGTCTCGAAGGTGTTCGAGAAGATCGCTGCCAAGCCGGGCTTCCGCATGTTCGGCAATGTCGAGATTGGCCGCGACATCTCGCATGCGCAGTTGATGGAGCACTACGACGCCGTCATCTACTCCTATGGAGCACAGGCCGACCGTCGCATGGGAATTCCAGGCGAAGACCTCGTTGGCTCGATCCCTGCCACGGCGTTTGTTGCCTGGTACAACGGGCACCCCGATTTCTACAACCTCGATCCAGACCTCCAGGTCGATCGTGCCGTGGTGATCGGCAACGGCAATGTCGCTGTTGATGTGGCACGCATGCTGGTCTTGGCACCTGAGGAGTTGGCCCCAACCGACACGGGCGATCACGCGATTGAGCAGTTCGCGAAGTCGACGATCAGCGATGTCCTGATCGCTGGGCGGCGTGGTCCACTGCAGGCCGCCTACACAAATCCCGAGCTGCTCGAGCTCGGCGAACTGCAGATCGCGGATGTCATTATCGACCCCGCCGAGGCTGCGCTCGACGCGCTCAGTCAGGTCGATTTTGCCGAGGCCAGCCAGCCCGATCAGCGCAACGTCGAGACCGTGCTCGAGTACGCCCAGCGCTCCCGCACCACCAAGCCTCGCACCATCACGTTGCGCTATCTGCTCTCGCCACTAGAGATCCGCGGCGATGGACGGGTCGAGGAGATCGTGATGGTCCGCAATCGGCTCGAGCGGTCGAACGACGGTTCGATCCGTGCCGTGGCCACTGATCAGACAGAGACCATCCCCTGCGGTCTCGTGCTACGCAGCGTCGGCTATCGCGGTCTACCCGTCGAGGGCGTGCCGTTCGACGAGAAGCGTTGCGTGATCCCCCACGCCGAGGGGCGTGCGCTCGACGCCACGGGCAAACCTGTCACTGGCGTCTACTGCACGGGCTGGATCAAGCGCGGCCCGAGCGGCGTGATTGGTACAAACAAGAAGGATGCGGTCGAGACCGCGGGTGCGCTGCTCGAAGACCTCGACGCCGGCCGCCTGCACGATGCGCCGTCGCCCACGATCGAGGCCGTCGAGGCGCTCGTCGCCGATCATCGTCCCGAGGCGATCGAGTATGGCCATTGGGAATCGATCGATGCGCATGAGCGAGCCCTCGGCGACCCGCATGGCCGGCCGCGCATCAAGCTCTGCTCGTGGGACGAACTGCTCGCTCCACGCTAGTCGCCGGCGCGCCGCTGCCGCATTTGGAAACGGCCCCAACGACTCGGAAAGAGTGCCTCCAAGAAGTGGACAAGCCACGCAATGGTGACGACCACGAAGGCCCCTATCAGCACGGGTAAGAACAAAAAGACCGGGTGTTGGATTTCGGGCGAGACGACGATCAGGAGTGCCGTCGCACACGCGGGTGGATGGAGGCAGCGAGCCGCGTGCATCACCAGCAGCGCGAGTACCATCGCAACCATCGCAGCCAATTCGAGGTACCCACCGATCAGCACCACGACGCCGAGCGCAACGGCAGCCGAGAGGAATTGCCCAGCCACCACATTCTAAGTCCGTGAGACGTTCATCTTTGCTTCACTAAAGATAATCGCGATCGATGCCGCCAGCGGTGCGACGAATAACGGGTTGCCGGTTGACGCGACCGAGAGAGTGCTCAGGAAGAGCAGGATGCCGATCGCTAATGCACTGCCAAGAATCTCAATCGGTGAGATCGTCAGGAGTTGCCGTGGAATCAGACCCTCGACGAACGTTTGGAACGCGGACTTGCCCATGGAGCAAGCGTACCGACTGGGGTTCTGGCGAATCGAGCGCCGAAGTCGCCTACCCTGCTCGGCGGGCGGTTAGCTCAGTTGGTTAGAG
>SYIF01000112.1 GCA_005798855.1 Actinomycetota bacterium | reverse complement strand
GTTGGTGTTGAGGCCGGCGGCGATGGCGGAGCACTGCACGCACGGACGCTCAGCGGCGGCCGCGTCTCGATTCTTCACGGTTCACGCTCGTTCGTGCTCTGCGACGACGACGGCCAGGTCGTCGAGACACACTCGATCAGCGCCGGACTCGACTATCCCGGTGTTGGTCCCGAACACGCAGCCCTGCTGGCGTCTGGCCGCGCCGAGTACGTGGGCGCATCAGACGAGGAGGCGCTGGTGGCCTTCGATCGTCTCTGCCGTCTCGAGGGCATCATCCCAGCGCTCGAGACGAGCCACGCCCTCGTCATCGCCGAGCGCCTCGCGAAAGAACTCGGCCCCGACGCCAACATCCTGGTCGGTCTCTCCGGCCGTGGCGACAAGGACGTCGATCAGATCGCCGCGAGGCGGGACAACGCATGAACATCCCTCGCCCCTCGCTGGCGGTCTATCTGATGGCCAATGAGGCCGCGCCCGAGCTCGCCGAGGCGGCCGTCCGTGGTGGCGCAACGGTGATCGAGCTGGGTATTCCCTACTCCGACCCACTCGCCGACGGCACCACCATTCAACGCGCGTCTCAGGCTGCCCTTGATGCAGGCATTACGCCCGCACGAGCGCTCGAGCTGCTCGCCGAGATCAACCGGCGCGTCGACGTACCACTGGTTCCGATGACGTACGGCGCGATCGTCGAGGGCTACGGCGAAGAAGCCTTCTGTCGCGACGCCGCCGCCGCGGGCGCTGAAGGCCTGATTGTGGCGGACATTCCGCCCGAGGAGTCTGGGCGTCTGCGCGCCGCCGCCGAGGCCGTCAAGATCGATCTGATCCACCTCGTCTCGCCGACCTCGCGCCCCGAACGTATTCGTGCCGCCTCCGCAGCCAGCCGCGGCTTTGTCTATCTCGTCGCTGCCGTTGGCGTGACAGGTGCGCGAGAAAACCTCGATAGTCGCATCGCCGAGCTGCTGACAACGACACGAGCCGCTGCGGGCGACACGCCCATCCTCGGTGGCTTCGGCGTCTCCACCCGCGCACACGTGGCGGGATTGATCGCCGCAGGTACCGATGGAGCGATCGTTGGCTCGGCCGCGATCGATGCCATCGACACCGGTGGCGCCGATGCTCTCGAGGCGCTCGTGCGCGATCTTGCCGCCGGCCTCCAGCCGCAGGCAGCGCTTCAGCGCTCGTCTGGAGATCATGCGTCGACCGCTCGCTGATGTTGCTCCTCACCGTTTTTCTTCTTAAGCCATCTGTAGCGGGTGTGCATGGCGGCGCAACGAGGTATGTCGTGTGGTGATTGCGAGCCAGCGACGACTTTTGCTTGTTCTCGCGCTGCTCGGATTGCTCGCGCTACCCGCAGCAGCCAGTGCCCACGCCCGTCTGCTCACGGTTGTTCCCGCTGCCGGCGCTGTTGTCGACAAGGCGCCCACCGAGGTTCGCCTGACCTTCAGCGAGGAGATCAATCGCGTCGGTGCGCGCGTAAGAGTGGTCGGACCAGACGGCCAGGCCTACGCGCAGGGCAAGCGCACAGTGCGTGGGAACGTGCTGACTCAGCCGGTGGCTGCGGGCCTCCCTGAGGGCACCACGACGATTGTCTGGAGCGTGATCTCTGCCGATGGACACCGCATCAAAAGCACGACGATTTTTTCGGTGGATCAGCCCACGCAGCCAGGTGCTGTGGCACTGACCGAAAGCGCAGAGCCACGCGGCTCGAACCTCGCGATGTCGACCATTCGTGCGCTCCGCTTCACAGCGATCATCGGCTTGATTGGCCTCGTCGCGATACTGCTGGCCGTCTGGACACCGCTGATCCGGCGTGGGCGAGAACGAGACAGCACCACGGCAGATGCGGCAGATACCGCTTTTCGTCTGATCGCCCACCGACTGGCCTGGCTGTTTCCGCTTCTGCTCATCGCCACAACGCTCGGCTACGTTCCTGCCGAAGCCTGGTCGCAAGGCATTTCGCTTCGCGACGTCCTCGAGTTGCGCCAAGGACAGCTCAACATCGCCATGCTCGTCCTCGCGCTCGGCGCACTACCGCTGCTCGTGCGCACTGCTCAGGGCGGTGGCCGAAGGTTTGCCGCCGCCACCACACTCTTCGCGATCGCACTGGCCTGCACACCAGGTCTCTCCGGTCATGCAAGTGCTCAACAGTCGGCGTGGCTGTGGCAACTGGTCGATGCGATCCACGTGTTGGCTGCTGGCGTTTGGGGCGGTGGCTTGCTGGTGCTCGCCGTTGGCGCCGCAGCGGTCCATCGCGCCACAACATCAGAGACACGAGCGCATCTGCTGCACGGGATCGTGCGTCGTTTTACCCGACTCGCACTGGTTGGGCTTGTTGCGCTGCTGCTGACAGGCACCGTCGCGGCGATCGCGCTCGCCGGCTCGGTCACGGCACTGTGGGAAACGCCATGGGGGCGCATCGTGCTCGTAAAGGTCACCGTCGTCGTCTTGACCATTGCCACAGCATCGATTGCGAGGCGTACCACCAAGAGTTTTGTGCGCGCGTTGGAAATCGAAGCGCTGCTGATCATCATCGCCCTCGCGCTGACCGGGGTCCTGACCGGGCTCGCGCCACAGCCTTCCCTTCCAGCCGCAACCTCCTCGCTCCACATCGAGCGCGTCATCGAAGGTCGCACCGCACAAGTGGATCTCATGCCGGGAGTGGTCGCGGCACCAAACGAGGTGCACGTCATCGTCACCAACAATCTCGGTCAACCTGCGATTGATGTAGCGGAGGCGACCGTCGCGTTGTCATTGCCGGCGGGCGATATCGCCAACCTCCCGGTCAAACTCCAGCGCGTCGATGCAGCCCACTGGCTCGGCTCCGTCACGATCCCTGTGCCTGGACCATGGACGGTGACCACACATCTTCGCATCGGCGAGTTCCGGGACGAAGTTCTCTCCGGCACCATCACCGTTCCGCCCTCCTGAGCGCCAGTCATCGCTACGCTTGCCCGATGCGAAAAGAATTTCAATGGAACTGACGTTTTGGCAGGAGGTGCTTTGGGTATGGGTGGTCTTGACGATCGCGCCTAAGTTGGTCATCTTTCCGATCATTCATTTCATGCGCGAAGCGGTCAAGGACACAAAGCGGCAAGACGAGATCGACGCAGCGTGGCTCGCCAGCCTCGAGGACTCCGATAGCGGCGGTGGCAACGATCGCCATCCTCGTAATCGCCGACCGTGGATGCCAAGCCCACGACGAGGCCCCGGCAATGGCACGGGTGGCTCGGCGCGTGTAGAGCCACGTTCGCCGCGACGGATCGAGGCGCGGGCGTACCGCCTTCGCCGTCCTCTGCCATCGCGGTGACGATCGCACACCTGATTGACGCACTCGCAGCCTGCGAGACACCGTCGACGCTGATCAACCCGTATCGACACCACGACGCAGAGTTTGATGTGCCGAATGCCCCGGCGCTGCGTCAGTCAAACCTGTTGGGATACCTTGCCGAGCGACCGAAGCCTCGCGCACTCCTCGTCGGCGAGGCGATGGGGTGGCGTGGCGGACGCTTCTCTGGCCTGGCCTTCACCAGCGAACGGCAACTGGCGGAATGGGGCGCGCCCTTCGCGGCATCGTCACTCCACCCGGGTGGTTGGACAGAGAGCTCGGCCACGATCATCCATGGCGTGCTCGACGAGTTCGACCTTGCGCGCGAGGTGGTGCTGTGGAACACGGTCCCCTTTCACCCCCACCCTCCCGGGAAGCCGCTCGGTAATCGCGCCCCGAAGGTGGGCGAGATCGCACTCGGTAGGCCATTCCTCGAGCAACTCATCAGCTTGCTGCAACCAGCCGAGGTGATTGCCGTCGGTCGTATCGCGGAGGGCACGCTTGGCGACCTCGTAACGGGCTGCGTGCGCCACCCCGCCAACGGCGGCGCCACGCTCTGTCGCGAGGGGCTGCGGACCCTGCTCGGCTAGTCGCGGGGCGTGGAAACCCCAATCAGCTGCGGAGCGTTGACTCAAGGAGGACATCACAACCGCGCGGATGTCATGTCCTCCCTGCCTGCCAACACGTTTCAGCAATGCCGTTGGAGGGGAGGACATGACATCCGCGCGGTTGTGATGTCCTCCTAGGATCGCGAGTGGGCCTTGATTGCGCCAGATGAACCGACGTCGCGTTAGGAGGCGGGCTCCGCCAACCCGCGCGCACACCAGTCGCTCCACGAGCCCGCATAGAGCTGGGTGTCGTCGCGTCCAAGCTCTGCGAGACGTAGCGCGAGGGCTGCGGCCGTAATGCCAGAGCCGCAGTACACGACAGGCGGCTCGACAGCCGTCAGGACGTCGTCGTCGATCGCATCGGGAGCATTAAACGGCGCGTTGCGTGCTCCGACGATATGCCCGGCGACCGGATCCATCGGCTCGACCTCACCACGAAAGCGTTCGGGTGCACGCGCATCGAGCACAATTCGTCCCGCTGCCAGTGCTGCCTGCACACCCGTTGCGTCCAGCAGGTCATCCGTTCGTTCCACACCAAGTACCAGGTCACCGGATGTCACGACAGGGTCGCCGACCTCCAGCTCGTCACCCCAGGCCGCAATTCCCCCCTCGAGCACCTGCGATGCGACACCGTGGTGACGCAACAGCCACCAGGCGCGCGCTGCACCGCCCGTGCCGTCGTCGTAGACCACGATCGAAGCGTCTGAGCGCAAACCGGCCCGTTGTAGAGACTGCTCGAAGGTGGTGCGCTTCGGGAGCGGGTGGCGCCCACCGAGACGGTCGTCGCGCATCGGCCCGCTGAGGTCGTCATCGAGATCGAGATACAACCCACCGGGAATGTGACCCTCGCGATACAACTCGATTCCCGCTCCATGCTGTCCGAGTCGAAACCGACAGTCGACAAGTTGTACGCTCCGCAGGGCTCGAACTGCCCCTGCCGAGATCTGCTGACGGATTGTCATGGTGCACTCCTTGGTTGCGTCAGTCGGCGCTGCAATTGCAGCCCGCGCGTGTGATCAACATCAATTTGGATCGTCGCATGCTCGATCTCAAAGTGAACCTGCACGATGTGTTCGATGCGGTGCAGCATGGCGTGTTGATCGACACCAGGCTCGATCACGACATGCATCGCGAGCGCGGGAAAACCATCCGCGATCTGCCAGACGTGGAGGTCGTGCACGTTGCAGACCTCGGGCAGAGCCATCACGGTTCGAGCAATCTGTTCGGGGTCGATACCCGGCGGCGCCTCTTCCAGCAAGATGCGGACCGCACTGCGCAGCACGCGTGCCGACGCGACAACGATCAAGACCGCGACAAGGAGACTCGCAATCGCATCGGCCTGCACCCATCCGGTCAGCATGATCACGAGGCCCGCGATCATCGCGGCGACCGACGACAGCACATCGGCCGCGAAATGGAGCATGGTCGCGTGCGCGTTGAGGTTCGAACGAGCTCCAGCTCGCAACAACAGCAGGACGGGAACCAGATTGAGCACGACGGCCAGTGCGCCAATCAGGGCGACGCCGCCACCCACGACGGGCTGCGGATCGGTGAGGCGGACAAAGGCCTCCCAGGCCACCCAAACGCTGAGTGCAATCAGAAACAGGGCATTGATCGTTGCCGCGAGAATCTCGGCACGCCGATAGCCAAACGTGCGCGTTTTGGTCGCGGGCAAGCCAGCCAGCCAGGCCGCACCAAAAGCCAAACCAACCGCGACTGCGTCCGAGAGGTTATGGATCGCATCTGCCACCAACGCGAGCGAATCGAAAGAGATCGCTGAAACAATTTGGACGACACCCAAGAGCAGCGTCAACGCGAGCGAAATCCAGAGCGCGCGCCCCATGCTGGCACCGTGCCCGTGCCCGTGCCCGTGCCCGTGCCCGTGCCCGTACCCGTACCCGTACCCGCCGTGATGCTGCCCGTGGTGATGGCTCACGTAAGAATCGTATCGTCTCCATTGCTTTACGCGGATTGCGCTTATGCTGCAGGATCGGACTCGTTCGAGAGGGAAAACTGGTGACAAAGAACACGCAAGCGGTAACGCTGATTCCGGGCGACGGCGTGGGGCCGGAAGTTGCCGATTCGGCACGCAAGATCGTCGACGCCACGGGCGTCAAAATCGACTGGCAGGTCCACGAGGCCGGCGCTGAAGTGTTCAAGAAGGGTCTTGCCACCGGCGTCCCGGACGACACCATCACCTCGATCGAACAGACACGCGTGGTCCTCAAGGGACCGCTCGCCACACCCGTTGGCTTTGGCGAGAAGAGTGCGAACGTCACGCTCCGCAAGCTGTTCGAAACCTACGCCAACATTCGCCCCGTCCGTGAGATGCCCGGCGTGCCCACTCCCTACTCGGGCCGCGGCATCGATCTCGTGGTCGTTCGCGAGAACGTCGAGGACCTCTACGCCGGCATCGAGCACATGGAGACCCCCGACGTCGCCCAGACGCTCAAGCTGATCTCCCGCAAGGGCTGCGAGAAGATCGTCAAGCTCGCCTACGCCTTGGCCGAAGCCGAGAACCGCACAAACGTTGCCTGTGCCACCAAGGCTAACATCATGAAGATGACTGAGGGCCTGCTCAAGCGCACCTTCGAGGACATCGCTCCCGAGCATCCCGAGATCGATTCGTGGCACGTGATCGTCGACAACTGCGCCCACCAGCTCGTCAAGCGGCCAGAACAGTTCGAGATGATTATCACGACGAACATGAACGGCGACATCCTCTCGGACCTGACATCCGCGCTCGTCGGCGGTCTCGGCTTCGCACCATCTGCCAACCTTGGCACCGATGTCGCCATCTTCGAGGCCGTCCATGGCTCGGCTCCCAAGTACGCCGGCCAAGACACGATCAACCCGACGGCGATGATCCTCTCCGCCGTCCTGATGCTGCGCCACATTGGCGAGCTCGAGGCCGCCTCCTCGATTGAGAACTCTGTTATGGCGACGCTCGCCAGTGGCGTCCGCACACGTGACGTGATGGGCGACGAAGGCAGCGTCGGCACGACGGAGTACACCGAGGCGATCATTGCGAACCTCGGCAAGTCCGTGCCCGAGTGGACTGCGCGACCGGTCAAGAAGATCGTGATGCCCGTGCCCCGCAAAGAGGCCGCGTTCATCATTCCTGAATCCGTCGAGCTGATCGGCGTGGACGTCTTCTTCCAGACAGAGGAGACTCCCGAGAGGGTCGGCGAAGCGGCTCAGCGCCTGGCCGAGGGCACCGTGCTCGAGCTAAAAATGGTCGAATGCCGCGGCACGCAGGTCTGGCCGAAGACGCGAGCGCAGCTCGATCCGACCGATGTCATGCGTGCGCGCTTTATCTCGCGTGGCAGCGTGATCACGAGCGATGACATCCTGGAACTGCTCGGCCGCTTCGGCGGGCGCTTCAACTGGGTCCACGTCGAGAAGCTGCGCATGTTCGACGGCGAGCCGTCGTTCTCGCGTGCTCAGGGCGAGCTTTAGCACGCTGACGCAGTAGACTCGAGGCGTATCCTATGGGTACGCACGGACCGCAGGTCGATAGAAGGGATTGCGACAGATGATCTTCGAGCAGCTGATCCATCACGACCTTGGCTGCGCCAGCTACCTCGTCGGCTGCCAGCAGGTCAACGAGGCGATTGTGATCGATCCGCCGCTTGATGTTTGCCCGCTCGAGGCTGCGCTTGCCCACCACAATGCGCGCCTCGTTGGCGTGATCGAAACGCATACGCACGCCGATCACATCTCGGGCCACGGCATCCTGGCCCTCGAGTTCGGTCTGCCAATCTGGGTATCACCGATCGCCGAGGTCGCTTTTGAATCCCGCCCGATGCCCGATGGAACCAGCATCCGCGTCGGCAACATCGAACTCGTCGCGGTCCACACTCCCGGGCACCGCCCCGAACACACCTCGTTGCAGGTGATCGACCACACGCGCTCCGACGAGCCCTGGCTCGTATTGACCGGCGACAGCATGTTTGTGGGCGACGTCGCCCGCCCCGATCTTGCGATCGCCGGCCAAGAGGGTGCCGCCGGCCTCTACCACTCGTTGCAGGAACGTCTGCTGACCATGCAGGACGGAGTCGAGGTCTTTCCTGGCCACGTCGCGGGCTCGCTCTGCGGCAAAGGCATGAGCGCGAAGCCGTCGAGCACGCTTGGCTTTGAGCGTCGCTTCAACGACATGCTGCAGCCGATGGGCGAGGACGCCTTCGTGGTTGCGGCGAACTTCGGCCTGTCCCCCAAACCACCAAACCTTGCTCGCATCGTCGAGTACAACCGCGGTCCACTCGTGCCACGACCAATCCAGCCAAAGCAGCTAACCGATTTGCCGAGCGACGCGCCACTGCTGGACGTCCGCGCCACTGTGGATGCCATGCACGGTCTGGTGGAAGGTGCCTATCACGTGCCGGCCGATCAGAATGGCTTTGGTACCCGCGCCGGCTTCTTGCTGGACCCGGACGTCCCGACGGTGCTGATCGCCGAGGATGAGGCGCAGGCGCTGCGAGCGGCTCGTCGTCTCCAGGCGATTGGCCACCTGACACAACGGGGTTGGATCCTGGCCAGCGACGCGCACGGCACGACCGTGCTGCAGCCGCTCACGATCGAGGAGTTCCTCGAAGAACGCGACACGCTCCAGATCATCGACGTCCGCGCGGATGACGAGCTACCTGCACCCCTCGTCGGCGCAATCCAGATTTCGCTCACGTCGCTCCACGACGCCTCACTCGACGCACTCGACCCGACGCGCCGCACGGCTGTCATCTGCCAGTCGAGCCAGCGTGCCGGTATCGGTGCCGCCGTGCTCGCCCGCCGCGGCTTTAGCGACGTCCACCCCGTGCTTGGTGCCGGGATGGGATCGCCACTGTTCGCTGGCGTTAGGTGAGCGACATCCGCTCGGCGGGATAGCCGCTCGAACGAATCCGCTCCAGGACGTGCTCGCCGTGCGCGTGATCTTTGGTTTCGACGGTGATGTCGACTGCCGTGTCTTTGACACCAAGGTCCGTGCCGTCGCGATGGTGGAACATGTCGACGATGTTGACGCGTTCTGCCGTCAGTACATCGAGAAACTCGCGCAGCGAACCTGGACGGTCTGCCATGCGCGTCGTGAAGCGCATGTAGCGCCCAGCCGAGGTCAGCCCGTGGCGCATGATGCCTTGCAGCAGCAGCAGATCGATGTTGCCGCCCGACAGCACGACCACGATGCGCTTGCCCATCACGTCACCGAGTTGGCCGCTCATCAAGGCGGCGACGCCGGCAGCGCCCGAGCCCTCAACGACGAGCTTCTGTCGTTCGACGAGCAGCGTCATGGCCGCCGCGATCTGCTCGTCATCGACCGTCAGCATCTGCTCGACATGCTGCTGGACGAGTGGAAACGTGATCTCGCCGGGTCGCTTGACCGCGATGCCGTCGGCGATCGTCCCCGCCGAAGTTGCGGCCGTCACAGCGCCCGCCGCAAGCGAGGCAACAAACGGCGCGCACGCCTCTGCCTGCACACCCAAGATGCGTGTCGTGGGGCGTTGTTCGTGGATGGCAATCGCAGTGCCGGAGATCAGCCCGCCACCACCGCATGGCACGATCACCAAGTCGGGGTCGGCCAGTTGATCGAGCAGTTCGAGCCCGAGCGTGCCTTGTCCGGCAATTACGTCTTCGTCATCGAACGGCGAAATAAAGACCGACCCTTCCTCAGCGCAGATTTCGCGAGCCCGCGCCAACGCTTCGTCAAAAGCAGTCCCACCGAGTTCGATCCGGGCGCCATAGCCTCGTGTCGACTCGACCTTCGTCAGCGACGCGTCGATTGGCATGCAGATCGTGCAGGGCACTCCCAGCGCCTGCGCGGCGAGCGCCACGCCCTGCGCATGATTGCCTGCGCTCGCAGCGATCACACCACGCGCACGCTCCTCGGCGGTCAGCAACTGAACGCGATTAGCGGCGCCGCGCACCTTGAATGAGCCAGTGTGTTGAAGGTTCTCGGCCTTCAGCCAGACGTCCGCGCCTGTCACATCGGAAAGAAAGCGTGAGTGCAAAAGCGGCGTCACGAGCGCGACGTCTTGAATCCGCGCGGCGGCTTGGCGGATGCGGTCGAGGTCGATCATGCGTCTCCCCCAGTCTGCCGCTCTAGCACCTTGGCCAACGCCAGCGGATCAAGTGTTCCAGCGTGGAGTTGCGCCAATGCCGCCTGTACCTCGGAGTCCTGATCAATCGCTTGCTGAGCCCGAGCACCCGCCCGCGCCGCGGCAGCCGCCACCGCCTCGCGCTCGAGTCCGCCCTGACGACGCGCTTCGATGGCCGCTGCACCAAGCGCCTCGCGGCACGAGACGACTGCAGTCCACAACTCATCAATGCCAGTCTGGTTCGGAGCAGAGACCTCAACCAGTCGGGGAGCCTTGTCCGGATCAATACTCAAGGCCAGACGCAACTCGCTACGAAACATGTCTACCCCAGGCAGATCGCACTTCGTCAACGCCACGATGTCAGGAATCTCCATCACGCCAGCCTTGATCGCCTGAACGCTATCGCCACTCCCGGGCTGCAACGCGAGCACCACGATGTCAGACATGTCCGCAATGCGAATGTCGGATTGACCCGCACCAACCGTCTCAATCAGAACCACGTCAAAGTTGGCCGCTCGCAGCACCGCGCTCGCGAGCGCCGTCGCCTCCGCCACTCCACCAAGCCGCCCGCGACTGCCCATCGAACGAAAAAAGACGTCATCGTCCGTGTCGTGTTCAACCAGCCGCACACGATCGCCCAACACGGCTCCTTGTGTAAAAGGACTCGAGGGATCAACTGCGACCACGCCGACTGTCTGCCCCGCGTTACGGATCTCTCGCACCAATGCACCAACCAGCGTCGACTTGCCGACGCCAGGTGGGCCAGTGATGCCCACCACGAGCGCACCGGCGGTCTTCGGCCACAGCGCAGCAACCAGTTCGCCGGCCGAAACATGCTCATCCTCGATCCACGAGATTGCGCGTGCAATCGCGCGGCGATCACCAGCACAGACCAACTCGGCGAGCGCCGCAGGTTGTGGGGGAAGAGGAGCCATCAAAGGTACGGTAGCGATGCGCCTCGCAGCGGCGCGCGGCTGACGCGGTCTACTCTTCGAAGAGATGAGTATGGAACTCCCGATTTTTTCACTCGAACTCGCCCTCGTCCCGGGCGAACCCATGCCGCTTCACATCTTTGAACAGCGCTACCAAGACATGGTCGCGTGGTGCGAGGAGCACGACGAGCCCTTTGTAATCGTGTACTCGGACGACGACGGGATGCGAGATATTGGCTGCACAGCCGAGATCACCCAGGTCCTCGAACAGTTTCCGGACGGGCGCTCAAACATCATCACACTGGGCGGCATCGTGGTCCGCATCGAGAGCATTCACGACGAACACTCCTACCGCTCTGCACACGTCGAACCGGTCACCGACGCTCCTGCGGATGCACCGCTCGACGCGCAAGAGGCCGCAATTGCCATCTACTCCCGACTCGCTGGCGAGCTCGACGGTGCAGCCCCTGAGGCACCCGAGCCCGGCCCCGGGCTGTCCTACGCCCTCTTGGCTCGGGTCGATATTGGCCACGACATCAAGCAATCACTGCTCGAAAACCGAGACGAGGCGCATCGACTCGAAGTCGTCACGAGCCTCCTGACAGAGATTCACCGCGGGATGGTGCTGACACGCGAAACCCAAGAGCGGGCACGACGCAACGGACGCGTGCGGACGCCGGAAGAACTCGCGCGCGAACTCGGCCTCGACGACTAGTTACTTAAGAAAGTCGGGTACGTCGATCGCGTCGGCGTCACCAGCCGTCGCAGGCACGTTGAACTCGGGGATCATCGCCGCGCCACCGGTCATCGAAGCCTCCATCGGGCGCGAGCCCGCCGGACGATCGAAGCCCGTCGCAATCACAGTCACCCAGACCTGGTCGCCCAAGCTCTCGTCAACTGTCGCACCGAAGATCACGTTGCACGACTCATCGGCAGCCTGGCGCACGATCTCGGCGATCTCCATCGCATCGTGCAGCGACAGGTCGGGACCGCCGGAGACGCTCAAGAGAATGCCTGTCGCGCCACGAATCTGATGACCGACCAGCGGCGACTCGACTGCTCGGGTCGCTGCCTCGCGGGCACGATTTGTGCCACTCGCCATGCCGATACCCATCAGGGCGGTGCCGGCATCGCGCATCACCGTGCGGACATCGGCGAAGTCGAGGTTGATCAGACCAGGCGTCGTGATCAGGTCGCAGACACCCTGCACGCCTTGGCGCAGCACGTCGTCGGCAACCCGGAACGCGTCGACCATGGTGACGCTGCGATCAAGCACCTGCAGCAGGCGATCGTTCGGGATTGCGATCAGCGTGTCGACGTTGGCCTGCAGCATCTCGATGCCCGCATCGGCCTGAGCGCGACGCTGCGCACCCTCGAAACGGAATGGCGTCGTCACGATGCCAATCGTCAGGGCGCCCATCTCGCGAGCGATCCGCGCCACGACCGGGGCTGCACCCGTGCCAGTGCCACCACCCTGGCCTGCGGCGATAAAGACTAGGTCGGAACCCTGCAACGCCTTGCGGATTTCCTCTTCGGACTCCTCGGCTGCTTCGCGACCAATCTCGGGTCGCGCTCCAGATCCGAGGCCCTTGGTCAGGTTCTCGCCAATGTGAATACGGGTCGGTGCCTCAGACGAACTGAGCTGCTGGGCATCCGTGTTGACCGCAATAAATTCGACGTCGCGAATACCCGCTTCGATCATGCGATCGACGGCATTGACACCCGCGCCGCCAACACCAATCACGCGAATCACCGCGAGGTAGGCGTTGCCAGAGACATTGCGGGCGAGCGGCGAGCCCTTGGCGTCACCACGCGCAAACATCGCGGCGGGACGCACAGCAGGCGTCTCGCTCGCAGGCTCATCAACAGGGTCAGGCACGGGCTGAATGTGCAACGTGACGGGTGGTGCAGGCGGAGCGACCGCGACGGGTGACTCCATCAGCTGCGTTGCCTCGATCGTCTCCTCAGGCGCAGGAGGAGACGGCTCAGCCGTGTTGCTTGCCTTTTTCGAGGCGTCAGTCGACCGAAACAGGTCTGCAAGCGGACCGTCATGCATACTGGCTCGTTTATTCGTCACGGCTAAGCACCTCTTCCGCAAGGGCCCGATACGACATTGCGCCGGGACCGTCTGGTTGATAGGTAAGCACAGAGCCCCCGCGGACTGGTGCCTCGGCGAACTTCACCGTCTTACGGATGTGTGTCTTGAAGACCAAATCACCAAAGTTCGCCGTCAACAGCTGCAGAGCCTCGCGGGCATGAACAGTGCGCTTATCGACCATCGTCGGCAAGATGCCTTCGATCTTGACGTTGGCATTGAGGTTCTCGCGAATCATCTGCAACGTCGACTCGAGTTGCACGAGCCCACGCAGCGAAAGGTATTCGCACTGAACCGGAACGATCACGCCACTGCTGGCAGTAAACGCGTTAATCGTCAGCAAACCAAGCGATGGCGGCGTGTCGATCACGATGTAGTCGTAGTCCTTCGTGATCGGCGCGAAGGCCTTCTCAAGGGCGCGCTCGCGTCCAATAGCGGAAGACAGCGCAAGCTCGGCACCGGCCAGATCAATCGAGGAGACGGCGACATCGACTTCCCGGTGATGAATCACCTCGGAAATCGGTAGGCGATGCACGAGCACGTCAAACATCGACTGCTCGAGGCTCTCAGGATCAACACCAAAGCTCATCGTCAGATTCGACTGCGGGTCGAGATCGACGACGAGCACGCGCTTGCCCTGCTCTTTAAGTGCGGCGGCGAGGTTGACGGTCGACGTCGTTTTGGCGACGCCACCCTTCTGGTTGGCCATCGAGATGATGTGGGCAGGACGTGCTGCGCTGGACGCAACACGCAGGCGGCGCGGCGACGCGACAGGAGGCGTTGCCGTAGCAGTTGCAGTCGGAGTCATGTCACCGCTATTCGGACTCTCCTGCTGTTCTCCTTCCCGGCTTTGCGACAGCGTTTTGGAACTGGCACGAGACCTGCGATGCTTGCAGTCATGCTGTTTGAACCCGCGCTGAGTCGCTCTGATGATCCACAGGACGAAGATCATCTACTGCTGTTCGTAGGCAATGCTCTGATTGTCTCCTCGGGTGCTGATGTTCGACTCCCGACACGAGCCGAACTGGCATCTCTCGCGCCAGCCGAGACGGTGCATGTGGGAGCGCTCGCCGGTCAGTCTGTCGAGACCGCATCCATCGATGCCGAAACGCCGTTGCCAGGCGGCTGGACATCCGAAACCCTACGGCCGCTGCATGGAAGCCTGTCCGAGACTGAGTGGGCCGTGGCTGGTCGCGCCTATCAACTGGCCGAATGGGATCGCTCACATCGGTTCTGTGGTGTCTGCGGAACACCAACGGCACGGCTTGCCGACGAACGGGCACGCGCCTGTCCCCAGTGTGCGCATCGCGCTTATCCACGCCATTCCCCCGCCGTGATCATGCGCATCACCCGTGGCGACGAGGTCCTACTTGGCCGCTCCAACCATTTTCCGCCTGACATGTATTCGACGCTCGCCGGCTTTGTCGACGTCGGTGAGAGCGCGGAGGCCGCCGTGCGACGCGAGGTGCGCGAGGAGGCAGGCATCGAGATCACCGAGCCGCAGTGGTTCGGGAGTCAGAGCTGGGCTTTCCCCCACTCGCTGATGCTGGGCTTTACTGCGGAGTGGGCCTCGGGCGATGTTATCGCCGACTTGACCGAACTCGAAGATGTGCAGTGGTTTACGCGCGAGCGTTTGCCCGTACTGCCTCCGCCAGCCAGCATCGCCCGGCGACTGTTGGACGCCTGGCTCTAATGCGCGTCGACCGCCTCGCCGATGGTCTGTGGCGGTGGACGTCACCGCACCCGGACTGGTCCAACGATCTGAGCGATCTCAGTGGTGGCTGGCCGCAGGAGGTCTCGTGCGTCTACCACGAGTCACCAGCGGGCATCGTGCTGATCGACCCGCTCGTTCCCGACGGCAGCGAGGGCGAGCGATTCTGGCATCACCTCGATCAGGATGTGGAGCGCGTTGGCTTACCACCGACGATCGTCGTCTCCGCCGAATCACATGGTCGTAGTGCCGATGCGGTGCACGAACGCTACTCCGGCTCGCGTGTGCTCGGCGTGTCGCTCGCGGCATCCTGCAACGTGGACCGGGTATTGGAGGATGATGAGGCACTACCGGGGCCCTGCCGCGTGATCCTCACCGACGCACCGGGCGCGACTCGCATGGCGATCGTCCAGTGCAGCTGCCATGGACTGCTGTGGATGTCGGACCTGTTGATCGACGATGGTGCCGGTGGACTGTGCCGACCGCCAGCCGCCTGGTTCGACGATCCCGGGGCGCATACGTGGCTAGAGCACGGGCTACCGCAGCTGCTTCCACAACTCGTGGCTACGCCAATCGAACATCTCGTTTCGGCCCATGGCCCCGTCATCAGCGTCGATGCGCGTGCCGCGCTTGAACGCGCGCTCGACGTTCCAGTAGCGTGACACCGCCCGACCGCATGTGTGTGTCGTGCGGCCGCGCATTTTCGTGGCGCAAAGCGTGGGCGCGCGATTGGGACCAGGTCCGCTACTGCTCGAGTGCCTGTCGGAAGCGTGGCGTCACCACCACGGACGCGGCGCTCGAGGCCACCCTCGTCGACCTCTTGGTCCAGGGCAGCGCTGGTGCCACGGTTTGTCCGTCGGAGGCCGCACGTGTCGTCGGCGGCGAGGACTGGGAGAAACTGCAGGAGCCTGCACGCCGTGCTGCCCGACGCCTCGTTGCTACCGGGACATTCGAGATTACGCAGGGTGGCCGAGTCGTCGACCCGTCGACGGCGCGCGGTCCGATTCGCCTCCGCCGAACTTCCTAATGGGGTCAGACCCTTTTAGGAAATTGTCAGCCGCTCCGGCCCACCCTCGCGGACGACGTACGAGTTCTCAATACCGACCGCGCCGACCCCTGGGAAGACGAGCTTCGGTTCCACTGCGATCACGTTGCCTGCCACGAGTGGCTCCCCAAAACCTTGAGCAAGAAAGGGGCGCTCGTTGATTTCGAGACCAATGCCGTGACCGACGAACTTCACACGCGAGGAGCTATGCCCCATCCAGTGGTCACCAAACCCCGCAGCCGTTGCCAACTCGAGCCCGCGTCGGTAGAGCTGCTCTGCTGGTATGCCCGGCACCATCAGCGTCTCGAGGTCAGTCAGGATCGTCTCGCAGACCGCCAGCGCCTCGGCAAGCAGCGGATTGGGCGTGCCTCGAAAGAACGTCCTCGTGGCGTCGGCTAGATAGCCCTCCCAGCCGCCCACGAGATCGACCGCGATCGCATCGCCGTCACGCAACTCCCACCCACCTGGCCCCTTTCCGACCGCTGGGTTCGGGCCGGGACCGCCGAGAGGCGTGTCCGCCCACGGCGCCACCGCGGCGTCTGGACCAGCCAAGACCGCACCGTAGAACATCTGGCCATTGAGACCCCGAAAGCGCAGTGGCCCCTGATGCCCAACGAGACGCATCGCGTGCTCGAGTGCGACCTGGACGTCTCGATCCGTGCGCTGCATCGCCACGGTCTCGGGCGCGAGTTCGAAGGCGGCCTTCACCTGCTGCGCGGCGATGCGACTCTGGTCGATCTCCCATTCGCTCTTGACTGCACGTACGCCAGCCAGCAGATTCGAGACGTCGACGAGTTCGAGCGTTGGCAGGAGCGCTTGGTAGCGCAGGTAGCGCGCGGCGGGCAACACATCGAGCTCGAGCCCGAGCCGTCGAGTTCCCAGCTCGGCGAACAGTGGTGGCAGCTCCTTGAACGACCCAAACGATCGTACGTCGGCAATCCGCCCGTCCTGCAAGGCTCGCTCGAGGTTGCGCCGCACGAGGTAGATCGGCTCACCCGCCGCGGGCACAATCAGATGGGCGTCCGTCATCACGCCCGTCAGGTAGACAAGGTCACTCGCCTCGACAATCAGCGCAGCATCGATTCCGGCCTCCGAGAGCGCCGCTCGCAAGGCGGTCACACGGCGGGTGATTTCGTTAGCGGGTACAGACACAGCCGAACGCTACCGGGCGGTGCCTGCGGGCGGCGCTACGCTGCCCGGTGTGATTATCCATGGCGGCACCATCTATACCGGCGACCCCGAGATCCCACGCGTCCGTGGTCTGTCAATTGACAACCGTGGACGCATCACCCGCGGCGTCGAGGCGTGGGAAGGCGACACCTCTGCGGTCTCGAACGAGCGCATCGATCTCGAGGGTCGGACCGTGGTACCCGGCTTCGTCGACGCCCACGTGCACTTTCTGTCCTGGGCACTCGCTGCCAACCGTGTCGATGTCCGACTGGCAGCAACCGGCGAGGCTGCGCTGGCACTCGTTGCCGAGCACGCTGCCACCGATCGAACCAATGGGACGGATGCTGATTGGCTGATCGGTGGGGGCTGGACCGAGCAGCTGCTGGCGGGCATCGCAGACCCCGCTGCCGCGCTCGATCGGGCCGGGCAGGGGCGCCCAGCAGCGCTCTGGGCTCGCGATCATCACGCGCTCTGGCTCAGCACCCGTGCGCTCGAACTGCTCGGTGGTGGCGAGGCCATCCGTCGCGAGCACGATGCCTGGGCCGTGCCTTTGCCCGAGCCGACACGCGTCGAGCGACAGCGTGCCGTCGCCGCGGGGCAGACTGCCGCGCACGCGCTCGGTGTAACGGGTGTCCACGATTTTGAGTGGCGCCTTGGCCGCCGCACGTGGCAGGAACTGGATCTCGATGATCGCGTCTCGCTGCGCGTCGTCATGGCTGTCACGGCCGAACACATTGGTGCGCTCGACGCGGTCGAATTGGTCACCGGCTTTGGCTCCGATCACGTCAAGGTTGGCCCCGTCAAGGCCTTCTGCGACGGGACCCTTGGCGCGCGCACCGCCAACATGCTGGCTCCTTACGTCGACGGTGGAACGGGGATGGATTTGCTGCCACCCGCGGCGCTCGTCGAGGTGATCACGACCGCTGCCGCCCACGGCATGCCGGTCGCCCTGCATGCGATTGGTGACGCCGCGGTGCGTAATGCACTCGATGCGTTGGAGGCGACGCGGCCGGCCTGGCTGGAACTGGCCGAGGAGCGACCGCCGCGCATCGAACATGCCCAGCTCGTGCACCCCGACGATCTCACTCGTTTCGCCGCACTCGGTGTGGTGGCCTCGATGCAGCCCGCTCATGCTGCCGAAGACCGCGCCAACGCCGAAACCGCTTGGGGCGATCGCTGCGGCGGTGCCTATGCCTGGCGCTCGCTCCACGACACGGGTGCCACCTTGATCTTCGGGTCTGATGCCCCAATCTCGCCACTCAACCCGCTTGCTGCCATCTGCGCTGCAACCAGTGCGCCACTGACGCCTGGCCGACAGGTTGACGCGGCCACCGCGTTGGCCGCGATCACGACGCTGCCCTCCCACGTCGCCGGCCTTGCCCGCACGGTTGGTCGTCTTGCACCGGGTCGCGCTGCCGACCTTGTCGTGCTTGACGCCGACCCGCACGAGGTGGCGCCCGAGGAGATTGCATCGATCAATGTCGTGGCGACGATGGTTGGTGGCCGCTGGGTCTATGGCCGCCCACCCTGGTGAGGCTCGTCCCCGCGTATCGCGAACTCTTGGCGCCGGGTCGTCGTTGGTTGCTCGCCGCCGCGGGTGGAGCGTCGTTTGTTGCGGCCTCGGACGTGCTGCTGATCGCCACTGCACTTCCGAGCGCGGCTCGCGACCTTAGCGGCCTCGACCGCTACGCGCTCGTCGTGGGGTGTTACGCCGCCGCCCTCGCCGTCGGTCTGCCGATCAGTGGCGCAGTGATCGACCGCTATGGCGCTTGGCACTCGCTCGTCTTCGGGTGTGCCCTCTTCGCAGTCGCTGGCGTACTCGCGCCGCTCGCACCCTCGATGGATGCGCTGGCCGTCTTACGCGTTGCCCAGGGATTTGCGGCCGGCTTCTTGCTCGCCGTTCCACTCTCGGTCGTGGTTCAGCGAATTCCCAAGCATCTCCAAAAATCGGCGTATGCGCTGAGCAACTCGGTCTGGGCCTTTGCGGCGCTGGCAGGTCCGGTCCTTGGCGCTGTACTTACCGACCTCTTCTCGTGGCGTGCCGCCTTTATCGTCCCCGTCCTGATGACGGTCGTCGTCGCGTACGCCGGCTATCGCGGCCTCCGCGACGATTCGGTGCGGCCGGCAGATCCACACGCACGGATCCATCCCCTCGGACCGCTACTGCTTGGCGCAACGGTCGCTGCACTCCTTCTCGAACCGCGCTTGGCGATCGTGCCCGCGATCGGATTTGTGTTGTCCGAGTGGCGCTCGCCCGAACCCGTCTTTCCACGAACCCGCGCCGGGCGCGGTATCGCCATTCTCTGCGGTGCAACCGGGGTGGCCTTCACCGGCGCCGATGGTCTGCTCCCCCTCGGCCTGCAAGTGGGGCTCGGCTGGCCGATCCTCTTGTCGGCAGTTCCACTGATCTTCACGACCGTGGCCTGGGCCTCGGGCTCGTTCGCGAGCTCCAGTGTGACGCTGAGCAATCGCGGCCAGCTGCTGATTGCCAGCCTGATCGTCTGTGCCGGCGTGGGCATCATGGGTCTCCCCCTCTTCGGCGGTCTGACGCTGGCCGTCGGCATCGTCATCGCAGCGTTTGGAATGGGTATTCAGAGTCCGGTCGCACTCCTCAGCGCGGCGGCAGAACGGCCGAGTGGCGAGGGGCGAGCGACAGCATCCGTGCCGCTCGCGCGAAGCATCGGTGGTGGCATTGGCATCGCAGTCGCCGGTGCACTCGTCGTGCAAGCGGTCGGTCGCGAGGCAATGGACAACGCCGAGCAGGCCACCTCAGCCGTACCGGCGATTGCCGCAGCCGTCCAACACTCGAATCTCCTGCTCGCCGGCGTCTGCCTTGTCAGTCTGCCTGCCGTCTTGTTGCTGCGCCGCGGTTAGGCCGTGCCGTTAGGCAGTGCGGTTACGCGGCGCGCATGCCCTGCGCAGCGGCCATGACTTGCAGCTTGCGGAGACTCTGATTCTCGATCTGGCGGATCCTCTCGCGCGTGACGTTGAAGGCGCGGCCCACCTCGTCGAGCGTGCGGGGATCGTTCCCATCGAGGCCATAGCGAAGCTCGAGCACGCGGCGCTCACGATAGGAGAGCATGCCAAGAATGCCCTGTAGCGCTTCGCGTTGCATGACGGCTTCTGCGGCCTCATCGGGGCGCGGACCGATCATGTCCTGGATAAAATCGCCGAAGTTCGACTCGTCGTCCTCGCCAACCGGCTTCTCCAGCGAGATCGGAGCCTGGGCCGAGCGACGGATGTACTCAATGTCCGCGACGGAAACGTCGGCGGCCTCAGAGAGCTCTTCGAGCGAGGGATCGCGCCCAAATTCTGCCAGCAGGCGGCGCTCGATGCGCGCGACCTTGTTGAGCTTCTCGACGACGTGGACCGGCATCCGGATCGTGCGGCCCTTGTCCGCCAAGGCGCGTGCCACGGCCTGACGAATCCACCAGGTCGCGTACGTCGAAAACTTGTAGCCCTTGCGATAGTCGAACTTCTCGGCAGCACGAACGAGGCCGATCGTGCCCTCTTGGATCAGGTCGAGAAACGGCAGACCCTGGTTGCGGTAGTTCTTCGCGATCGAGACAACGAGGCGCAAGTTGGCCTCGATCATGTGCTGCTTCGCGCGCTGGTCACCCTTCTCGATGCGCTTGGCGAGCTCGATCTCCTGCGAGGCCGTCAACAGCGGCACGCGTCCGATGTCCTTGAGAAACAGTTGCAGCGTATCGGTCGAGATTTCGCGTGTCGAAAGGTCGAGCGCAGGGCGGGCTTCGTCGGCCGACTCCTCGGCGAAGATCTCCACATCCGCCGCATCGAGCGCGCGATAGACGTCTTCAACCTGCGTGTCTGTCAAGTCGAGTTCGTCGAGCGTACCTCGCAGATCCTCATCCGAGATGGCGCCCGCCTCTTCCGCCTGAGCCAAGAGCGCCCGCGCGGCTTCGCTTTCGCCAATCAACTCATCCACGCTGTCGCGCTCGAGTCCCTGCTGCATTCCGCCGCTCCTCCGTAGTGAACGTGGCAAAAGCATAAGAAGGGGATCGGACGAAGCAATTGTCACGAGAGGCTTCGCGGCTCGTTCGGGCGTAATTCTTGATGCGCGCGCCGGTTGCGGTTAGATCGTGGCGAGCAGTTGCTTGGCGAGCTGGCTGAGTGGCGATTTTGGATCGCTCGCTGCCACCTGTCGCAGTTCGGCTCTCGCCGTGTCCGAATCGCGAAGCCAGAGCAGCATCAAAGCAAGGTGGAGGCGCGGCGATGGGTCGGAAGGGTTGTCGCGGACGAGTGGCCCCATCTGCCCAAACGAGCCGGCCGGATTATCTTTGGCGTAGCCCGCAATGATCTTGCCGACCTTGGCCTCGACGAGGCCTGGATCGACAACCAGTGCGGCGTCAAACGCGTCGACAGCAGCCAACCGTTGCCCCGCTCCGATCAGTGCCGCCCCATATGTCACCTGCGCCTGAGCATCGTTGGGTGCCGCCGCCGCCTGCCGTTTCAGCGTGGCAAGACTCCGATCCTTCGTGGCTGCTGCGAGCACAAACGGCGGGTATCCCGATGGCATCGAAGGGTGCAGCAGGTCGTCGGCAGCAACGCCATAGAACGAGTCGGGCGACGCATCGCGCACGCTTCGCAACGTCTTCTCTCCCGCGGCGCGCTGGCCGGACCAGAGCAGTGCCTCGCCATACGAAAACTGTACGAACGGGTCGGTCGGTGCTGCCGTGGCAACTGCGGCCAACGCAGCGATGGCCTTTGCCGGCTCTGCTGAGTCGTACTGCGTCAGCGCCAGCGCGGCCTGCGCGCTCAATTCGCTCGAGCCAGCAAGCGTGGCCTGGGCAGCCGACGTGTCGGCCGCTGCAACCTGCGCCGCTGCCAACCGCAGATCAGCCTCTATCCCCGGCGTTGCCTCGCGACGGGCAACGGCCCACGCAACACGTTTTTCTGGTGCCGTTGGCGCCCCCACTACGGGAGGTACGACAATCGGCGGCTGGCCGGGCAGCGGGTCGGACACCGAGCGATCGACGGGCGCGCTGACGGGTGGCGTAGGTGGTTCCTGCGTCGCCATTGCAGCGAGGCCAACGATCACTGCTGCGGCGACCACACCACCAATCAGCAACGCGAGCAAGCGACGGCGCGGTACTGCGGTCTGAGAATCATTCGACGACGCCATGACCGCAGGCTACCAGCGGCATCGAAGCGAACCCGACGCTGCGGGAATACCGCCTACTGTTTGGTCGTTTTCCGAATACTATTTGTCGCTTGGCATAAGAAACCGCTATACCTTGAACTGCGCCGGTCCCCCGTCCTGCGCGAAAGTGACACGAGATGCCCACGTACCGAGAACTGCTCGCCCAAGTCAAGCAAGAGATCGCCGAAGTCGACGCGAACGCGTTGGCCGGCGAGCTGGCATCCGCCACTCCACCCGTGCTGATCGACGTGCGCGAGCCGGACGAGTACGAGCAGGGCGCAATCGCAAAGGCCATCCACATTCCGCGTGGCTTCCTCGAGTCTCGGATCGAGGCGGCCGCACCCGACCACGATCAGCGGATCGTGCTGTCCTGCGCCTCGGGCGCGCGTTCCGCTTTTGGTGCCAAGGTAATGGCCGAGCTCGGCTACACCAACGTCGCGTCACTCGCCGGCGGCTTCTCTGCCTGGAAGCAGTCTGGCAATCCGTGGTCCGAGCCGAAGGTGCTCGATGCAGAGCGTCGCCGCCGCTACAGCCGTCACCTCGTAATTCCTGAGGTTGGCGAGGCAGGCCAGTTGGCGTTGCTCTCCTCGAAGGTCTTGATGATCGGCGCTGGCGGCCTCGGCTCGCCCTCCGCTCTCTACCTCGCCGCTGCGGGCGTGGGCACCATCGGGATCATCGACGACGACGTCGTCGACGCCTCGAATCTGCAGCGCCAAGTCATTCACAGCATGGACCGCATCGGCATGCCGAAGGCCGAGTCCGCACGTTTGACGCTGACAGCGCTCAACCCGGATGTCGAAGTAATCGAGTACCGCGAGCGCCTTTCGAGCAGCAATATCGACCGCATCCTCGCGGGCTACGACGTGATCGTCGATGGCACCGACAACTTCCCCACGCGCTATCTCCTTAACGATGCAAGCCTGATCCACAAGATCCCCGTGGTGCACGCGTCGATCTTCCGCTTTGAGGGACAGCTGACGGTCTTCAAGCCGTTCGAGGGTCCCTGCTATCGCTGCCTCTTCCCGGAACCGCCACCAGCCGAGCTCGCACCAAGCTGCGCCGAGGGTGGCGTCCTCGGCGTGCTGCCAGGAATCATGGGCACGCTGCAGGCAACCGAGGCACTCAAGCAATTGCTCGGCATTGGCGATCCATTGGTCGGACGCCTGCTGCTGGCCGACGCACTCGAAATGTCGTTCCACGAGGTTCAGCTGCGCCGCGATCCGAATTGCGCCGTCTGTGGTGAACACGCTGGATCAATCGAGTACATCGATTACGATGAGTTCTGCGCGGGCGGGGCCCACGCGGCCGCCCACTAGGAGCCGATTACGATGCCCATCTCTCTTCGAATGCCGCCGGTCCTCCGCCCCCAAGTTGGTGGAGCTCGTCAGGTTGAGGTTTCCGGTGCGACGCTGCGTGAAGCGCTCGACGACCTGTTCGCCCAATTCCCCGCCGTGCGCGATCAGATTGTCGATGCCGAGGGTCAAATCAATCGCTTCGTCAACGTCTACGTCTCGAACGAGGACGTCCGCCTCGGCCAGGGTCTCGAGACGCCTGTGCCCGATGGCAGCACCGTGATCGTCCTGCCCGCAATGGCTGGCGGCTCGGTCTTCCCGCCGAATGTCTGCCGCGGTGGTGGCGACGTGCTCAGCGCGATTGGCGGCACGCCGCTGGTCGAGCTGCCGAACCTGCGACCCGCCGGTGGCGCTCGCATCTGGTCGAAGCTGGAGATGCTCAACCCGTCCGGCTCGATCAAGGATCGCGTCGCGCTCTCGTTGATCGAATCCGCGGAGGCGCAGGGCCTGCTCTCTCCCGGCCAGACGATCATCGAGCCGACCAGCGGCAACACAGGCATCGCACTCGCCATGATCTGCGCCGTCAAGGGTTATAAATTTCGCGCCGTCACGCCCGAGTCTGCCACGACTGAGCGGATGCAACAGATTTCGATGTACGGCGCCGAGATCGTGTTCTCGCCGGGCGAACTCGGCTCGAACGGTGGCGTCGCTCTCGCCCGCGAGTTGGCGGCTGCCGATCCGTCGCTGTACATGCCGTTCCAGTACGCCAACCCCGAGAACCCCAATGCGCACTACCGCACGACGGGCCCCGAGATCATCGAGGCCCTCGATGGCCAGGTCGACGCGTTCGTTGCGGGACTCGGAACCGGTGGCACGCTGATGGGCACAGGCCGCGCGCTGCGGGAGGCAAACCCCGACGTGCAGATCATCGCCGCCGAGCCGCTCCAAGGCGAGGCCGTGATGGGGCTCCGCTCGCTCGAGGACGGCTACACACCCGAGATCCTCGACATCACCCAACTCACGCGCAAGGTGCTCGTCACCAATACGGAATCGGTGCAGGCAATGCGCGACCTCCTGCGCCACGAAGGCATCTGGGTTGGCGTCTCCTGCGGTGCCGCCTTCTCGGTCGCGCGACGCGTGGCGGCCGAGCTCGAGCCCGACCAGAACGTTGTCACAGTCTTCGCCGACGGCGGCGCGCGCTATGCCTCCGCCAATCTCTTCAACGAGACTGAGGGCGAGGATCTCGAAGAGCTGATGGAGGATCGACTCTGGTGGTAGCCGACAGCCCGCTCGTGCTGCCGCGCTCGCTGCAGAACGAGATCGTCGCGCACGCCAAGGCGGGTCTGCCGAACGAGGCCTGTGGCATTCTCGGTGGGCTCGATGGCACGGCCACTCGTTTCTTTCCTGCCATCAATGGGCAACCGAGCCCGTACTTCTACGACATCGATTCGCAGGATCTCTTGCGGATCGTGCTGGAGATCGAAGATGCCGACGAAGACATCGTCTGCATCTACCACAGCCACGTCGAGAGCCCCGCCTTCCCATCGCGCACGGATGTCGAACTTGCAGCGTGGCCGGATGCGGCCTACCTGATCGTCAGCCTCGGCTCCGAACCGCCTGAGGTCAAGGCTTTCGCAATTCGCGATGGCAAGATCAGCCGCCGCGAGATCACGCTCACCGACTAGTCGGACCTATTTCTGCTTGACGGTCTGCGGCGGCTCTTCGTCGCCTTCGGGCACGACCGGCATTGGCAACAGCGTTGTCTCAAATGCCGTCGAGAGACCGATCACGGAATGCGTCCGGTTGACCGAGTCGATGCAGCGAATCTTGTGCAGCACCTGTTCGAGATCGGGTGTGCTCTCGGCACGGACCTTCAGGAGGTAACCCCACTCCCCGGCCACGGCATGACATTCGAGGACATTCGGAATCGACTGCAGGCGCTCGGTGAAGTCCGGGATGTCGAAGGCCGCGTTATCGACGAAGACGAAGGCGACGACGCCGTAGCCCAGTTCATCCGCATCGACAACGGCACGGTAGCCCTTGATGACGCCACGCACCTCGAGCTTCTTGACTCGCTCATGCGCAGCAGCCTGGGAGAGCCCGACCCGTTTGGCGAGCTCGCCAAACGTGGTCTTGCCATCTTCCTGCAAGATCTGAATGATTTGCCAATCGATCGGGTGCATAGGCTCCGTTACCGAATCTTTACGAGTTATTACTTGCCATAACCGAATATCCTCTGGTACTGTAGAGGAACGACGTCGGGAATACCACCCTCGTCAACCAGGAATCTCACCATGCAGCCCTACGCAGCCCTCTCCCTTCTTTACAGTCGCCCAAATGCCGAGCAGCTCATTAATCCCGAGCGTCCCGCAAACCAGGTGCGCCCACGCCGCTTCGCTCTCCGCTCGAAGCGCGTCTAACTCACTTTTCTCTCCACCCTCCTTTCCTCTCCTCTCGTTTCGGCCCCGTCTTTGACGGGGCCGAACGTATTTCTGGGGTCGTTTTCTTGCTGTCACGAGGCAGCTAGCCCAGCGAACAGAGTTCGTGAGCCGTGCCGTGCCTCGTCATTAACGACAACAACAATGTTCAGAAGGGGTCAGGCACGATCTGGACATTGACGCGTGATGTAGAGCCAGAGTGTGTACGCCGGGAATAGCCTAAAAGTGCCTACTATTTGGAGTATTACTCCGTCTTTACCGAATATTTACTGGTTATCAGTTGTATAAACCGAAGATCCTCTGATAAAGTACGGTCATGCGAATGGAACAGACCCACACAACGTCCCCGTCCACCGCCCCCGTGCCTGCGTTCAACTTCTTGTTCGCGAGCGCGACTGACGCCAAGCCCCGCTCCAAGGGCAAGCGGCCCGCGTGGCTGACGCGCCCCGCACTGCGCTCGCGCCGCGTCTAACTCATTTTTCTCTCCACCCTCCTCTCCTCTCCTCCTATCGCAGCCCTGCCATCGGCGGGGCTGCGATGCTTTTGGGACCATGTCTCCCACTCGCACCCCTCGCCTTAAAGCCCGCGTCGCCATCGAGCACGACGGACAGATCCTCTGCGTCCTCCACGCCAAGCCCGACCAGGAGCCCTTTTGGTGCCTGCCGGGTGGCAATGTCGATGACGGCGAGACGCTCCATGCGGGCGCAATCCGCGAGCTGCACGAGGAGGTCGGCGTCGAGGTCGAAACCGACGGCGTGATCCTCGTCGTCGACGGCCCGGAAGCGGGTGCGATCGAGGTGATCCTCCGCGGTACGATCCGTGATGGGGAGCCATCGCTCAGCGTGAGGTCAGGCGATCCCTACCTCGCAGACTTCGCCTGGATCGACAGTCACCACCTGCCCACCGACTTCCGCCCCCCGGCGCTGCGCACGCTCCTCCAAGACGCCGGCCACCTCGCAGCCCTCCCGACGATTGCCATTGAGGCGTGGTCCAGCGACCACAGACCGCCGGCACCTTAAAACTCAATTAGTCGAGGCGTCGTGGTTCGAGCCAGGCCAGATCGACTGGAATTCCCAAGCCCGGTCCCTCAGGCGGGCGAATTGTCCCGTCCTCGGCGATGAACAGGGGCTCGGGCAGAAGCCAATCGCGCCGGTCCGGCCCCCAGCCGGGCGGATCGAATGGCACCTCGACAAACGCACAGGTCGAATAGGCCATCGCGGCGTGCAGGTTGACCAAGAAGCCAAATCCGTTCGTCCATGTATGCGGCGACCACATGCGGCCGGAGAGGGAAGCAAAATCGGCAATCCGCCGTGCGCCTGTGACCCCACCCGACAACACGACATCGGTCTGGATCACGTCCACGCCACCCCGGGCAACCAGGTCGCGCGCCTCGTGCGCCTGTCGCACCATCTCGCCGGCAGCAATCCGCAGCGCCGTCTTTGAGCGCAACTCGGCGTAGCCCTGGACATCACTAGTCGGCAAAGGCTCCTCGAGCCAATAGACACCCATGCGTTCGAATGCGCGGGCCGCCTGCACTGCCTCGGCGACGTCCCAGCCGAGCCGTGCGTCGCCGGCCATCCGCCAACCATAATTGGCGTCGACCATGATCTCCATGTCCGCGCCGATCGCCTCGCGCACCTTCTCCACCACGATCGCCGATTGGCGCCAGTCGCCAATCGGCAGGCGCAATTTGACGGCTCTGAACCCCGCCGCCCGCAGGTGCATCGAGCGCTCAGCGCGCTCCTCGGGCGCAACCACCTCGGCCGTCGAGGCATACGCCAGAAGACTATCGTTGCGTCCTCCGAGGAAACGCCACAGCGGCTCGCCTGCGACTCGAGCCGCGAGATCGGCGCAGGCCGCCTCCACAACCCACGGTCGGCTGCCGTGAAAGTCCACCGTCTCGCAGATGCGATGGACCTGATCGAGACGCCGCGGGTCGAGCCCGACGAGATGGCGCTGCAGCAGTTTGAGGTCAGGCAGGTTGTCGCCACCACCAATGCCGACGCTGCCATCGTCCGCCGTCACGATCACGACCTCGGCATCCTGATAGGTCCGGGAAATAGGGTCCCACGACATCGTCACGGGCGTACCCCACAGGTTGCGGTAGCGGCGAACTTCAATCGTTGCGATCTTCACAGGCAGATTCTACTGGCGCAGGTCCAAAAGGACGCGACGCGACGCATGATCCTTCATCAGCGCAAAGGCATCGTTGACTTCGTCGAGCTTGAGGCGATGGCTAATCAACTTCTTGAGTGGTAGTCGGCCTTGGTGATGCAGATCAAGAATCATCGGAAAGTCATAAAGCGGAACGCACGAGCCATACTCCGACCCCAACACGCGGCGCTCCTTGCGCGGGAAGGACAGGGCCGGAAAGGTCACCTGCGCATCGGGGTGCGGGATGCTGATCAGCACTGCTGCGCCACGAGCACGCGTGCTGAGAAAACAGGCGGTCGCAACCTCTGGGCGACCCGTCGCCTCGATCGCGTAGTCAACGCCGGTACCGGACAGGGCCAGCACAGCAGCGCCCGTCTCCTCGGCAGAGCCCTGCCACTGCACCGTGCCCGTTGCCCCACAGTCGATCGCGTCGGCCAACTTCTGTTTGGAAATGTCGACTGCAATCACGTGCAAAGCGCCCGCCGCCCGCGCACCCATGATCGCCGACAACCCGACACCACCGCACCCAAAGACTGCGACGCGCTCGCCTGGACGCACGTTGGCGGTATTTCAGACGGCGCCAATACCTGTCGTGACGGCACAGCCAACGATCGACGCTACGTCGAGTGGCGCGTCATCAGGGATCACGACACAGGAGGCGTCAGGCACGACGCAGGCCTCGGCAAACGTCGAGAGAAACGAGTTGTGGAAGACGGTGTCGCCACCATGCGAGAGGCGCGATGTTCCGTCCATCAGCCCGCCTTTGCCCATTGCTGGCCAGGCTGTTCCACAGAGGTGACGGAGACCACGCGAGCACTCTTCACAGACGCCGCAGTTCGGAGCCCACGACAGCGCGACGTGCTGCCCAACCACCATCCGCGAGCCTGGCCCAACCGCCTCGATCACACCAGCGCCTTCGTGCCCAAGAACGCTCGGACATGGCGTCGGCGTGGTGCCATCAATCGCGTTCTGATCGGAGTGACAGACGCCACTCCAAGCGAGGCGGACAAGTGCCTCCTGCGGCCCTGGTGGGGCAAGGTCGAGCTCTTGGATTTCGAGTGCTTGTCCTGCTGCAGGCAACACCGCGGCACGGATTTTCATATCCCTCTCTTTAGCGCTCGGCGCTGGTCTCAGATCAGTCGATGTGCTGCAGCGTGCGCAGTTCGTCAATCGGAATATGACAACGCATCATGTGTCCGTCGGCAACCTCCGCGAGCGGCGGTTCCGACGCCTCACACGTGCCCTGGATGGCGCGCGGACAGCGGGTGTGAAACACACAGCCAGTCGGAAGATTGATCGCAGACGGCAGCTCGCCCGTGAGGCGGATGCGATCCGGCGGATCGCCGTCGACGCTGGGGACCGCCGAGAGCAGTGCCTCGGTGTACGGATGGTGTGGGCCACCGAAGACGGCCTCAGCAGGGCCGAGTTCCATCAGACGCCCGAGGTACAGCACCGCGATGCGGTCGGACAGGTAGCGCACCACGCCGAGATCGTGCGAGATCACGATATAGCTGGCCTGTTCGTCGCGCTGCAAGTCTCCGAGCAGGTTGAGAATCGCAGCCTGCACCGAAACGTCGAGCGCACTCGTTGGCTCGTCACAGACGACAATCCGTGGACCACCGGAGAATGCGCTGGCGATCGCGACGCGCTGTTTGAGACCACCGGACAGCGCACGCGGACGCATATCAAGATGGCGCGGAGACAGTCGCACCTCCTCAATCAGAGTCGCGAGGCGCTGCTCGGCTTCGGCGCCTCGAATCCCCGCCAGCTTCTGCAGGCCTCGCTCAAGAATGGCTCGGACCGTCTTCGAACGGTTCAGCGCAGAATCCGGGTTTTGAAAAATGATCTGGATGGCGCGCCGCTCATCCCGCTTGCGCCCGGTTGTCACCCCGACAAGTTGCTGACCATCGAGCTTGATCACGGAGCCGGGATCAGCGGCGTGGATGCCAAGAATCGCCTTAGCCAGCGTTGTCTTGCCACAGCCAGACTCGCCGACGAGGCCAAGCGTCTCTCCAGCCCGCAGATCGAGGTCGACATCAACCAGCGCCCGCACCTCGTGGCCACCCTGCTTAAAGGTCTTCGAGACGTGCTCGAGACTGAGCACGACCTCGCCCAATCCAGTGCCGACGGTTGGCACCTGAATCGGTGCACCAACGAGCGTGCCCACCTCGCTCACGTGGTGACAATAGACGGTGCGCCCCGGCAGAGGATGCGACGCGGGCGGCACGACGAAGCGGCATTCATCAGTGGCCAGCGCACAGCGATCCTGAAAGACGCAGGCGGGCAACTCGGAGCCGATCAGCGGCAGCGAACCCGGAATCGTATCGAGGCGGCGCTCCGACTTGCTGGCACCACGACGCGGGAGGCAGCGCAGCAGACCGACGGTGTACGGATGCTGAGGCTCGTCGAACACCTCAGCCGCCAGTCCCTCCTCAATGATCTTGCCGGCGTACATGACACCGACGCGGTCGCAGATGCGTCGCACGACGCCGAGGTTGTGCGCAATCAAGAGCACCGCCGCACCCGTCTCTTGGCGTAGCGTCGAGACGAGATCCAGTACCTCAGCCTCAACGGTGGCGTCGAGACCGGTTGTGGGCTCGTCGAGGATCAGCAGTTGAGGATCACAGGCAAGCGCCATCGCGATCACGGCGCGCTGCTGCATGCCGCCCGACAACTGGTAGGGGTAGCGGTCCATCACGCGCTCGGCATCGGCGATCCGGACGCGCCTGAGCGCCTCGACCGCACGTTCGCGCGCCTCGGACTTCGATGCTCCGAGAACGCGGAACGCCTCGGCGACCTGGCCACCGACTTTCAGTGTCGGATTGAGGGATTGCCCTGGATCTTGGTACACCATCGAGACACGGTTCGCTCGCAAATTCTGCAGGCGTCCGCCACTCATCCCGATCACGTCCTCCCCCTCGATCAGCGATCGTCCCGCGGTGACCTGCCCATTCGACGGCAGGTAGTTGGCGGCCGCGTAGGCCGTCGTCGACTTGCCGCAG
>SYIF01000111.1 GCA_005798855.1 Actinomycetota bacterium | reverse complement strand
GTCAAGAACAAGGTGGCGCCACCATTCCGCCAGTCGGAGTTCGACATCATGTACGGCACGGGCATCTCGTGGTCCGGGTCTGTGCTCGACGTAGCGCTCGAGGACAACATCATTGAGAAGTCGGGTTCGTACTTCTCTTTTGAGAAGGAGCGTCTTGGTCAGGGCCGCGCCAACGTGCGTGGATTCCTCGACGAGCATCCCGACGTTCTCAGCCGCATCACGCGACGCATCGAGGAGACCCAAGGCATCACGATCAGTGGCGGCAACACAGCTCCGGCTGATGCCACTCCGATGACTCCGCCCCCTGCTGACCACGCTGAGAGCGACGACATTGCCGACGAGGCAGTGGCAGTTGCCGGCGAGGCCATGGCGGTCGCCGGCGAGGGCGCCGTCGTCGCCGAAGGCTAACGCTCGTGGCCGCGCGGGTCGTGACCGCGGTACAACCAAGAACTGACCTGCGGGTTGCCATCGAACTCGATGGCAACCCGTGGTTGGTTTTGGACGCGCTGGTCGCCACCGAGCTGGGGATCTACCTCGACGCCTCACTCTCAACAACGACCAAGTGCAAGGCAGAGCAGAGTGCCCGCGCTGCGCGAGCACTCGATCGGGCCGCCGCGATGGTCGGCCGTCGTTCCCATGCGCGCGGCGAACTCGAGCAGCGCATCGCCAAGCGTGAGGGCGCAGACGCAGCACGCTCGGCTGCGGATCGCCTCGAGTCGATTGGTGCCCTCGACGACATGCGCCACGCCGCGGATGTCGCGGCCCATCGGCTCGCCAGCGGTTGGGGTCCGGCACGCATCGCGCACGATCTCGAGGTCGCCGGGGTTGCCCACGCCGACATTCAGGATTGTCTGCAACACCTCGACGACGACGCAGTCCATCGAGCAGCGCAGGTCGCCATCGGTGCTCGCACTGGCGCCGAGGCGTGGCAACGACTGGCCTCCCGGGGGTTCGACGAGTCTGTGGCGGAACGGCTCGTCCGTCTACCTTTCGACGACTAAGGCGTGGCCTAGAGGGGAGCGGCCGAGCCGAGACCCCGAGCGCGCTAGCCTTCCGGTCAGAAACTTCCACTGTCTGATCGAGACAGTTCGTACCGGACATCAGGAGAATGACGTGCTTGAGACCGTTATTGCAGCCATGGCTGCGCTGGTCATAGGCGGCGCAATCGGCGGCATGACCGTGCGCCAGCGGTCGCATGCTCAAGGTCGCAGCGCGAGTGATGCGGTGCTCAAGGACGCCGAAGCACGACGACAAGAGGCGGAGGCACTCCGTGCCGACGCCGAGCGAGCCGTCGCAACCGCCAACCGCGAGGCCGATACGATTCGCAAAGAGGCAGCAATTGACGGTAAGGAGCACGTGCTTGAGTTGCGGCGCGAGCTCGAGCAGCGCCTCGACGAGCGACGCGCGGAGATTGCGCGCCTCGAGGAGCGCATTGCTGCACGAGAGGACCTCACCGCCAAGAGCGAGTCGACTGCTCTTGAACGCGAGCAGGCGACAGCGCAGCAGGCGCTCGCGCTGGCCGATGCCGAAGCCGCGCTACGCGAGACGCAGGCCCGGGCCGATCGCGAGCTAGAGCGCGTCGGCGGCATGACGACCGAAGAGGCGCGTTTGC
The DNA here is from genome assembly GCA_005798855.1 of Actinomycetota bacterium. Classification (GTDB taxonomy): domain Bacteria; phylum Actinomycetota; class Thermoleophilia; order Gaiellales; family F1-60-MAGs149; genus F1-60-MAGs149. The sequence goes on along the minus strand of SYIF01000111.1, from coordinate 3,811 downwards.
AGCTGCTCAGCCGCGTCGAAGAGACAGCGCGCCACGATGCAGCGCAGCTCGTTCGCCGAATCGAGGAACAGGCTAAGCGAGACGGTGATCGCCGTGCCCGCTCGATCATCGCCACCAGCATTCAACGAACGGCATCCAGCTACGCAGCGGCGACCACGGTCTCGACGGTGCAATTGCCCTCCGACGACCTCAAGGGTCGAATCATTGGTCGCGAGGGTCGCAATATCCGCGCCTTCGAGGCCACTACTGGTGTCGATGTGATCATCGACGACACTCCTGGCGCAGTCGTCCTATCGGCGTTCGATGGAGCGCGCCGCGAGATTGCGCGCATCACGCTCGAGAATCTGCTCGCTGACGGGCGGATCCACCCGGCTTTCATCGAGGAGACGTACTACGCCGCGAAGGAAGAAATCGAAGAGAAGATCCGCGAGGCCGGCGAGCAGGCCTCGTTCGAAGCGAATGTCCCCGGACTCGACCCCGAGTTGCTGGCCATTCTCGGTCGCCTCAACTACCGCACGTCGTACGGCCAAAACGTGCTCAAGCATTCGCTCGAATGCTCACACCTCGCTGCGATCATGGCGATCGAGCTTGGGGTCGACGAACGTGTCGCTCGCCGGGCCGCGCTTCTGCACGACATCGGCAAGGCTGTCACCCACGAGGTCGAAGGTCCCCATGCCGTCATCTCGGGTCAGTTCTGCCGCAAGTACGGCGAGAGCGAGGCGGTCGCGCACGCCGCTGAGGCCCACCACTACGACGTGGAGCCCAATTCTGTTGAAGCAATTCTCGTGATCGCCGCTGACGCAATCTCCGCCGCCAGGCCAGGTGCGCGCGGCGAGAGCCTCGAGCAGTACGTCAAGCGGCTCGAGGCGCTCGAAGAGATCGCCGTGCGACACCCTGGCGTGGAGCGCTGCTTCGCAATGCAGGCCGGTCGCGATGTGCGTGTGATGGTCAAGCCCAGCGAGGTCAGCGACGACATGGCAGCGCTCTTGGCTCGAGAAATCGCTGCTGAGATCGAGGATTCTCTGGAGTACCCTGGTCAGATCAAGGTGACTGTGATCCGCGAATCGCGCACGAGCGAGCTCGCCCACTAGGGACCGAAGATGCAGCGCTTCCATGTCACGACGTTTGGTTGTCAGATGAACGTGCACGACTCGGAACGCATCAAGGGCATGCTCGAGGCGGCCGGCATGGGCGAGGCTCCCGACAGCGAGCTGGCCAACGTGCTGGTCTTCAATACCTGCACGATTCGCGAACGTGCCGACGACCGGCTGATCCAAGCGCTCAATGCGGCGCGCGGACGGAAGGAGCGCGAGCCCGAGCTGCAGATCGTCGTAGCCGGCTGCTGGGCCGAGTCGGTGCGCGACGACATTTTCCGTGATTTCCCGTGGGTCGACGCTGCTGTTGGACCGGGACGCATCGGTGCTCTTCGCGACGTCATGAACAGGGACGGCACGGCGGAGCGTGGAGCATTCGGTAGCTTTGACGACTTCGCCGCCGACCTTCCCAAGCGTCGTGAGCGGTCCCATCAAGCCTGGCTCCAGCTCTCGATGGGCTGCAACTCGGTCTGCAGCTACTGCATCGTGCCAAGCGTTCGTGGCCGTGAGCGGTCTCGAAACGTGCGGGAGATATTGGCCGAGGCCAACCAGCTAGCGAGCGAGGGCGTGACCGAGGTGGTTCTGCTGGGACAGAACGTCAACTCCTACGGTCGCGACCTCGCGCCCGATGCGCGCTGCACCTTCGCGGAGCTTTTGCGGGCAATCGACGCCATCGACGGCATCGATCGGATTCGCTTTATGAGTCCTCATCCGAAGGACATGCGGGGCGATGTGATCGCCGCGATGGCAGAGTCGCCGTCGGTCTGCAACCAGCTGCATCTCCCGCTGCAGTCCGGTTCGTCGCCGATCCTCAAGCGCATGCGTCGCACCTACGACTCCGAGCGCTATCTCGAACTGGTGGCTCGGGTCCGCGAGGCAATGCCCGACATCGCCCTGACGACGGACATCATCGTGGGCGTCCCCGGCGAGACCGCGGACGACTTTCAAGAGACGCTGCGCGTCTATGACGAAGCCGCCTTCGACCATGCCTACACCTTCATCTACTCGGCCCGCAACGGCACCGAGGCCGCTGGCTTTGATGAGCAGTTGCCAGACGACCTGAAACACGAGCGGTTGGGGCGACTCGTCGATCTTGTCCAAGACCATGCCGCCCGCCGCAACACCGCCTTGATCGGGAGCATTCAAGAGGTGCTGTCCGAGGGGCCAAGTCGGAAGGATCCCGAGATCTGCCGCGGCAAGACGCGCGGCAATAAGACCACGCTGTTTACTCCGGCCGCTCCCGTCGGCACCGTCGTCTCGGTCCGCATCGAAGCCTCGACCTCGCAAACGCTCCGCGGCCAGGTCGTCAGCGCTGTCACGGTGTAGCGATGGAACGCTCCGTGGTGGCGATCTTCGGCCCGACCGCGTCGGGCAAGTCCGCGGTTGCGGTCGCGCTCGCGCAGGCGATCGATGGCGAGATTGTCTCTGCCGACTCGATGCAGATCTACCGCGGACTCGAACGTCTGACAAACCAGCCAACACCGACTGAGCAGGGTGGCATTCCACACCACCTGATCGGACACATCGAGCCGACCGTCTTCTATGACGTCTCGCGCTTCGCGACCGATGCTCACGCAGCCATCGATTCGATCCTCGTCCGCGATCGAACACCAATCGTGGTCGGTGGATCGGGTCTCTACCTACGAGCTGCGCTCGCCGAGGTGTCGTTTCCACCACACGTCGACCCAGACGAGCGCGTCCGCATCGCAGCCGAGGTCGAACGACTCGGACCGGTCGAGGCCCACGCCTGGCTGACACGCGAGGACAGTGAAGCAGCAGTTCGCATCGCCCCAACCGACACGCGGCGCGTCGTGCGCGCCCTCGAGTTGGCCTCAGTCGGCGCGTCCCTGGCACCATCTGGCAACGATCAGCTGTGGACGCGGACGACGCGTCAACCCACTCGGATATTTGCGCTTCAGATCGATCGTGCTCGTGTGCACACGCAGATCAATGCGCGCACGCCGATGCTGCTCGACCAGGGAGGAATCGCCGAGGTCGAACACCTGCTCCAGAGGCCCACAGCGCCCTCGACGACTGCCGCACGCGCGCACGGCGTGGCCGACGTTACTCGTTTGCTAGCAGGGGAGATTGATCGCGCCGAATGCGAGCGCCTACTGTCGGTGCGAACCCGCCAGTACGCAAAGCGACAAGACACGTGGCTGCGCAAGCTCCCCGCGACCGAGCCAATCGATGCCAATCGCCCGATCGCCGCGATCGCAGCGGACATCGCGGCGCAGCTCCAGCGCTAGCCCCGATACGATTCGGATATGTCCACGCAGATGATTGAAACCATTGGGTCCGCTTTTTGCGGCGATACGCCCACAGAGGAGGCCCGCGATGCTGTCGCGCAGGCGATTGCTCTGCTCGACGCCGGTGAGGTGAGCCTGGCCGAACAGCAGGCCGATGGCAGCTGGAACGTCAATGGCTGGATTCAGCAGGCGATTCTGCTGTTTTTCCGTCAACAGCAGATGGAGATCATCGAGCTCGGTCCGTACACGTACCACGACAAGGTGCCACTCAAGTCGAACGTCGCTGGCGTGCGCATCGTGCCTCCAGCGACGGTTCGCTATGGCGCCTTCGTCGAGGGCGGCGCGGTGCTGATGCCCTCGTACGTCAACATCGGATCGCACGTTGGGTCGGGCACGATGGTTGATACGTGGGCGACCGTCGGCTCCGGTGCTTGGATTGGTCGCGACGTTCACCTCTCGGGAGGCGTC
>SYIF01000110.1 GCA_005798855.1 Actinomycetota bacterium | reverse complement strand
CTCGACGTACGCCACGTGGTGGATTCGTCAGGCAGTGGCGCGTGCGCTCGCCGACAAGAGCCGCACGATCCGCCTCCCCGTCCACGTCGTTGAGCGTCTGCAGAAGATCAATCGTGCAGAGCGCACCCTGATGCTGCGGCTCGGCCGCGAGCCCTCGAACGAGGAGATCGCTGAAGAGGCCAAGTTGCCGCTGTATCAGGTCCTCGACGTGCGTAAGGCCGCCCGCTCGCCGATCTCGCTCGAGGAGCCCGTCGGTGACGAGGGTGAGTCTTCGTTCTCGGACTTCCTCGCCGACTCTGAGGCGATCGACCCGATGGATGCTGTGTCGGATCAGTTGCGTCATGAGGCTCTGCAGGAAGGTCTGAGTGCCCTCCCTGAGCGTCATCGTCGCGTGCTCGAGTTGCGCTATGGGCTTGACGGACTCGATCCGCGAACGCTGGACGAGATCGGCCGCGAGTTCGGTTTGACCCGCGAACGTATCCGTCAGATCGAGGTCGAGGCACTTCGCGAGTTGGCCGCAATTCGCGAGATCCAGGGTCTCCGCGCAATCCCGGGAGTCTAGAGAACGCTGGAGTTCGATCCACAACGGGACGTGGCGCAGCCTGGTAGCGCACTCGCTTTGGGAGCGAGGGGTCGTCAGTTCGAATCTGACCGTCCCGATTTGGTGGGCATCTAGATGAGTAGCCTCTATGAGCTTGCTGGCGGTGGTCCCGCTCTGGAGCGTCTGTCGACGCGCTTCTATGAGTTGCTGTTCGCAGATGCGATCCTGACACCACTCTTTCACGACCAGGGTGAGGAGCATGCGGAGCGGCTGGCACTGTGGCTGACCGAGCTACTCGGTGGGCCGGCGGTGCATACCGAACAACGCGGTGGATTTGCGGTCATGCGTGGCGCACACCATGGGCTCAAGATCACGGAGGAGCAGCGTGCCGCGTGGGCCGGCCACATGCGGCAGGCGGCGCTCGACTGCGAGCTCCCGCTGGAGTTTCAGCAGCGTTTTATACCGTTCATCGAAGGTGGCAGCACGTTCGCCCAACGCGTCTCGTGGCCGGTCGATCAGCGCTGGCCGCGCTAGGCCCGTCAAACACGTGTTCTGCGGTGTCGGCGAAGACAGCAGGTGCGAAGAGGAATTTGTGCAAATCGCCACGCGAGGGAGTAGGGTTTCCGGCACGAGGAGGAACCAGCATGTGCACCGAAGGCTATCTTGAGCTATCCAACGGCCGGGTCTGGTGGCGACGTGAGGGAGCAGGCGACGCGCTCCCGATCCTGCTCCTGCATGGTGGACCCGGCGCCGCCTCGTACTACCTCGAACCATTTGCGGAGCGCCTAGCCGAACATCGCCCTGTGATCATCTTTGATCAGCTCGGCTGTGGTCGTTCTGATCAGCCGGACGATCCGATGCTCTGGACGCTCGATCGCGCCTGTGAGGAAGTCGACGATGTGCGGGCTGCGCTCGGGCTCGAGCACTGCCACCTCCTGGGCCAATCGTGGGGTGGTTGGCTTGGAATCGAGTACCTCTGCCGCGGCACCACGGGCATCGACCGCGTTGTACTTGCGTCGACGTCAGCCAGCATGCGCCAGTTCGGAGAGGAGTCGCTCCGGCTGATCCACGCCCTCCCCCCTGCCATCTGCGAGACGATCTTGGAGCTGAGCGAGGCGAGGCAGTACGACGACCCCGCCTTCGTCGCGGCCTCGATGGAGTTTTACCGTCGCCACGTCTGTCGTCTTGATCCATGGCCCGAGGCGATGGTCTTGACCGCCGACGAACTCGATGGAAACCAGGCGTATCTGACCATGAACGGCCCGAACGAGTTCACGCTCGTCGGCTCGTTGAAGGATTGGGACCGACAAGCAGATCTCGCGCGCATTTCGCAACCGACCCTGATTACCTGTGGTCGCTACGACGAGATCACACCCGCTTGTTCCGAGACGATTCTCGCCGGTATTCCTGACGGACGGATGGTGGTCTTTGAAGAAAGCGCTCACTGCGCGCACCTTGAAGAGCTCGAACTCTATACGGTGACGGTCGAGGAATTTCTCGCGGCGTAGCCGACACGGTTCGACCATTCCATACCCACGCCCAAGACGATCAGGCCGACCAACTGCCCGACATAGAGGGACTCGGCACCACCAAACCGCGTCAGGGTTCCTGCAAGGGCGATCACGATGACGCCGAGCAAGAGCGCAGCGTTTGGGCCGACACGGCTTCGTCGAATGATCGAGGTCAGCGCGCCAGCGATCAGCATGACTGTCCCCACACTATTCATGGCGATTGCCCAGATCGAAGCGTGTCCCGCGATGGCACTGTTGGGTGGCGCCTCGAGACCACTCACGCTCACAATCTGGCTCAGATCGACCGGGGCGATCAACACGGTCACTGTCGCCCCCGCGACTGCTGTCAATGTCATCCCAAACGCGATCAACGCAATCGGCTGCGGCAGCGCCAAAAACGCGGAGCCAGCGCCGAGCAAGGCGACACAGAGGCAGGCACCAGTCAGGTAGTAGACGCGAAAGGAGATTGCTCCCCAGCCATCCGCAATGCCATACGCCGATGCAGCACTCGCAGCTGCGAAAAGCAACAAGCCGAGCGCCCAAAGCGGCTTGGCAGGACTGAAGGAGCGTGTGGCGCTTCCGGCCATGCGGGCAGCCAGGGCCGCAGCAAGCAGTGCAGTCACGAGCGGCAGGACGGCGGAGTTCGCGAGCATTACCCGTAGGCTACCGGTGATGCCGATTTCGCGAACGCTATCCGGCACGTTGTTCGTGGCTGGCGCTGCGACGCTTTGGGGTGTCAGCGGAACGGCCGCGCGCGTTGTCATGGATGCGGGACTCCCGCCCGACCGGTTTGCGGAAGTGCGACTGTCACTGGCGGCCATCATCTTGCTCTGTTGGGTTGCCCTACGGCGGCGCGAGGAGCTTCGACTGACCCGGCGAGAGATTCTGGTCTACGCCTGTTTCGGGACGCTCGGCTTGATTGGAGTTCAGCTGTTTTACTTCGAGGCAATCAGTCGGATTCCGATCAGCATCTCACTGGTGATCGAATACTCGGCACCACTGCTCGTGGCGCTCTGGGTGCGCTTTGTCTGGGGACGCATGTTGCCGTGGCTTGTCTGGGTCGCAATCCCAGTTGCAATCGGCGGTCTCGTGCTCGTGCTGGGTGTCGGCAACGACACTGGGTCGCTGTCTTGGATCGGCATTGCCTTCAGCGTCGGTGCCGCGCTCTCGTACGCCTACTACTCGCTACACAGCGAGTCACTGATGCGCGCCCGATCGCCCGTCAGCGTGCTTGGCATCGGCCTCGCCTTCGGCGCAGTTGCACTGGGTGTTGTGCTGCCGTGGTGGTCCTTTCCGTGGTCGTCACTCACCGTGGTCGCGACCACAGCCCCGATTAGCGCTCCGACGTATTGCTACGTGCTCTTCGTTGTGGTCGCAGGTACGGTCATTCCGTTCGCCATGTTTCTCGCCGGCGTGCGACGAGTACGCGCCGACGGGGCAACCGTGACGGCCATGCTCGAGCCGATCATCGCGGGCGCAATTGCGTGGTCGCTACTCGGTCAGGTTCTCAGTCCGTTTCAGGTGATTGGTGGTCTTGGCGTGTTGGCAGCCGTTACGCTGGCCCAAGTAAGCCGAGCGCGGTTTGAGGCGACGGGTTGACGCTACCGGCCCGAACGAATCAGATCGGCGCATTTTTCACCGATCATCAACACACCCACGACGGGATTGACGGTTGTCAGCGCCGGGAAGATCGCGCCGTCGGCAACGCGTAGACCGTCGACCCCCTTGACCTTGAGATCCGGGCCGACGACCGTCGTCGGGTCGTCAAGGGCACCGATCTTGCAGCCGCCGAGCGGGTGATACACGGTGTGATGCGCAGCCCGCCCATAGGTTGAGAGATCCTTGCGGGAGATAATCTTGGATCCGGGAGCGACCTCCTTCTTGATCCAATCCTTGAAGGGGCCAGTCGCTGCCACCTCGCGTGCGATCTCAAGACCGTCAACGATCGTCCGCTCGTCGTAGCCGTCGGTATCGGTGAAGTAGCCAAAGTCGATTGCCGGCTTGATGTCGGGATTGTTGCTCAGCAGCCAGAGGCTTCCCCGCGACTTCGTGCGAGGGATGTTCGGGGTCATGCAGATCACGTTTTCTGGCACGGGATACCCGAGGCGTTCGGTGTTGAATGTGAACGGCAGCTGATAGGTGTGGTACATCAGATCCGGGCGATCGTCGGCTTTGAGTCGATTGACGAAGAGGGCACAATCAGCCCCCATCGCGGTCTGCGGTCCGAGCGGCTTCTTGAGCTCCCACATGATGATCGACTCCGGATGATCGAGCATCTCGCCGCCGACACCGGGTAGGTCGTGCTGCACATCGATGTCCAGCTCGCGCAGGTCGTCCGCCGGGCCAATGCCCGACAGCAGCAGCAGTCGGGGCGAATCGATTGCACCGGCGCAGAGAATCACCTCGTGGCCTGCGCGGTACGTGACCGGACCGTCTGGACCCTCACAGCGCACGCTGCGGGCGTGGCCACTCACGAGGCCGATGTGGAGAGCGCGGGTGTCGCAGATGACATGAAGATTTTCGCGCGTGTCCATGATCGGATGCAGATAGGAGACGCTGGCCGAGGAGCGGACGCCGGTGTCGGGGTCGTAGGCCACATCGAGGAAACCTGCGCCGTCGCTAAACGGCTGAGCATTCCAGTCGGGGCTCTTCTGCACACCCGTTGCGGCAACGGCGGATTCGATCCAGTCGGGAAGAATCGGATCGCGATCCTGCTCGGGCACGATCTGATGCTTGTTGCGGAGTTTCGCGTAGTACTGCTCCATGTCAGCACCCTCCCACCCCTCCGCGCCCTGGCTTGCCCAGTCATCCCAGTCGCCTGGGAGCGGCTTAAACCAGATCATCGTGTTGTGGGAAGAGCAGCCACCCAACACCTTCGCGCGGGAATGCACGATGTGGGAGTTTCCACGTGGCTGGATCTGAGTGGTGTACTTGTAATCGAAGTCGCTTTCGAGCAACTCGAGCCAGCGCTTGAGCTTCAGCACCTCGTCGTGCGGGCGATCATCCGGCCCAGCCTCGATCAACGCCACCGAGACGTCGGAATTCTCACTCAACCGAGCGGCAATGACCGAACCTGCCGTACCACCACCAACGATCACGTAGTCAAACTCGGTCGCCATCTGTTCCCCTCCTAGGTGCACGCTCCATCGGAAGCGTACCCGTGGCAGCCGAGAATGTCAGGCGCTGCGCCGCAGCGGCGATGGCTCGACCCGCAAGATCCTCGCCACCCAGGCTGGCAAGACCCAGTTGTAGTCACCGGCAATCCGCATGAACGCCGGGACGAGCAGCATCCGAATCAACGTTGCGTCGATCAAGATGCCAGCGGCGAGGCCAAGACCAAACTGCTGGAAGGCCACCAGCGACCCCAGCAGGAAGCCCGCGAAGGCTGCAACGAGAATGATCGCTGCGGCGGAGACGAGGCGACCCGTGAGTTGGAGACCTCGACCCACAGCCTCACCATTCGAGGCTCCTTCGTCATACAGCTCCCGCATGCGCGTCACGAGAAACACCTCGTAGTCCATCGACAGCCCAAATAGCATCGCGAACAGGAAGATCGGGATCCAGGCCTCGATCTGATCGGTCGTTTGGAGCCCGGCCCACTCCCCCAAGCCGAACTGGAAGATCAAGACGAGAATGCCGTACGCCGCCGAGACGCTCAGCACGTTGAGGAACACGGCCTTGAGGGGCAGGAGCAGCGACCGGAACGCTCGTACGAGCAAGATGTACGAAATCAGCAAGACCACGGCTATGAGCCAGGGAAAGACGCCGTAGATCTGATCGATAAAGTCGACGCCCGCTGCTGGTCCACCACCGACCAGCACCGTCGTGTCCGTTGGGAAGTCCGCCTCTGGGACGTACGTACCGCGGATGCGTCGTGCAAGCTCCTGAGCCGATTCCGATCCATAGGCCTGTTTGCTGGCCGCAAAGATTACGGCGTACTGCTGGTTCTTGTTGACCAGCCCGGCGGCGGTTGCACGCTTGCGTGCCGCCGGGGTATCGCCCTTAATGAGCAGGTCTGCAGCAGAGCTGACTGCAGTCGGCTCCGTCGACATCGCCGAATCCTTGCGTAGTTCATTCTGCAAGCGATTCATGGCCGCCTGCACGTCGGCGTCCCAGATTCCGCCTGGGCGTCCGCTGTCGACGATGATGGTCGAAGGCGCGAGGGTTCCGGCTCCCACCGTGCGCTCCAACTGCTGCAGCCCTTGGACGCTCTCGACTGAGGGCGGAAGGCCAGCGTTGGTCCCGGGCGTCAAGGCGATCCAGAAGGTTGGGAGCGCCAGTGCCACGAGAACAGCGGACCCTGTGATGAGGTAGGGCCAAGGACGGGCCATGATCGAATCGGACAGGCGTACCCAGAAGCCCGTCTCGTTGTCCATGCGGGAGTCGAGAACCCGCGTCGGGACGACACGCACTCGAGCGAGCCATGGGCCGAGGATCGAAAGCAGCGCCGGTAGCAGCGTGACGGCAGCGACGATCGAAACGAGCGGGATGACGACGCCACCGATGCCAAGCGATCGAATAAAGGGTAACGGCAGCATGATCAGACCGGCCAGGCCGACAGCGACGGTCAGGCCGCTGAACACGACAGCGTGACCTGCAAAGCGCATCGTGGGGTCGAGCGCAGCGCGAACCTCAGCCCGATCGAGCGGCACGCGCCGGGCATCTCCGAATGCTCCCGACTCGGCGAGCTTATGCCGCTGAATTGTCAGCATCTCCTCGCGGAAGCGATAGACCACGAGCAGTGAGTAGTCGATCGCAATCCCGATGCCGATCAGCTCGACGAGGTTGGTGACGTAGATCGCCATATCCAACTGATGCGCCGCGATCCAGACCACACCGAGCGTTGTTGGGATTGTCGCGAGTACGAAAACGAAAGGCACGAGCGTCGAGACCAGGGTGCCGAAGATAAACAGCAGCACGATGATCGCGATCGGGATCGTGATCATCAGGCCCCGTTGCAGGTCGTCGGCGATGACCGGCTGTAGATCGCGATTGATTGCGGTCTGCCCCGTCAGATAGGTCGTGACACCCGGAATCGGTCCGATTGCTGACCGCATCTCGGAGACCTTGAGCTGTGCTGCAGCAGGCTCGAGCGTGGTTCCAATCCCCACATAGGTCAGGGACCCACTGGTCTGAAGCGCGGCTGCGCGTGCCGAACCGAGTACCTCCGCAGCTCGCGCTGCCGCGGCCTCGGTGGCTTTGACCTGTTCCGGAGTCGGAGCCTTCCCGTTCTCCGTAGCCGCGACGAGCACGAAGGACGAGTCGCCGCGCTGTCCAAAGTCGTTCTCAAGCAGTTCCAGTACCTGGGTGGACTCCGTGCCGGGAATGTCGAAGCGGTTCGAAAGTAGATCGTTGAGACCAACGCTCGCATAAGCGCTGATGGCCACGATCACCAGCCAGCCAGCGAGCACGGCCCAGCGGAAGCGATCGGAAAACGCAGACAGTCGGAGCATCAGGGAAGTTCAGAACCGTTCGTGTACGGAGGGATAGTTTGTCAGACCCATGGGTGTGGATATCCACACAATCACATGGTTCTTACGCAGCGTCTGTGAGTTCGAGATCCCGACAAATCAGGTCGGCGGCGATCTTGCCGGACAGCAGCACCAGAGGCAGCCCGCCGCCCGGATGCGCACTTCCACTCGCCAAGTACAGCCGCTCGAAGGCGGGCGAGGCGTTTCGTGGTCGCAAGAACGCTGCGCGTGGGCCCATCGAAGCGGTTCCATAGATCGAACCTCCGGGCGCCCCCGTCAGTCGCTCGAGGTCGGCTGGCGTGCGTCGAATGATCGTCCGCGCACGCTCACGGGCCCGGAGGCCCAGCGCATCGAGGCGATCGAGAATTCGCTCCTGATAACGCTCGCCTTCCGCATCCCAATCGACCTGGCCATGCCTCGGCGCGTTGACGAGTACGAACCACGACTCGTCACCGTCGGGTGCGCAGGACGGATCGGTCGCGACAGGGTTGCAGAGATAGATCGTTGGCGTGTTGGGTGGCCGTGGATCGTCGAAGATGTCGGCGAACTCTGCTCGATAGTCGCGTGGAAACCAGATGTTGTGATGAGCCAGGCCCGGTGTTCGACCTGCCACCCCAAGCATCAGCACAAAGCCCGAGAGGCTGGCGGGCGCCGCTGCGATCTGTGCGGCCTGTTTGGGTGCACTCACCAAACCCTCGTAGAGGTCCGCTGCGTCGCAGTTTGCGATCACCGCGTCGGCGGGAAACACCTCACCCGCCGCCGTCTCGACGCCGACGGCAGACCCATGCTCAGTCACGATCCTGGTGACAGGCGTGGAGCATCGGAGTTCTCCTCCCTGTTCCCTGATCACGTCGCTGAGCACTTGGGCAATGCGGTGCATGCCTCCAATGGGATGCCAGGCACCGTAGGCAGACTCCGTATACGGAATGACAGACAACGTCGCGGGTGCCCGCGCGGGGTCCGAGCCGGAATAGGTCGCGTAGCGATCGAGGAGTTGGCGCAGACGTGGGTCGCGGAAGTGGCGGGCGCCATAGCGTTCAAGCGTTGTATGGGCCAAGATGTCGCGCGGATTAATTGGACGCCCACTGCGGCGCGCGAGCTCGATCGGGCCACTGATTGCCGCGGAGAGAAACAGGGGGAGCGAAAGGTCCCACGTTCGCCTGCCCTGAGCCAGCAATCGATGCCATGCCTGTCCCGCACCATGCTCGAGTGCTTCAAAGGCGGCGGCTGTGGCGTCTGGATCGGCGTGCGTCGCCAATGCCGTTCCGTCGTCCCAGTGGTACTGGCAGAGAGGATCGACACGGCGGACGTCCAGCCGGTCACTCAACGTCACACCTGCCGTCGCTAATGTCTCCTCGAGCGTAAATGGCATCGTCAGGAGCGACGGTCCGGTATCAAAGGTGTGCCCTTCAGAGCGTGCAATGCCAAGCTTGCCACCAACCTGAGCAGCAGCCTCAAGGACGAGTACGTCGCAGCCCGCAGCAGTCAGCCGCACGCCGGCCCCAAGGCCGCCGACTCCCGCGCCGACGATGACGACGCGGGTCATGCCGTGGCACTCCCGGTCCATTGACGAAGCAGCGCCGGCACAGTCAGCAGGCCCATCGCGATGAAGGAGGCGATGGCGACGGTCCAGCCGGCAAAGAAAAGCGCGTGAGCGACGGTCTCACCGATCCACGTCCAGGCATAGAGGAACGGTCCCAACAGGTCGGTCAAGCACCAACGGCTCGGGCGGCTCGGTGCGCGGGCGCCGAGTGCCCACCACCCAAACAGCACCGCACCGACTGCGGCCCAGCCCACGAAGTTGATCAACGGAATGCCAGCATATTGGCCCGAATTCGGCCAGATCCAAACGCCATGGCTGACCATCTGTGGATCGAGTGCCACATCCCACGCTGTCAGTGCCGCGGCTGCAAACAGGGCTCGGGTAACCGGACGGTTTCCCAGCAATTCGCCGATGCGCCAGGCCGGATACGCCATCATCGCCCAGGCCAAAGGAATCAGGATGGGAACGTCAAACAGCTGTGGTTGCAGTGCATCCGTGTACCAGTAGGTGCTGAACGGGAACCCTGTGTGAACACCCAGGATCTCGCTACCGAAACCCACCAGAAACGCCAGGCCGGCGAGCGAGAGCGCAAATCGTGGACCAGAGCGGTGCCACGCAGCTGCAACCGACGCTCCAAGAAAAAGAAATACCGTCAGCGCTGTGAGTCGAATGTTCCACGCCGCCGGTGCCTGCGGATACAGCACCTGGCAGAGGATCAACAGTGCAAAGAAACAACATGCGACGCGAGCGGCCGTGGACGGAATCCGGTTCACACCTGCATGGTACGGCCGATCCTACGGACATTTGCGATATAGCGATCGGTATCCTATGTACATGGCCGAAGTCGAACTCATCCTCGCTGCGCCTCGCGGCTACTGCGCTGGTGTGGATCGTGCCGTCGAGACTGTGGAGCAGGCGCTCAAGCTACAGGGAGCGCCCGTCTACGTGCGCAAGCAGATTGTTCACAATCTCCACGTCGTTGCCGATCTTGAGACCCGTGGTGCCATCTTCGTCGATGACGTGACAGATGTGCCAGAGGGCGCGACGGTCGTCTTCTCGGCCCATGGAGTTGCCCCAACGGTGCATTCAGGCGCCGAGCAACGATCGCTGACCGTGATCGACGCTACGTGCCCCCTGGTAACCAAGGTGCACAACGAGGCCAAGCGCTACGACGCAGCCGGATATCATATGGTGCTGATTGGCCACGCCGAGCATGAGGAGGTTGTCGGCACAATGGGCGAAGCGCCCGGCGCCATGACGCTCGTCGAGCACGCTGCTGAGGTGGCATCGCTCCCTGACTTCCCGGAGGGCCAGCCACTCGCCTATCTGACGCAGACCACGCTTTCGGTCGACGAGACTCGCGGCATCATCGAGGCGCTCACGCACCGGTTTCCGTGGATTGAGAGCCCCGAGAAGAGCGATATCTGTTACGCCACGTCGAACCGCCAGGCTGCCGTCAAGGAGCTCGCAAAGGTGACTGAACTGGTCCTCGTGATCGGATCTGCGAACTCGTCGAACTCCTGTCGCCTCGTCGAGGTGGCACGCGATGCGGGGGTCGATAGCTACCTGATCGAGGACGAGAGCGAGATCGATCCCACCTGGATTGGCGACCGCACGAAGATCGGCATCACCTCAGGTGCGTCTGCGCCGGAGCGACTCGTGCTCGGTGTGATCGAGTGGTTCCGAGATCGTTCGGACGGGATCAACGTCTCGGAACTCGAAACGGTGCATGAGGACGTCGCGTTCCAGCTACCGCGTCCCATTCGCCGAGCGCTCGCAATGGTTGCGGTCGAGCCCGTGACCAAAGACCTCTAATAGCCGGCCCGGTCGGGCACTAGGTTGCCGGTTGTTTAGCGCCAGCGAAATTCAGCGGTAGCTTTGGTAGGAGAATGTTACTTGTGTAGAATTTGCCGCATGCGTAGACTTAATGTTTTTCTAGCCTTAGTCGTCGTCGTTCTCGCGCAGCTTGCCCTGATCCCGGCAAACGCCGCCGCGCAGGGTGATTCTACGCCAACGCAGACCCAGAACGACGGAGCGACCGTTGGTTCGACGACGAGCGCAGGCTGGGGTTCGTTGGCAGGAGGGGCGGCGGCGCGTCCGTTTGTGTCGCGCCTGACGGCAACGAACGCTGGCGTGGAAACCGTACTGATCGACGGTGGGTCGACGACCCCGCCGGCCGTGACAGCAGGCACCCCGACGGTGGTGATTTCGCCCCTCAATCTCTGTCAGGCCGGGCAGAGACCGGCGCAGGGCGTCTGTTACGCCACACCAAATCGCATTTCGCTCGCGCTCGGCGTGCCCGCCACTGACAACGTCAACACGGATTTGACCGGCTCTGCGACCACCGAGACGATCTTCGATATGACCGTGCGCATGAACACGCTGGGCCAGTCGTTGCGTTGGTCGTGGGCGAACCTCGACCTGCTCTACTGGAGCGCGACCGGGCTCGGCACGGCCGATGCGCAGATCCGGATTCGCTTCCGCCCGGTTGCCACCCAGTACGTCAGCGACTTCACTGGTGGCAATGGCTGCACCGCGACCCCAATCCGCGACTGTGACATTCAGCGGGCGGCTCTGCAGGTGCTCTCGGCCAACATCGTCTTCAGTCTCGATGACACCGTCAGCCTGGCACTGACGGGCGCGATCTTCGCCACGCAGGGCGCGATCTTCGGCTTTCTTAATCCGACGGGAACGGCATCGGCGCCCGTGCTCGACCTGCAGATGGCTGCGGCCCACTTCAGAGCCGACGGATCGATTCAGACCGGCCAGATGAAGGCTGTCCTGCCCGCACAGACGCTGCTTAATGTCTATGGCGTGCTTCCGGCGGACGCCGCTACGTTCTTCAGCGCAACCCGATCTGGCTCGCCCGGCACCAATGGCGCCCCGACCTACACCGTGTGGAGCGCGGGCACTGAAGGCACTGATGGTCTCCTGATCACCGTTCCCGACATCACCTTCAGCGCACCGACCTACAAGGTCAAGCGTAAGACCGTGGCCGCGAAGACCACCATCAAGACCAGTGGTGCTACGACGACGGTCTCTGTCACGGCGCTTGCCGCCTGTCGCAAGGCCCTCTGCACAGCGACGGTTTACACGACCGGGACGGCCGTCTCGGGCAAGGCCAAGAAGATTGCAACGATCGTCTCGGCGGCTGACGGTTCGATGGCCCTCGCCTTCCCCAAGGCGAAGTTGAAGAAGGGATCGCCCTACTCCGTCACGATCCGCCTGAAGAAGGGCTCGAAGCTCGTCACGACCGCGGCCGGCCTCAACGGCTCGGCCTTCGCCTGAGGTACGAACCCGGGTGGCAATGGAGGCAACGGAAGTAACGCGAGCAATGGGGGCAGTGGCGGTGGTGGGCGAGGCACCCATCTTGCGCATCGCTAGGCCAGACGCCTAATTCCGTAACGTGCAGACGGCCCGTGCGGCGGCGCGCAGGTCGGCTCCGCTCTCTCTCAGCGCCTGCCGAATCGGGCGCGCGCCGCGACCAATACCCAGTACGGCAGAGGCGCCAATAGCGTAGAGCGCCTCGACGTCGTCATCCACGCGCCCGCCGAAGATGACGCACGGCACATCCGCTGATCGCGCGGCCTGCGCGACCCGCGCGACCGTCTTGCCGGCGGCGCTCTGCGCATCCACAGCGCCCTCGGCCGTTAGGACGAGGTCGGCCGCGGCCAGCCTGGCGGCAAAGCCAGTCTCACGCATGACGAGCTCGGCACCGGGGACCGGCGTGGCCCCGAGCAAAAAGCAGGCGGCTCCGAGGCCGCCCGCCGCTCCTGCACCGGGACGCTGGGCATGCTCGCCATAGAGGTCTCCGAGCCGGGCGAGCCCGGCGTCGAGCACAATCACTTCCGCGGGCGAGGCACCCTTTTGCGGTCCGAACACGGGTGCAGCGCCATCTGGACCCGCCAGAGGGCTTTCCACATCCAGCGCGACCACAAGTTCTGTCTGGGCCAAACGGGGGTCGAGACCTCCAAGTTCGAGGCGAGCAACCGCCGGCAGATCGAGGCCCCGGCCACGCAACACATTGCCGTCGCTGTCAAACGCCCTCAAACCGAGGCCGATCAGCAGCCCGAGCCCTCCATCGACAGTTGCGGAACCGCCGAGTCCAACGACGACGCGTGGCGCCCCAAGGTCGAGGGCTGCGAGGACAAGCGGCGCGATCCCTGCGCTAGTGGCGCGCATGACATCGCGACGATTGCGCGGAATGTGCATCAGACCGATTGCCTCGGCCGCCTCAACGACGCAGGTTCCATCGGGCAAAACTCCGAGCGCAGCCTTGCGAGGCCGCCCGATCGCATCGCGCGTACTAATCATTTCGCGACGGCCACTGCGACCGACGACGATGGCGTCGCAGGTACCTTCGCCACCATCCGCGAGGGGGTGTTCGATTGCGTCCCAGCCAGCCTGGCGACAGCCTTCGGCCATCGCCTTTGCGGCTTCATGTGCGTTGAGAGCACCACGGAGCTTATCGGGTGCACAGAGGGCGACAGGGGTCATGATCAGCCGAGCAGGTGGAGGGACGACAGGGGCACAGTAGCGACCGGCGGTGTGTCAATGATCGCACCATCGACAGAGACGGCGTGCGTCACCGGATCGACGCGGACGGCAGCCATCGTTGTGTTACGCACCATGTCTGCCGCACCAAGGGAGCGAGTACCGCGGACGCCGACACGCTGCTTGCCGGTCGGCAACTCGGCCGCTCCACCCCCGTCGATTGCGGCTTGGCTGGTAAACGCCAGGCTGAGTCGTGCCGGCGCGGTCCCGATTGCTCCAATTTGAGCTGCGACGCGCGTCGGCTCCGAGAACGCGGTTGAGGCATTCGAATCGCCACTCACCCCCCACGTCGGAAAACCGGCCTTCAACACAAGAAACGGTTTGACGGCAAACCACGCCGGGCTCCACAACACGACGTCGGCAAGCTTGCCCACCTCGAGCGAACCAATCTGGTCAGCCATACCGTGGGCGACTGCAGGATTGATGGTTGCCTTGGCGAGGTAGCGCAAGACACGCTCGTTGTCGTGGCCGCTCGCATCGCCGCCGCGCGCATCGCGCATGACTGAGGCGAGTTGGAACGTTCGGCGAAGCGTCTCGCCAATCCTTCCCATCCCCTGACTATCGGACGATGTCATATGGATCAGTCCAAGATCGTGGAGAACGTCCTCGGCGGCCATCGTCGCTGGGCGTACCCGATCGAGCGCAAGTTGATGATCGCCCGGGAGGTCGGCCTGCAACACATGCACCAGCTCAACCATCGCGGCATGCTCAGCCGCCGTATTGATGCCGAAGGGAAACGTCGGGTTCGTGGACGAAGTCAAAATATTAGGTTCACCGGCGAGGCGCATCACGTCGGGGGCGTGACCACCCCCCGTTCCCTCAATGTGGTACGCGTGCAGAGTGCGACCAGCGATCAGAGCCAGCGTGTCCGCGACGGTGAGGCACTCATTGAGACCATCGGTGTGGACGCAGAGTTGTACGTCGTACTGATCCGCGACGCGCAATGCCATTTCCAAAGCAGTGGCGTGCGCACCCACGTCCTCGTGGATCTTCAAACCCCCGGCTCCGGCCTGGAGCATCCGCTCCAGCGTCTCAGGTCGACTCGACGAACCGCGCGTGAGCATCAAGGTGTTGATCGGTGACTGGTCGAGCGCGGCATGAATGTGTTTGAGCGCCCAAATCGGATTGGTACCGAGGTTCCAGACCGGGCCATAGTCTTGGATCACGAGCGTTGTAAAACCGGCAGCCAGCGCCTGCGGAATGATCTGTGGCGACAGCAGGTGCACGTGCGAGTCGATGGCTCCCGCGGTTGCGATCAGGCCCTCACCGGAGACGATTGCCGTATCTGTCCCAAGCACGACGTCGACGCCATCCATGATGTCTGGGTTACCAGCCCGCCCGATCGAGACGATGCGACCGTCGCGAATACCAATCGCCGTCTTTCGGATGCCGAGGATCGGATCGATGATGACAACCTGCGTGATAGCAATCTCCACTGCCTCGGTGGTCGCCTGTGCCATCAGGCCATCCCGGGCTGTCTTCGCAAAGCCACCCATCACTTCGTTGCCGCGCTCCTGGTCATCGCGCTCAACTTCGACCCAGAGACTGGTGTCACCTAGGCGGATCCGATCGCCGGTGGTGGGTCCGTAGACGCGTGCGTAGACGTCGGCGGGGAGCGTCATGCCCCACTCCCCAAGTAGCCTCGGTGTCGCGCCAGGGCGAGCGCTGCTGCCAGCGCACCCTCAGCATCCAACGAGCCATTGACCAACCCTGCGAAGCCGTAGGCAATGCGACGGCCTGTAAAGGGGCGGAGCGTTACGGATTGAGTCTGCCCTGGCCTCCAGCGGATCGTGCTTCCGGTCGGAATGGCGAGACGTCTACCCCAGGCTGCTGAACGCTCGAACTCGAGTTGACGATTGCTCTCGAAGAAATGCCAGTGAGATGTGACTGCGATGGGGACCGCTGCCGTGTTGGTCACAACCAGCGTGCTGGACTCGGGAACGTCAAGTGCCTCGGTCGCCCGAGTCTTGACTGCGCCGGGTCCATCGGCTTCGGCTTCACCAAGTGGTGCAGACAGAACGACCAAGCGGGTGCCGTCGCTAAACAATGTCTCGATCTCAATCTGCTGAACGAGCAACGTTGTGCCAGGTAGCACTCCGTCGGAGGAGAGCACTGCCATGCCGGCTGCGCACGCTTCGGCGTGGGTTGCACCATCGCGGGCAGCCTCACAGACGGTGTCGGAGATGATCGCAACGGCCTCCGGTGCATTGAGGAGCAATCCGCGATCGCGTCGGGCACGGGCGAGTTCGGCCGCTTGGAAGAGCAGCAGGCGATCGAGTTCTCGAGGGGTCAACTGCATGACGTTAGCGTAACCCGTAACCGCGTTGGTAGAGACTCTGCATCCGCTCAACTCGCTTGACGTAATCGCGTGTCTCTCGAAAACGAATGCGGACTACCCGACCGTCCGGCGTGGCCGCGACCCACCGGTCCACGTTGCCTTGGCCTGCGTTGTAGGCGGCCAACGCCAACTCGAGTGCCTGTGGATGGTCCGAGTACTTGTCCCGCAACGCGTTCAGGTACCAGCAGCCGTAGCGTACGTTCAATTCCGGGTCGTAGAGGTCTGACGCTGTGAAGTCACCGCCACCAGTGCGATCCGCGATTCCCTGAGCCGTATCAGGCAGCAGTTGCATTAGGCCAATCGCCCCAGCGGAGGACTCGGCGCGTGGATCAAACTTGGACTCCGTGTACACGACCGCGGCAACCAGCGACGGCTCGAGCCCGTAGTTGAATGCATGGGCCTCGATGATGGCCTGAAACTGCAGCGGATAGCGCGCACGAAGATACCAATCCGGCTCAAGTCGAACCGCATAGATAGCGACCGCGCCGAGCACGAGCACGACGAGCGCGAGGGCTCCGAACAGACGACGCATTAGCGATTAGCGTATCGCGCGATGTACCCATCAACCAGCTTTTGCAGGTGTTCGTGTGTGCCAGCGTTGTCGAGCAGATCGTCGGCGGCAGCTTCCCGGCGTTCGGTAGACCAGAGACGGGCCTCCCGCTCGGGTGCACGCTCGAGCTGCCCACGTGCTGCGAGGCGGCTGCGGCGGGTGGTTTCGGGTGCGATCACCACGAGCACGCGGTCGAAGCGATCCGTCTGACCGGCCTCGAACAACAGTGGCGACTCGTAGACGACCAATGCTGGTGGCGGCGCCGCGTTGGCGCATTCCGCGACCCATGCGTCAAACAGGTCCGCCACGAGCGGATGCAGCAGACACTCAATCCATGCAAGTGCATCGCCATTGTCGAAGCAGCGACGCGCCAGAGCAGACCGATCAACTTTGCCGTCAGCGCCGAGCACCTCGGTGCCAAAGTGCGTGACGATCTGATCGCGCACAGACGCCTGAAGGTACAACTCGTGTACGACTGCGTCCGCGCTCAGAACGGGACACCCGCGCAGCGCGAACGCAGCCAGCACCGACGATTTGCCGACGCCGATGGCGCCCGTCAGACCGATCACCAAAGGCCGGCGAGACACCGGCCCAACTTACGCTTCGGAGACTTCCGCGTGAGCCTCGCCGATGACCTCTTCGACGATGGCCTCAACCTCAGCCTCGACGATTGCCTCTTCGACGATGGCCTCCACTTCAGCGTCCTCGGCAGCAGCAGCGGCAGCCAACTTCGCGGCATGCTCAGCAGCAACGGCAGCGGCGACCTCAGCAGCCATACCCGGCGGCAAGAGACCTTCGAGGTCGTACTCCCCCTCCTCGACATGGTCGAGCTCGAGGTCAGGGGCACCACCAGGCTCAGCAATCGGCTCATCAGGATCGATAAACGGATCGTCACCCGGAATCAGGCTGATCGGTGCAAGCACCGGATCGCCCGGCAAGACCTGCTTCATCGACAGGGACAAGCGACGGCGCTCGGCATCGATCTCGATGATGCGCACGAGGACGTGATCGTTCTGCGACACGATCTCGCGGGGGTTCTCAATGTGACGCTCGGCCAGTTCGGAAATGTGGACGAGACCCTCGACACCCTGCAGGATTTCAACGAACGCGCCGAACGTGACCACCTTGGTGGCACGACCGTGCACGACGTCGCCCTGTTGGTAGCTCTCGAGGACGCGCTGCCACGGGTCGGCCTGGGTCTGCTTGAGACCGAGCGAGATGCGCTGACGATCGCGGTCCACGTCGAGCACCTTGACCTCGACCTCTTGGCCGATCTCGAGCAGCTCGGACGGATGGTTGACATGGCTCCAAGAGAGCTCGGAGATGTGGATGAGACCATCGATACCATCGAGATCGACGAAGGCGCCGAAGTCGACGATGTTCGAGACGAGACCCTTGACCGTCTTGCCGGGAGCAAGATCGTCAAGAATGCGCTGACGCACTTCACGACGCTCTTCCTCGAGCATTGCGCGACGCGAGAGCACAACGTTGTTGCGCGAGCGATTGAGTTCAATCACCTTGCAGCGGAGCTCTTGACCGCGGAACTCTTCGAGATCCTGAACGCGACGGATGTCGACGAGCGAGGCAGGTAGAAAGCCACGGACGCCAAGATCGATGATCAGGCCACCCTTGACGACCTCGATGACCAAACCGTCGACAGGCTCGCCACTCTCGGCCGCAGCCTCGATGCGCTTCCACGCCTTTTCAAAGCGGGCACGCTTCTTGGAGAGAATCAGACGGCCGTCTGCGTCCTCCTTTGTCATCACCAGCGCGTCGACCTCTTCGCCGAGCTCGACCTCGTCGGGCGGGTCTACGCTCCGTCGGATCGAGAGCTCTGCGACTGGGATCACGCCTTCGCTCTTGTAGCCAATGTCGATTAGGACTTCGTCCTTGTCGATGCGCACGACCTTGCCAGTGACAACGTCGCCCTCGGAAAACTCCGAGATCGTCGCGTCGTAGTTCGGCACCATCTCGCCGTTGACTTCGATCCAAACGCTCGGATCGTCGGCGATCATCTCTTCTGTGGTCTGTGGCATCGGTAGAGGACTGTCCTTATGAGGTGAGCCGGTTGGCTCGATAACAGGAAAAACGATACCAGCGTCTCGGTTCCGGAGCGACAGCGCGCGCTCTAGTCCTTGGCAGCGGCCCATGTCAAGCCGAGACCTGCGTCGGCCACCAGCGGCGGATCGAGCGCGTAGGCATTGACCATCTCCTCCACGACTAGGGCTTGGACAGCCGCTGCGTCCTGCTCGGCGACCTCAAAGACGAGTTCGTCGTGCACTTGCAGGACGAGCGCTGCATCGTGTCGCTCGTCGCGCAAGCGACGGTCGCACGCGATCATCGCGACCTTGATGATGTCGGCCGCACTGCCCTGGATCAGCGAGTTGATGGCCAGCCGCTCCCCCAACTGGTGAACCTGGCGATTTTTAGCGCGTAGCTCGGGAATTGGTCGTTGCCGGCCCAGCAGAGTGAGTGCGTAGCCGCGTTCGGCTGTCTCGTCGATCGTGTCGGCAATAAAGCGCTGGACGGCGGGATAGCGGCCAAGATACGTATCGATGTACTGCTGGGCTTCGTCGCGGTCAATCTCGAGCTGTTCTGCGAGGCCATAGGCCGAGATGCCATAGATGATCCCGAAATTGACGGCTTTGGCGCGGTCGCGCTCTTCCCTGGTCACGTCGCCGGCAGGCTTTCCGAGCACCTCCGCGGCGGTGGCACGATGGACGTCGTCACCGCGGCGGAAGGCATCGACCAGTCTAGGCTCTTGGCAGAGATGCGCGAGAATCCTCAGTTCGACCTGCGAGTAATCGCACGAAATCAACTGCCGTCCAGGCGCGGAAATAAAGGACGCACGGATCTCCTGTCCAATCCGCGTCCGCACGGGAATCGCCTGCAGGTTGGGATGCGTACAGGAGAGCCGTCCCGTAGCGGCAGTGTGCTGAGAGAACGTCGTGTGCACACGTCCGTCTTCGGCAGCGGCTTCGGGGAGCGCGCGCAGATAGGTCGAGAGCAGCTTGGAGAGCTCGCGCCAGCGTTCAATCACCGCGATGATCGGGGAACGCGGCCGCAGCTTCGCCAGCACCGTACGGTCGGTTGACGGTCCGGTCTTGCCGGTGCTCTGGACGGGTAGCCCGAGTCTCCCAAACAGGATCTCCCCGAGCTGCTTTGGCGAGCCGAGTGTGAACGGACCCCCTGCGAGACGGTGTGCCTCGGTCTCCAACTCTGCGAGCTCTGTGGCACAACGCTCTGCGATCGCCTCGAGCACAGGGATATCGACAGCGATGCCAACCCGTTCCATCTCGGCCAGAACGGGCACAAGTGGCAGCTCAAGATCCGCCAGCAAGCCACGTAGGTGTCGGTCGGCGAGGCGCTCGGTGAGCACGGGATGGAGGCTGCGAACACCGATCGCCTGGCGCAGAGCGTCCCCTCCTTCCCCGTCGGTCTCGACTGCCAGCCCGTGCTCGCGCATCAGATCGTCAAACGCGTACCCGCTTCGACCAGGATCGAGCAGGTACGCCGCCAAGGCGGTGTCGAACGCAGGAGCAGTTCGCTCTGCACCGAGAGCCCGAAGCGCGACCTTGGCATCGTGCGCGATCAGGCCCGGCCCAGCTAACGCTTCTGCAAGGCCGGGTTCGTCGATCGCCACAACCCAGTTTCCTGTGTCGCTGGAGACCCCGAGGAAGCCCTCTGCAACGGCAATCCCAGCCTCAGTCGAGTCCGCAAGGGCCCGCGCGAGCTCTGCACCAGTTGTCTTCGTACCGCGCACGATCGGCCCCGTCGGCAGTGGCGTATCCAGTGTCAGCGCGGGTAGTAGCGTCTCCAGATCGTCGAGACGTCGCAGCAGCCCGTGCATCTCCCACTTGCGGAATAGCTCGGCAAGGCGCGAGCGATCTGGTGGCGCTCCCATTTCGCCCGCTGGATTGAAGTCGGCCAACTCGGGGATGTCTCGAACAATCGTCCCGAGCTCGCGCGATCGAAAGGCCTCTTCGCGATTCTCGAGTAGCGATTGTTTGCGCTTCGGGCCGCTGATCTCCTCAACGTGATCGTAGACGCCCTCGAGGGTGCCAAACCGCTGCAGGAGCTCGGCAGCCGTCTTCTCGCCAATTCCAGGCACGCCTGGAATGTCGTCCGAGGTATCGCCCTTCAGGCCAATCAAATCGGGAACGGTTGTATGGGGAACACCAAGCCGTTCAGCGACACGGTCAGGGGTGTAGACCAGTACGTCTGTCATGCCGCGCGGAGTCATCATCAAGCAGACCCGCTCGGAGACGAGCTGGAAGGCGTCGCGGTCCGTCGAGACAACGCATGTGGCGATCCCCTGCTCGTCGGCGATGCGGGTCAACGTGCCGATCACATCGTCGGCCTCGCGGGTCATGACGCTCAGGTTGCGGTAGCCAAAGGCCTCTACGAGCTCCGGAAAAAAGGGACGCTGCTCCTTGAGCAGCTCGGGAGTCGGCTTTCGTGTCGACTTGTAGCCTGGGTGGAGGGCCAAGCGCTCGGTCGGTTTCTCATCCCAGCAGACGATCACGCCGCTCGGCGCGTAGTCCTGCAGCAACTTGAGCATCATGCTGGCAAAACCAAACAGCGCTCCGGTCGGAAAGCCCTCGCTGGTAGAGAAATCCTCTGGCAGCGCGTAGTAGGCGCGGTAGGCCAGAGAGTTGCCGTCGACAAGAAAAAGACGACTCGCCTTGGCGGGTCCATCGTTGAGATCAAGCTCGGAGGCTTTCTTCGGCATAGAGGGAGACTAGTCGCACGACAACCACGCTACGCTGCGAACGATGGCTACTCACCACTCTGCGTCCTACAGCTTGACCATCCGTGCTGTGATTCCACACGAGCCGGGGCAGTTCGCACGGGTGGCGGCGGTGATTGGCGAGGCGGACGCCGTGCTCGGCGCGATCGACCTCGTACGCGTCGATGCTGGCTCGGTGGTGCGTGACATCAGCGTCCTATGTGCAAACGAAGATCATGGTTATCGGGTAGTCGATGCGATCCGCGCGATTGACGGCATTCGCGTCGTGAGCGTCTCTGACCGAACCTTTCTGATGCACAAGGGCGGCAAGATTGAGATGGCGGCGAAGGTATCGATTCGCACCCGCGACGATCTCTCGATGGCATACACACCGGGCGTTGCCCGCGTCTGCCGTGCCATTGTGGATGAGCCTGAAATGGTTTGGAACCTGACCTCTAAAGGCAACACGATTGCTGTCGTCACCGATGGTACAGCCGTCCTCGGTCTTGGCGACATCGGTCCTGAGGCCGCGATGCCTGTCATGGAAGGTAAGGCCATGCTCTTCAAGGAGTTCGCCGGAGTGGACGCGTGGCCGATCTGCCTCGACACGACTGATCCTGACGAAATCGTGGCGTGTGTAAAGGCGCTCGCCCCGGGTTTCGGCGGCATCAACCTCGAAGACATCGCCGCACCCCGTTGCTTTGAGATCGAGCGTCGCCTCCAAGAGGCTCTGGATATTCCTGTGTTTCATGATGACCAGCACGGCACAGCAATCTCGGTCTTCGCAGCGCTGCGCAACGCGCTCCGAGTCGTCAAAAAAGAGCTCGCCGATGTCAAGATAGCGATCATCGGCACGGGTGCCGCCGGCACTGCCGTGACCGACATGCTGCTCGCCGGCGGCGCGACGCACATCGTCGGCTGTGACGTAGATGGCATCGTGCATCACGATCGCCCAGGCCTCGATGTTGCACTTCGCGCCTATGCCGAGCGGACCAATCCACACGGACTCAGAGGCGATCCCGCCGTCGCTGTCGAGGGTGCAGACGTGGTGATTGGACTTTCACGCCCCGGCACAATCACGGTCGAGATGGTCCGATCGATGGTCGCGCAGCCGATTGTATTTGCGATGGCAAACCCGATTCCCGAGATACTCCCCGGAGAGGTTGAGGGCATTGTCGCGGTGATGGCAACGGGGCGCAGCGACTATCCGAATCAGATCAATAACGTTCTCGCGTTTCCGGGGATCTTCCGGGGAGCGCTCGATGTGCGGGCTTACGCGATTACCTCCGGCATGAAGATCGCCGCCGCCAAGGCAATCGCGGACGTCATCATGATCGACGAGCTGGCGCCCGAGTACATCGTTCCAAGCGTCTTTAATCGCAAGGTGGTTGAGAGCGTTGCGCAGGCAGTTTCTGCGGCCGCGCGCCTCGATGGCGTGGCACGACGCCACGACGACACCGAGCCCGATCTTCCGTCGATCTAGGCTCCGATGACAACTCTGGCTGTGGTCTGCTGGACACGACCACCCGGGCCGGAGATGGTGACGCGACACGCGACGGCACTACCGGCATCCGAGCGTCGGATGTCCATACTCGGGTTGGTGGCTCCTACAACCTTTCGCCCGTCGCGTAGCCACTGCCGACTGACGACAAAGGGGCGCGTCCCCGACCAGCGCCCGAGGTCACACTGGAGCGTGCTTCCGACACTGGGCACTCCCCGCAGACGCGCGGCACTGATCGCCTTCGGCGGCGTCGGCTCGGCTAGCTGGATGCGCTCGGTGGCGGTGATCACATCGCCAGTTGCCGTCGCGATGCGAACATCGAGGTCGTGGTCGCCCGGCAGACCATCGGTAATCACTTTGATTGTCGACGGTGTGGCACTCGCAGGTGCAAGTTGCCATGGCTGGGGAGAGAATCGAAGGCGCGTACCGGTCTCGACGCGCCACTGAACGTCCGTTGCGTGTGGAGCCAGCACAAAGGTGCTGGTGACCTGATGGTACGCAGACCAGATCGCCTCCTGAGTTGTCACGGGGTTCGGTGTAGGCGTCGCGGTCGTGCTGATCGGAGTGCTTTCGCCATTGAGATTGGTCGTTGCGACGGAGATTGTCAGCGGGGCGCCGTTGGCTAGCCCCGTCAGCTGGAGACGACGAGCGGACCCACCGAGCTCAACTGTCTGTCCCGTCTCCAACACACGAACGCGAAATCCCGCTGGGTCAGACGCGCCAGCACATGGCTTCGTCCATTCCCAGTTGATCGTCAGAGAGCCATCGGACTCGGCGGCTGCAATCGCCGCCGGGGCGGTAGGAAGACCGATCGTGCTTTCGATCCAACAGCGGTTATGCACGGTCAACGAGTACACGCCGGGATATGCCCTCAAGCCACATCCCGTGCCCCAGGAGACGACTCCGACCAGCAGACCAATGGCGCCTTTGCCGCTGACGAGCGGCCCACCGCTATCACCTGCGCAGGCGTCCTTGCCGGGAAGGGCGGCGCAGATCATGTCTTCGGTCTCGAACGCGGCAGTACCATAGGCCGCAGTACACGTGGCTGCCGGACTCACGCGGACGGGGGTCTGCTGCAGCACGGAGGTGCCAGCACCATACGAGTCGTCGCTGGAGGAATATGAGGTGGCACCCCAACCCGCGACGCGTAACAGCGTCCCGGCGGCGGGCGGCTTTACGCCGGTGGCAATCGGGATGACCGTCGCAGCGCTCGGAGTTGTCAGGTGGACGAGCATCAAGTCGTCGCGCGGCGCACCCTGGACTGGCTGGCGGTAGAGCGGATGGCGTAGCTGCCGGTCGACCATCAACACCTGTCCGCTGCTGACGGTCAGGTCGGTAGACCCGGTCACCACGCGTACAGCACTCGGCGAGTAGATCCGACAGTGACCCGCCGTCAAGACCCATTGCGGAGCGACGAGAGAACCGCCACAAAACTGAGAGCCGTAACTCGTCTCAAGGGCGGCAACGAATCCCCAGTCCGCAGCGAGCGCGGCCTGTCCACCGACAATGCGCGGCGATGCCGCTCCAGCGGTCCCCGCGGCAGCCACGAAGCACAGACACAGCATCAAAAAGAAGGCAATACGCATTGCGCCCAGACTACCCTGCTTTCTAGGCGGTACCAATCCGTACGGCTTCCACATCACGTCCAATTTGCGCAATCAACTCGCCGACGTTGGCATAGACCTCCTGCGCACGTAACCGCTCCACAAACTCCAGCCGAATCGGTGTTCCATAGATCTCGGTGCCGTCGTAGTCCAGCAGGTGCGCTTCGACGCGCGCTTCAGCGACGTCTCCAAAGTGTGGGTTCCAACCGATGCTGATGGCTGCGCGGAAACGTTGCTCGCCGGGTGGCAGCAAGGCCCACCCTGCATAGACACCTTCGGCCGGAACCTGCTGTCCCGGCACGAGCGAGAGATTGGCGGTGGGAAAACCGATCTCACGTCCGCGATGGTCGCCGTGCACGACAGCGCCTTCGACCGATGCGAATCTGCCGAGCAGGACGGCGGCGCGGCTGACCTCGCCGGCGCCGACTAACTGGCGTATTCGTGACGAGGAAATCTTCTCGCCATCTTGATCAACCAGGCGGATTGCCATCACCTCGACGCCGCGGGCGGCACACAGGGTGCCGAGTACATCAACGGTCCCCGAACGATCATGACCGAAGTGGAAATCCTGACCCACGGTGACGCCGACAGCGCCCAGTTGTTCAACCAATATCTGATCTACGAACTCCTGGGCAGTCAATGCCGCGACGGAATTGGTGAAGCGCACGAGCGCTACCTCGTGGGCACCGGCTTCGCCGAGCAATCTGACGCGTTGTGTGACTCCTGCCAGCGTGTCTGCAGGTGTGCCTGGTCGGAGCAGCGTGGCTGGTCGTGGGTGGAACGTGGCGGCACACGGCACCGCGTTGAGTTGATCGGCCATCTCGACAGCCGACT
>SYIF01000109.1 GCA_005798855.1 Actinomycetota bacterium | reverse complement strand
GACAGCACTAGACTCCGTGGATGGAAGCTGAGACCAAGCAGTGGCCTACGCAAATGACCCGGCCCGAGCGCCGTGCAATTGGCAAGGCAGTACGCGAACGCCTTCCGCTGGCCGGGTTGGCAGAGACTGGGATGCCGATCATTGGTCGAGACACTGTTCGTCTTATTGGTGAGCAGAACGCTGGAAGGCTCGAATGGTTGATCCCGATTCGTTACGGCCGCATGCTGCGCTCGCCCTTCACGTTCTATCGCGGTACGGCCGCACTGATGGCGCACGATTTGGCCTTTGCGCCAGCATCGGGCCTCAACGTCCAACTCTGTGGCGATGCCCATTTGCTCAACTTCGGCGTCTATGGTTCGCCCGAGCGCTCACTCATTTTCGACCTCAACGATTTTGATGAGACATTGCCAGGCCCCTTCGAGTGGGACGTAAAACGCCTCGTCGCGAGCGTCGTGATCGCAGCCCGTGATCGAGGATTCAAGCCGAAACGCCAACGCGAAATCGCGTTTGCGACGGCGGAGCGCTATCACGCGGCGATGCGCGAATTCGCCGAGTTGACATCGCTCGAAACGTGGCACCGCCAGCTCGAGGTCGATGTTGCGCTGCAAACGGTAGTCGACGATGATTGGCGGGACTATGTGGCCTCCGTCGCCGACCGGGCTCGCGGCAAAGACCACCTTCATGCCGTGACACGTTTTACCGAGGTCGTCAACGGGGAACGGCGTATTATCGCCGATCCGCCGTTGATTGTGCCACTGATGGACGTAGTCGCCTTGCTCGGCGAAGATCCCACCGAGCTCGTGCGGCAGGCCTTCCTTGAATACCGGGGCTCCGTCCGCGACGACGTACAGGTGTTGCTCGACCGGTATACGTACGTTGACTCCGCGATCAAAGTTGTTGGAGTTGGCTCGGTTGGCACGCGCTGTGTGATCGTGCTGATGCAGGGTGTAGACGAGAACGATCTCTTGTTCCTTCAGGTCAAGGAGGCGCGTACGTCCTCACTCGAGCCGTATCTCGCTCCCTCGCAGTACGCGCATTGTGGCCAGCGGGTGGTTGCCGGTCAACGTCTGATGCAATCGGCCAGTGACGCCTTTCTCGGTTGGGCCACTGGCCCGCAGGGGCGCCACTTCTACTGGCGACAACTGCGTGACTGGAAGGGCTCGGCGGATGTTGAGAAGATGAGCGAACGGCTGCTCCTGCGCTACGGTCAGGTCTGCGCGTGGACACTGGCGAAGGCTCATGCGCGCTCGGGTGACGCTGTCGCGATCACCGCGTACCTCGGCTCGTCGAACCGTTTTGAGAGTGCGCTAACGCACTTCGGTGTCGCGTATGCGGATCTCAATGAGGAGGACTATCTGGCGCTCCAGCAAGCCGTCGGAGACGGTCGAGTCGTGGCTCACGACGACGCAAAGTCGAACGAGTAGCCGCAGCACAGTTGGCTCCGAAACGACTGAGGGGGCAGCGCCCGAGCGCCACCCCCTCAGGGTTCAATGATCTATCGAGCGAGCTAGACCGTGGTCGTCGTCGTGCTGATGCCCTTCGTGGGATCGAAGATCATCCACTGAGCGGCGATCATGGCAACCGTCAGGACCAGCGTAACGATCAACTGGAGTGCACCATTGAAGATCGAGGTGCCACCATAGCTCACGATCGCAGCAATCAGGTAGACCCAGTACCACGGCGACTGCGTCCCAGTCTTCTCAGCGATCTTATTGAGCCAGATTAGCGAGAGAATTAGTCCGGGGATGACGAAGACGAGCCACAGCAAGACGAGCCAAGGATTCTTGCCGGCAAGCCGAGCCCAGCGCGTAAAGTTGAGCAGCGGCACGAAGGCGAGCCAGCCGTGCGAAACGCCCGACGCGTTGCACAGGTTCATCAGGCGAATGCCGACGATGATGTACCCGATAAACGAAATCAAACCGAGTGTGACGAATTCGGTGGAACCCATAGTTTCCAACCCTCCAGTGGGGAACGAGCGGATTATTCGGTTTTAAATAGTCTGCATAGAGGGGAAGTCCTGCCTTTGGCAGGGAGTTATTCGATAGCATCGGTTTCGTATGCCGAACGGGAACGACATCCAATGTGCTGTTTGCCGGCGCAATCTCCTGACGGGCGAGCGCGCGGCAACGTATACGGAGCCGCGTTCCGGCTCCTCGGTGCATGTTTGCCCTCTGTGTTTTGAGCGCGCGGAGAAAAACGGTTGGCAACTGCACGACGAATCGGTACCCGTGGTCGTGCCGGTTGACACGACTGATCGAACGGTGCGCACACTGACGGCGCAGGTCAACGCGCTTCGGACGCAACTGGAGACGACGTCCGAGCGACTCGAAGATACCCGTGATCACACATCGGCACGCGAAACGGAAATTGAGACGCTCGTCGCCCGCCTTGCCGAGGCCGAGGCCGAGGGTGCAGCCGTTCGAGCTGCGCTTGCCGACTCGGAGCGACGCTTCGGACAACTCCAGCACGATCTCGACGAATCGCAAACCGCGCAGGCCACAATCTTGCGAGCGCGTCGACGCGAATCCGACGAGGTCTATCTCGCAGGTATTGCTGCCGAGGTCTTCAACCGTTCTCCACAAGCTGCCACGATCGGGCTTCTTGTTGGGCTCCACGGGACACCGACTGTGCGTGTCGATGTGATTGGTGCCGCGCTCCCGCGCCCGGTGCTGATCGCCTTTGCCTGGGGTGAAGGTGGACGCGACTATCGCGTTGACATCGATCTCGTAGCGCGTCGCTTCGATCTCGTCGACTTGGTGCCTGGTAGGGATGGGCGCATGGTGGCGCGGCTCGAGCCGCTCTACGGCAATGCGGAATGGTCGGATGGGCGCATTGTGACGGCTCCCGCCGAACCAACTATGTTCTGAAGAGAAGTGCGCTCTGGTCCCTGGCGTACACTAATGACGGCGTGTTTCCGCCCCAAAACTAGGAGGTTTCAGATGTCGCAAGTAATTGGTTACATCATTGCGATCGCGATCGCAGTGGCATTCGCGCTGATCTGTCGAACCATGGCTCGAAGTCGAAATCGCAGTCAAAACCTGTGGACCGTGCTGGGTTTCTTCTTCCCACTTATCTCCTTGATTATTCTGCTGATCATGGGAAACGACAAGTCCAAGTCCGCTTCGGCGTAGTTCTGACCGCACGCCCCGGGCAATCGCCCGGGGCGTGCGGATCGTCATCAGCTGCCCTCGCGTACGATCCGCTCCGTGGCTGACCGTCCTTCTCGTGGTGATGTCGCCGACGTTGTGATCGAGTCGCTTGCGACCGGCGGTCGCGGCGTTGCGCGTATCGATGGCTTCGTGGTCTTTGTCGATCGCGCGCTGCCTGGCGATCATGTTCGCGTTCGCGTGCGCACGTCGCGCCGCAAGCATGGCGAGGCCGATGTCGTGGAGTTGTTGGCGCCAGGGCCAGATCGTGTCGAGCCGACGTGCCCGCACGTTGGGGCCTGTGGAGGCTGTCGGTGGCAGGCGCTCTCCTACCCCGCCCAGTTGCGCGAGAAGGCGCAGCTGGTGCGCGACGCGATTACACGCATCGCGCATCTTCCGGAGGTGCCGATCGACGAGATCGTGGGCGCGGAGAACAACCTTGAGTACCGCAACAAGGTCGAGCTGACGTTTACGCAAGAGGAGCAGGGTCCCGTGCTTGGCTTTCATCGAGCCGGTCGTTGGGATGAAGTGATCGAGGTCAACCGTTGTTATCTGATTGGCGATGCGCCGAATGCCGCCAAGGATGCAGTCCAGCGGTGGGCGCAGTTGACGGGGCTCTCGGGTTACAACCAGCGCCTGCACGAAGGCGAATTGCGCAATCTGATCATCCGTCACTCGGCGCGCACAGGCGATCTACTGCTCGCGCTCGTCACGACCGATATCGAGTTGCCGAAGCTTGGCAATCTGATCGACGAGCTCCAAGAGTCCGTGCCTGGTTTTGTTGGTTTGCTGCAGACGAAAAACAGCGGCCTCTCCGAGACGACGCAGGGCCACCCAACCGAGATCATCACCGGCCAGGATTGGTACCGCGAAGAAATCCTCGGCCTGACGCTGCACGTGCCGCATAACGGGTTTCTCCAGACGAACACGGCGATGTGCGAAAAGCTCTACGGCATCGCCATCGAGGAGGCCCGACTGACAGGCTCCGAGACGGTCTGGGACCTCTACAGCGGGATCGGCTCAATCGGGCTGGCGCTGGCGCGCGACGCTGGTCGAGTCGTCGGGATTGAGATCGTCGAGGATGCAGTCGAGCAGGCGACACAGAACGCTCTGTGGAATACCATCGAGAACGCCGAGTTCGTTGCGGGCGACGTTGCCAAGGTAATCGAGCCACTGATCGAGGCGGGTGCGCCGATGCCAGATCTCGTCGTGATCGATCCGCCGAGAGCGGGTCTGACACCGAAGGCTGTCCGGCGCGTGCTCGAGCTTAAGCCACAGACGATTGTGTACGTGTCCTGTAATCCGACGACGCTGGCTGGCAACGCGGTGCTGTTTACCGACGGCGGCTACGCCCTCGAAGTTGTCCGGCCCGTCGACATGTTTCCGCACACGCCGCACGTCGAGTGCGTGGCCCGCTTCGTCCGCACGCCTGCGGCTGACGCGCTCGTCACTGACTAGGTACGTCTAATCAGTGACTAGTACGGCGGTAGCGCGGAGTACCAGCGCCCGAGTTCCTGGAAGGCTTTCCAGAAGCGGCGCTTGGAGGACTCTTCGTCGAGTGACTCGTCGATGTCTGGCGTGACGAGCGTCTCAATCGTTGGGGTCAACTGCTGGAGCTGTCCAATCAATTCTGGGTCGATCGGCTCGGCGAGAGGCACTTTGATCAGGTTGATGAAGGCTGCTGTCGCGGGCCCCATGCAGACGATGATTTTGGGTTCGGTGATCTGGATCTCGCGTAGCAGGAACATTGCGGGCGCACCGCTCGCGTCCGTGAGGTCGTCGTCGCTGCGCTTGGCGCAGTTGGTGCCGTAGATCAACAGCGGATCGATGCCGACGCGCGTCACGCTCTTGAGAATCGCCCCACCGGCACGCCCAAAGAACGCCACGCCTTCCTGCACCTCTGCGGGCTGTGCACGGGTCTTGAGCAACATGATGTCGGCGAGCGGGTGACCCGAGCCAAGCACGGGAGCGGCGAGTGGTTCGATTTCATCATCGCTCTCGGTGATGTCGTCGCCCAGCGCATTCATGGCCCGGATCGCCCGGGCGAGGTATCGCTCATAGATCTGGTCAGGTTCAGCCACGGCGCGTCCCCGATCATTCGGCGTGCAGTGGTTTCCTCCTTTTACGGAACCACTTGCGCGCCTGCAGCGCGAGGATGTTCTTCGGGTGCCGCACGACGCGGGCATCGCCAAGCGCTAGGGCAAGTGAGGCGGGATCGTGGAAGGCAGGCAACTCGAGGCCAGCGGTAAAGAGCCCATCGAGGACGTGCGCGTCGGAGCCCGCCCCGGCCGGTAGGCCGAGCCGCGTGGCGAACGCGAGAGCCTCGTGGTTAAAGCGCTCGCGTACCAGTCGCCCATTGACGACTTCGAGTGCATCAATCATTGGTGCCATCCGCTCGAGCAGCGGTTCCGACGGGATCGCGTGCATGCTGTCGAAGGGGTGCGGCACGTAGATGAAGGCACCCTGAGCGCGCATCGCTTCGACCGTATCTGCGAAGGGCAGGCCAGGAGGGATATCTTCCTTGAGGTACATGCCAATCACCTCGCCGGTCTGGGTCTTGACCTCACTCGAGACGGCGATGTGGAGCGGTATTCCGTTCGCTTCGACGTGAGCCTTCGCCGCGAAGCCGCCCGCGACGGAGTCGTGATCGGTGACGCAGAGTGATCCGAGACCAAGCGCAAGCGCCTGCTCGACGAGTTCATCGATCCCAATGCCGCAGTCGGGAGAGAAGCACGTGTGGAGGTGAAAATCGCCAAGGATCGGGTCGGCGGGCGTGGGTGGGGACGGTGCTTGTACGGAGTCGCCGGCGAGCTTAATCAGTGCGTTGGCCGCGCGCTTGGCGCCGGTCAGTCCAATTCGCTCGGCGCCTGGAGCAGCATCGTCAACCACCGCCGTGATTGCTGTTTGGGCGTCTCCAACGATGACGACGAGGTCGATCGCACCTGCACCGATCACTCGTCGAATCGCGGCATCGGTGGCCCACGTCATCGTGGGACCCCCGATCACGACTGTGCGAGGTCCGAGGTCTGTGTGGGCGAGCGTGGGCGCTCCACGCTGTTCGAGCGCACGCATTGTGAGTCGACCAGCCAGCTGCTGCGCAGCATTGCGCGCAGTCCCGACCAGGACGACCTCGACACCCGTGTCGGCAATAGCGTCGGCGACAGCAAGCGCCGCAGCGCTCTCTGGACCGGGCCGGTCGAGCGGTGTGGTGGCAAAGACAGCAATGCGCATACCCGCACGATACGCGAAGGCGACATTCTGGGCCCGGGCCCAGAATGTCGCCTCAACGAGCAGGGGGGATTACAGTCGGATTTAGCGCTTGCGTGCTGCGGGCTTGGCCTTCGTTGCCACACGCTTGGCGGCAGCCTTAACCGGCGCACGCTTGGCTGCCGTGGCGGCTGGGCGTTTCTTGCCGTACTTGCGGATGAACGCCTCGACCTCTTCGCGGGCGAGATCGTCGCGATGCTGGACCGGAGGCGACTTCATCAGGTACGCAGAAGGCCATTCGAGGGGGCCCGAGATGCCGTTATCGAGCGCCAGCTTGATCAGGCGGACGGCGTCGATCACGATGCCGGCGGGAATACAACGTCATGACCG
>SYIF01000108.1 GCA_005798855.1 Actinomycetota bacterium | reverse complement strand
TCTAGATCTAGAAAGTATAGTTACTATCTCTTATGAAGTACTTACTGTTCTACTGTACATATAGTTACAATTACACCGTATAGTACTTATAGTATTATCTCTACTTACTACTCCTGGTATTACTATACTATTGGTTGGTCGCACCTTTCTCTTCCATAGTCGCACTTTTCGCACACAAAAGAATCAAGACAACCAAACAACTAATGAAAGGGTAGATCTCGTGGATTCTCACGGACGGTAAACCCACCACCGTTGACCTCGGCGGAAGCAGCCAACTGCTCGTTCTCATCGTCGAGAATCTCCTGCCACAGCTCCCAAGCCTCAAGTTCGGCCGCATCATGACTGGGTATCCGAGGCCCAAACTGCTCGCCAACAGCAGAACGGACAAAGTCGCCCTGCCCAGCAACCTGACGCCCATAAGTATCAAGATGGACCTTTGGACTCGTGTGGCCTGTAGACCTCATCGATTCGACCAGGTCGACTCCACCAGCAGAATTGGCCGAAACCCAGATGCGCCGTCCACTTCGGGGATTGATGATTTCCCAGTCCTCTAACGAAACCTGCCGTCGAGCCTGCTGCTTAACCGTGAGCACCGTTACCGGAGTGTTTGGGTCTCCTTCGCGAGCAAAAATCAGTGCATCATCATCCAGCCACGCAGCGTCCCGATTCTCGCTAACCCAGCCTCTCCAGTCTTCAACTTCAGAGCGCAGAGCATCCAGCAGCACGATCCGCCTAATTGCTGAAACGGTCTTCGGGGTCGTCAATGCACCGCCGCTATAACCGCGAGAAACATTGATAACGCCTGCCTCCATATCAATGTCAAACCACCTTAATGCCTGTGCCTCGCTCGGCCTCATCCCAGCAAGTGCACAGATACTTAGAAAGGCTCGCTCACGGCATGAGAGTGTTTGGATCACGAGATATGCGGCTCTAGGGTCAACCTCATCTAGTCGATCAGAGCGCGGCGGATCCTTAGGCACAAGAATCTTTCCCATTGGTGACGAGTCAATCAGTCCCAACCTTTCAAGGCGATTGAAGACCGTCCTCAATGGTGTGATGATTTTCTCAACGGTGCGTTCTGCTCGCGACCCAGCCAGCCGGTCAATCGCAATCTGAACATCGATTGGCGAAACAAGATCAATAGGGCGGGAGAGAAGATCAGGCGTCTCCTTCCTCAGAGTCACTATCGACTGCAAGTAAATCTTCACTGAGCCAGGCTTGAGGGGAGTACCTCCGCGGGACTTAGCCTTACCACTCTCCAAATCGGTCTCGTACTCATCCAAGTAAGAACCAATAGTCCTATCCAACGCGGATAGCGTTCCTTGACGTTTCTGACGTGTCCGGTCCGCTAACCACAACTCGGCTTGTCTCTGCGTGTCGAATGTCCGCTGCTGGTTACGTTGCGTACCGTGCTTGCCAGAGCCCTCACCGATCTTCACAACGAACCTTGGGAAACCTTCACCGCAACGGCAGCGCGACCCCCCACGACTCTTCGGACATGAATCCTGATGACGCTGATAGAGGTGCTCAGCAACATTAATAAGCGTACCCATACGAGACATAGATACTCTTTCGAATACTCTTTGTCAAGTAAATATCAATGATATAAACAATATGTCGAAAAGAAGATGATCTCGACGTAAGGTCGGTTCCTACATGCTCGCGCCGGCTACTTGTCGGCAGGCGGCGCGAGCTTTTCCATCAGGGCGCTGAGGTCGTTCGATGACACCTTTTCGCGTTTGAGGAACGACCCGATTTCCTCGATCGTGCTCATTAGTGGCGACGGGAAGATGACCGTGGAGTTCTTGTCGACGGAGATCTCGACGAGGGTCTGCAGGTTGCGTAGTTGGAGTGCCAACGGGTGGGCCATCATCACGTCGGAGGCCCGTGCGAGTTCGCCGGCGGCGAGCGCTTCGCCCTCGGCGGCAATGATCTTTGCGCGCTTCTCGCGCTCGGCTTCGGCCTGGCGCGCCATCGCGCGCTTCATCGTCTCGGGCAGCTGGATGTCCTTCAACTCGACGAGCGTCACCTCGACGCCCCAACCCTCGGTCTGCACGTCGAGAATCTCGCGGATGTTGACGTTGATGCGGTCGGTCTCTGACAGCGTCTCGTCGAGCGTGTGCCGACCGACGACGGCGCGAAGTGTCGTTTGGGCGATCTGGCCAATCGCAGAGTTGACATCTTCGATTGCGACGACCGACTTGATGGCATCGACGACGCGGTAGTAGGCGACGGCGGAAACGTCGACGGAGACGTTGTCGCGGGTGATGATGCCCTGGCTCTGAATCGGCTGCGTGACGATACGCAGCGAGACGTTTTGCAGCCGATCGACGATTGGGATCAGCAACACGAGGCCTGGCTCGAACGGCTCCGAGCGCACCTTGCCGAGCCGAAACCGCACGCCGCGCTCGTATTGAGTGACGATCCGAATCGAGGCACGCGCAAGCAGCGCGAGCACAATCACGGCAATCCCGATCCCGATCCACGTGTTCAACATGCGTGTGCTCCCTTGCTTACTGTTGTACTAATCGTACCGACAGGTTGGTTAGACCACGATTGTCGGTGGCGCCAAGCGCGCCCGCGCCACCCATGTGCTGTAGTGCGGGCATGCGCCTGGCCGATGGCAGATACGTTCCGATCGAGCAGGCCGAGTTGCGGACCTCGACGGGATCTGGCCTGGGTGGGCAGCACCGCAACCGTGTTCAGACGCGCGTCGAGTTGCGCCTGCCGCTGTCGGCGATCAAGCTGACGCCCGAGGAGTTGCAGCGTGTGAGGCACCGACTGCGCGCGCGCATTGTCGATGACATGGTGGTGGTGCGGGCCGGTGAGCGTCGCTCGCAGGCCGACAATCGTCGCGCCGCCGAAGAGCGCATGCTTCGCGTCTTGAAAGATGCGTTGCGCGTCGATCCCCGCCGCGTCTCGACGGTACCGACCAAAGGCAGTCGCGAGCGGCGCCTGCAGAGCAAGCAGCGTCAGGCGGCGCGCAAACAGTTGCGACGCGCGCCTGGTGACGACTAGTCGAGCATTGTTCTGAACTACCGCTGAGGCACGATTTCGGCACCCGTGGCGATAAGTGTGTGGAACCGTTCGATCGTTTCGGCCACACCATCCGCCAGCGGATAGCGCTCCACGCTGCCAACGACGCGCGCAAAGTCTGTCGAGTCGACGGCAGGAGGGAAGGGCAGCTGCACATCGTCGAGGGTGATCTCGGCGGCCGGTAGCACTGCTTGAATCGCGGCGACGATCTCGTCCATCGAGACCTCATCGCCAGGCAGGTTGAGGACCGTTGCGCCGTCATGGTCGCAGCGCGCCGCGGCGATAAAGGCGCGGGCCGCGTCGCGACCGTGCTGATAGACAGCACGACCACCAAAGGGGATATGGAACGCCTCGCCGCGGGCAGCGGCGAGCATCGCCGACGTCGGCGAAGACGTCACGCCCTGGTCGCGACCGACGCCGTAGACGACGTAGGGGCGCAAGCCAATCGACGAGAGGCCACGATCGGCGTGGTAGACGGCGGCCGAGTCCTCGTTGGCTCGCTTATAGACGCCATAGAGCGTGTGCGGCTTGCCTTGCGGATCGGCAGCGGCAGTGCCATCGACGGTTGGTTCGTCCTCGCCACCGTAGGCGGCGACGGAACTGGCGTAGGCGAAGGTGCTGCTGCCGAGGTACTCAACGGCGGCCTCCATCAGGGCGATCGAGCCGACGACATTGACGCTGGCGCCGCCGATCGGATCGGCCTTGCAAAATGGCACCTGAAGCGCGGCCAGATGGATGAGGTGCGTGGGTTGGTGCTTGGTAAAGCAGGCCATCACGGCGGCTGGGTCGGTGATGTCGAGCGGTTCGCGCGTCAGGCCGACGGGGGCGTCGCCAACGAGGTTGTGTAGGCGGTGGTCGGACGACCCGAGGTCGGCGATCACGACTTCCACGCCCTCAGCGAGGAGTTCGTGGGCGGCCCAGGCGCCAATGCAGCCGAGGCCGCCGGTTACGAGGAAGCGCTCGGTCATTTGTCGATCATGGCAGATGGAATTGAGTGGTGTAAACCGCCTGTCGCGACGGTGGAGCACGAGCTACGACACGGTGATGCGCACGACCACGTTCTTGAACAGCGTCCGCCCGTTGGCTGAGTAGTAGCCGAGCAGCGCGTTTTGAGCACGAGAGGCGCGGGTCGTCGCGGTTATCGGATCGAGACTAAGATGCGCGGATGGGAGCGCCGGAGACTGATGGTCAGGCAGAGCGCGCAGTCGCGGCGTTGCGTCGCATCCAGCAGGCCATAGCCGGCGCAGTACGCACGCCCGATGGGCTGATCGAGCATTTGCTGATGGCGTTGATCGCCGAGGGCCACGTGCTGATTGAGGATGTCCCTGGGGTTGGCAAGACAACGCTGGCACGAGCGTTGGCTCGCACGGTCGGACTGGAGTTTTCGCGGATTCAATGCACGCCCGATCTCCTGCCCGGCGATATCACTGGCGTCCAGATCTTCGACCAGAGTCAGAACCTCTTTCGCTTCCGTCCTGGCCCGATTTTTGCGAATCTGGTGCTCGTCGACGAGACAAACCGCGCCTCGCCAAAGACGCAGGCCGCGCTGCTCGAGGCGATGCAGGAGCGACAGGTTACGGTCGATGCTGAGACGCACATCTTGCCGCTGCCGTTTATGGTCATCGCCACGCAAAATCCGATCGAGTTCGAGGGGACGTTCCCCCTGCCAGAGGCTCAGCTGGATCGAATCGCGATGCTGCTGCGGATGGGCTACCCCGAGCGGTCCGACGAGGTGCGGCTCTTGACCGAGCAGGGTGCAGGCGATCCGGTCTCACTGCTGGAGCCAGTCGCCTCGATCGATGAGATTCAGGAGGGCATCGCCGTCGCACGAGCGTTGCACGTCGAGCCGGTCGTCAACGAGTACGCCGTCTCGATCCTTCAGCGCACGCGCGAGGACGAGCGGCTGATGCTCGGTGCGAGTCCACGTGCGGGTGTCGTGTTGATGCGGGTGGCGCGGGCGCGGGCGTTGCTCGATGGGCGCCTGTTCGTGACACCCGATGACGTCAAGGCAGTCGCCGTCCCGGTGCTCGCGCACCGCGTGTTGCTGGCGAGTGCAGTCCGGACGGGCGATGCCGATGCTGCAGGAATCATTGGCGAGCTCGTGGCCCGCACTCCGGCACCGATGTAGCCATGTTGACGCGACGCGGATGGTTCGGACTCGGCGGAGGGCTCTGCACCTATGGCGTCGCCTGGGGCTTCGGCGCTGGCGTCCTAGTGCCGCTCGCACTTGCATTGATTGTGGCGCCGTTGGCGATGCTTGTCGCGTCGCGTCGGCATCGCGATGAGAGCCTGCAGCTGTCCGTCAGCGTCACACCACTGCGCCCGATCGAAGGCGTGGGCTTCGATGTGGCCGTTGGACTCGAGGGCAAGGCGCCGCGTCATGGCGAGGCGCTGTTGAGTGTCGGGCAGCATCGGGTGACCGTGCCTTTGGAACGCCGCGCGAAGCTTGGTGCGTCTGGGTCGTTCGTGTCGCCCGCATTGCCTCGGGGTGTCTTCGCGATTCGGTCGGCAGAGCTCGAAGCGGGCGACGTGTTTGGGTTTACGGAGTCACCACGAAAGGTCACGGGCAGTTTCGAGGTCGTGGTCTGGCCGCGCTGGGCTGAGCGAGCCGAGCGGGCTGGGGGTTCGGGCGGCGATGGCGATCGTGCTCGCCGACCACGACCTGCCCGCCAATTCGGCTACGACCTGCATGGCATTCGGGAGCATCAGGACGGCGAGTCGCTCCGTCGCGTGGACTGGAAATCGTCGGCACGGACGGGACGGCTAATGGTCCGCGAATTGGAAGATGCCAGTCGTGTCGAGCGGACGATCATCGTCGATCTCGACGCCGCCACGGGCGTGCAGGGAGAGGCCTGCCTCGATCAGCTGCTGCGGGCCGCCGCGACTGCAGTGCGCAGCGCAGTCGATGATCGGCAGCAGGCGTCGCTCATCTTGTTGGATGCGGGTAGCCGGCGGTTGACGCTCGATGGGAGCGCACCGTCGTGGTTTGCTGCGATGGACGCGTTGGCGGTGGTTCGTGCAGATCGAGCGCTCCCACTTGCCTCGGTCTTGGCGCGCGACCGGAGGCTCGTGAGTGGTGGCGCCCTGACGATTATCACGACCTCTGCTGCACCAGAACTGGTGGCGCTATTGCGAGGAGAGGCAGCACACACACCGGTTCGGGTCGTGCACGTCACCGACGATCCCGACGCTGACTGGTCGTCGCTGGTCGCGGTCGGTGGTCTTGTTCACGTGCTGCCCGTTTCTGCACCGATCGCCTTCCTCGCGGAGCTGGCATGAGCGGCGGCCTGCTGGCACGTTGCGGTGTGCCGACGCTGCTGTATCTGCTCTGCGCGGCGTCTGTCTGTGGCTACCTGAGGCTCCTGCTGGTACCGGCCGCGAGTTTGCGCGAGGTCATCGCCGTGATCCTGCTCGTCGGGGTTCTCGGCTGGGGGGTGCGGATGCTTCGCTCGCGCATCCTTCGCGGCTGCGCGCTGGCGGGAGTCGTGCTCGGTGTGTTGATGCTGATAGTCGGCGTGCGCAGCGCTGCCTGGCCGTGGCGCGCTGGCTACGCGGATCAGAGCCTCGAGGTGCTTCGTCAGTCTACGGCGGCTTGGGTGCGGGTGATCTTTCCTGCTGATGCGCCTGCCGAGCCCGATGCGGTGACGATCGTGCGGCTGATCACGGTTGGACTCGTACTGGTCTGTGCGAGTGCACTGATTGTGTTTCGCGTGCCGTTGTTGGCCGTCTTGGCGGTCGCGGGTGCGGCCACGATCTCGACGCTTTTTCTTTATCACGAGCCAGTCTGGCTGCACGCGGCAGCGCTGTGTCTGCTCGCACTGATCGTGCTTGGCGCCGGTCGTGTCGACCAACGTACGCAACGAATGCGGGTGGTGCTCGGCGTCGCTGGGGCACTCACGCTGGTCGCTGTCGGGGTGGCGTTCGTCCCCGGCTTGGGGCCGGACGGGCGTTTGGACTGGGAGCGCTGGGCCTTCAACGACCAAGAGCCGGTCAACGTTGGGTTTGTCTGGCAGCAGAACCTGAAGGCGATCGACTTCGGCGATGAGATCGTGCCTGTGCTCGAAGTCAACGACCCGACGCTCGGATATCTGCGCGTCGGAAGTCTTGAGGCGTTCGATGGCATCTACTGGCAGCCGGCACAGCGATCAGTCGCCACGACCCGAGCGACGACTGTGCGGCTGCCCGACCTGCTGTTGGCGCCGGCGTTGCAGGAGGAGCCTCTGGAGACGCGCACGATCGAGGTGCGCAACATCGCGGTCGTCACCCAGGATCTGCCGCTGCCGGCGGACAGCGTCGCGTTTAGTGGACTACCGAGCAGCCTGCGTCCGGTCACGTTGGCGAGTGGTGGCAGCGTCGTGCTGGCTGCGCCACTTCCGCTCGGGTCGACCTACATCGTCGAGGTCGCAACGAGCGCGAGCACACCGGAGTTGCTCGACGCGGACGTGCTGGGTTCGCCAACCGATCCAGTGCAGGCTGTGCTCGACGAGTTGGCGCTGCGCGACGGCGCTAATCCGCATCCACCACCCGAGCAGCCCGGCCCGTGGGGTACCGATTTTTCCGAACCAACGGGGAGCGTCAATGGCAGCGTGGTGTTAGGGGCGGCGCGGTCGCGTCCAGACCCGGAGGATCTGACGGTCGCGGGCCAGGTCTACCCCGCATATGGTGAGGCTGGAAGAGAAGCGCAGATCCCGAAGTTACTTGGACGGGAGACGGGCTCGGGAATATTCGCATCTTTGGTGGCAGATCGATGGTTGAAGGCGTATGCGCAGGCTCGTGCGGTGACGAAGTCGGCAGAGACGCCGTATCAGGCAGCCGTACTGCTGGAGGATTGGTTCCAGACGGAGTTCACCTACGACGAGTCGGTGGTCTACGGAGAAGCGGGGATTATGGGCCCGTTGCCGGAGTTTCTGCTTTCGCCTCGGCGGGCCGCGCACTGTCAGTACTTTGCGGGTTCGATGGCCGTCCTGTTGCGCATGCTTGGGGTGCCAGCACGCGTGGCGTTCGGATTCTCGCAGGGAACCCTTGACGGCTCGGGGCGTGTCGTCACCAATCGCGATGCGCACGCGTGGGTTGAGGTGCGCTTCCCGAATGCCGGTTGGGTGGCGTTCGAGCCAACGCCGTCGAAGAGTCTCGAGTCGGCCACGTCGAGTTCGTCAGAGGCGTTCAAGACGAGTGACATTGTGCTGCCAGGAGGCTCGTTGGCGGGGCTTGGGGACGAGAATCTTTTGCCGAATGGTGCCCGGCCGAATCGTGGTTCGGCAGGCGCCACCAGCGGCACGCAGGCCACCATCGATGAGGTGTCGCCGTGGCCACGTCGGCTAGTGATCGTGGTTGGTTTCGTGTGTGTCTTGGCGTTGCTTGGTCTGCTGATCTGGCTCGTCAAGGCATCGACTGCCAGGCGTGCGCGACGGACCGAGAATCCCCGACACGTGGCGATCGCTGCGCACGCAGAGATCGAAGGATGGCTCGACGACCAGGGCATCGTCACGCGCGGTGAGGCCATCGGCGATGTTGGCGCTCGCGTGCAGGAGACGTTCGCGGTCCCAACAGAACGCTGGGTGGATGCAGTGGTTTTGGCGCGCTACGGCCCGCCCGACGCGTCGGCCGCGGCAGTGCACATCGTCCGCACCGAGACGCAGCGGCTACGGGGCGCAATGCGCGATCGGTGCA
Source organism: Actinomycetota bacterium (assembly GCA_005798855.1). GTDB lineage: Bacteria > Actinomycetota > Thermoleophilia > Gaiellales > F1-60-MAGs149 > F1-60-MAGs149. Next base: position 2,804 of record SYIF01000108.1, on the reverse strand, counting down.
CCCGCTACGAGCGCATGCGTGGCGCGGTACGACCACGGCGCCTGCTGCGTCGGTAAAGCTCGCAAGGATCGTCACGTGGCACCGGATGACGATCGGGCCGCGTGAACCTACAGGAGTTGGCGCTCAACCGACGTCGGGCTGATGAATCTGCTCGAGTCGCTCGACATCACCGCGATCGATTGCGCGGTCGGCCGCGCGCTTCATCGTGAGCAGGTCATCGAGGCTGCAGACGCGGATCGGGGCCGCGAGGCCATCCAGGTCGCCCAGCAGGCTGCGCTCTGCGAGTTCGGTATACGGTGGTGCGCCCTCGACGAACTGCATCACATCAACACGTCCCAAGCGGGTATGTAGGAGCCAGTTGCCGCCCTCGAGGATGGACGCTGGCTCGAATGGCAGTGGCAATTCGTCGGCGGAAAAGTCGTCGAGGGCGAGCGGCTCAGCGTCGACGTCTTCGATGAAGGCCCACAGCCGCTCCACGTTCGCTGAGCTTGGCTCGATCATGATGTCGAGATCTTTCGTGGCGCGCGCATGGCCATGAAGGCCGACGGCGATGCCGCCGATGATCATGAATTCGACGCCGTGCGCGTCCAGCTTTTCCAAGAGCGCCAACACCTGCAGAGGCTGGTCAGGCGCCACGGGAGATCACCCTCTCCGTGGGTGGACGCAGGCGGATCGCACTCAGCTCGGCCATCGATGCGTTGAGTGCGTCGAGCTGCTCGATGCGCGTTGCAAACGGGAGTGCCGCGAACGCACGGCCATCAGCTGCGGTGACTGCCTCGTTGAAACGCCAGAAGGCAGCGTGCTTCAGTGCGAGATCGACAACGCGTCCGGGTCGGGGCGTGTCAGGTGTGATCTGGTTCGCGGTCCAGACCAGCGAGTCTGTGTCGATGCCTGTACGCGTCGCGCCTTCCGAGCGGCGAGCCTTGATGCGGTCGCGTTGGATCCAAAGATCGAGCGCCTGGACGCTGATGCCGAGCAGCGCGGCGGCACGCCGCTTAGGCACAATCGGGCCGATCCGTGCTGTCAGATCCGTGATCACTGGATCGAGTGCGCGGCGGTTCGCGTGAGGCAACTCCGATGCGAGTGAACGCAGCGTTGCCAAGTGACGCAGATCCTCGAGCGACGTGTCGGGAGTTTTATTCACGTAAAGCGCATGATAACGCCAATTACGTGATTCGCACGACTAACGCACGGTGTGGTGGTTCAGGTGACGCTACGGCGAAGCGTCGTCGCGGAGCTCTGGCCACCACCGTCCAGTTTCCAGGCATAGTCGAGGCTGCCGTCTGCGAGCGGGGTAAACCGGTCGATGCCCCGGGCGAGGGCACAACTGGTGCTGGTGGACTTCGTGATGCGCTCGACGAAGCGGTACGACGTCGCGTCTTTGCCGACAAACGTCAGCCGGCCGCTGCAGTTGATACCCCCGCCGAAGGCGATGCGGGAGCCGTTCCACTTGCCCGTCAGGTGTATCGTCACCGTGATCTTCGGCTTCGCACCGTTGAGAGTGCCGCTCCATTTGCCGGTGAGGCTTTGGAGCGGGGTGGTCGCGGCGGAGGCGGTGGGGGCGAAGGCTGCGATCGCGAGGATGATCGTGATGGTAAGGACGCTGTATCGCTTCATGGCTGGGATCGTATTCTTGGTATCGGACCGCCGTATCGTGCGGGCCGGGCCATCAGATCGCGAGGAGGCATGCTCCAACGATGGTGATACCCATCGCCACGAGCTCCGATCGGACCATGCGTTCACGGAGGAAGACGAGGGCCAGCACCGCGACGACGAGTGGGGCCAATCCCGTGAGGACCGATACGACGCCGACATTGCCCAGGTTGGCCGCAGTGAAGAAGAGCACGTTGCCCACGGCGAGTGCCACGCCGGCCCCGGCGAGTCGGATCAGCGAGGGGCGAGTCAAGCCGCCGAGCGAGCGGTTGACGAAAAGCAGCATCGCGGCAGAAAACAGAATCTGCGGCACGAGGGAGATCAACACGGTGATGGGAATGCTCACGCGCGAGCCGCGATCCTCGAGCACGATCGCGAGTCCCCAGAAGAGCGAGGCAACGAGTGACAGGACGATCGCGGCGACAGAGTAGATCTCGCCCGGCTTTCGTCGCATGGCTGGTAGGAAGAAGATGACGATGCCGATCATGATCACCACCATGCCGGCGATATCGCTGGTTGAGAGCGGTTCGCCGATCAGGATCGAATAGGCCAGCGGCACGAGCCCGCTGCTGGCGCCGATGCCCGCGACGACGCCGAGCTTGCCGCGTTGAAACGCCTTGAGCATCACGACGCTCGCGATCAGAGCGCAGGTACCCGCGACGAATCCGGGCAACACATCCTTGGGGGCGAACAGCACCTTGTCCGTGTGCCACGCCGACGCAAGATAGAACCCAATGCCCACCAGCGACGTAACCAGCACGATCGCGTAGGGCGAGATGCGCCCCCGGTACTGGCCGATGCCGAATTTCCAAACGCCGAAGAGGACAGCGCTCGCGATTGCCAAAGAGACCGACATTGAGGCCAACATAGAGGACGTGGCGTGCTGAACCAGGTTTTATTTGCATCGCTTTCGGAGGTTCTCTGCCGTAACGCCCCCGGTCGGCTGACGCTGTTGCCCACCAATCGGGCTGAGCCAGTCTTCCCAACGAAGTATCACGTACAGCCCACGTAGGAACAAACAGGAGTTGATCAATTGCGAAAACTTTCGACTATCCGCGCCGCGGCCATTATTCTCATTGCCGCTTTCGCCTCGTTCATCCTCTCGGTGACGCTCTGGTTCACGGGAAGCGAACTGCAAGGCATCTACGTCG